>JAOTYV010000180.1 GCA_029861675.1 Alphaproteobacteria bacterium
GCATTGCCGACGGCAACCGGGGCAACAGACGTTCGATCAATGCGCGCGGCGTGCCACGCCACATATCGGGACCAAACCCGCCCTTGCTTTCATCGAGAATTCCGATCGAATCGGCATCGACCCGACCAAGATTTTCTATTTGTATGGCCGGCAGTGAGGGCGATACCGACGGACGCTCTTCTTCCGCCGCCTTGGGCACGATCGGCGTCGACAGGTCGCGCCGAGGCGCTAGCTCCACCGGACCCGCCCGGGCAACCAGGACGCCGGCGGGGCTTACCCCGCTGGCCGCAAATGCCGCCGTGCCGGACACCAAGGTGCCGAGCACAAACGCACTTGCAATTATGGATTTATCGGGGAAAACGCCCGTCATCAATGACCCGCTCCACCGATTTCGACGGCGGCGGTATTTCCCACGTCGCAAGAAATACTGCCCCCGACCCAACGAGCACCAGGAATACTACCAACATCGCTATCGTGAAACGATTCATGAGGCCATCAGTTACTAGGTACGGTCACACCGGCCCCGAATTTCGAGTTTGCGTACCGGCCATGCGTTCTTACTTTACGCTATCTTTCGACTATGGCAATTGTGCGGCAGTGTATAGGCCCATCCTGTGTGTTTCAACGATGGGAATTCACCACGACGCCGCCAAGGATGATGACTGAAACCGAAAGACCGGAATTGCCAAAGACCCTCGTGCTGGTAGGCATGATGGGCGCGGGCAAAACCGCCGTCGGCCGGAAGCTTTCCGCGCGCCTCGGATTGCCGTTCATGGATGCTGACGAGGAGATCGAAGCGGCGGCCGGCCGCACGATCGATGAAATATTTGCGGAGCATGGCGAAAAAGCCTTCCGGGAGGGCGAAAACCGTGTCATCCAGAGACTGCTGTCGCAGCCGGTGTGTATCCTGGCGACCGGCGGCGGCGCCTTCATGGATGATCGGACCCGGGCGATTATTCGCGAAAACGGCATTTCGGTATGGCTCCGGGCGGATCTCAACACCCTGTGGCAACGAGTCCGGCGGCGCAGCCACCGTCCCCTGCTGAAGACAAAAAACCCGAAGCAAACGCTTGAGGATCTGATCGCCAAGCGATACCCGGTCTATGCAACGGCCGATATTACGGTTGAAAGCGACCAGGGACCACTCGATATGACCGCGGATCGGGTGATCAAGTCGGTCAACCGCTTTTTAGCAACGAGATGCGACACATGAGCAAAACCGAAACCGTCGTCGTCGAATTGGGCGAACGCCGATACGACATCATTGTCGGCGATGGTGTCCTGAAACAGGCGGGCCGGTTGATCGCACCGGTACTGTATCTGAAGCGGGTGTTGGTTGTGACCGACACGAATGTCGGCGCGCTGCATCTCGACACCCTGCACGCGGCACTCGACGCGGCGGCGATCGACCACCAAACGGTAAGCCTGCCGCCCGGCGAAAAAACCAAGGATTTCGGAAATCTCCAAAATCTCCTGGACGCGCTGCTCGACCACGGCATCGAACGCCGCACCACCTTGGTCGCGTTGGGTGGCGGCGTGGTCGGCGATTTAACCGGTTTCGCCGCCGCTGTCGCGCTCCGTGGTATCGACTTCGTGCAAATTCCGACGACCCTGTTGGCACAGGTCGACAGTTCGGTCGGCGGAAAAACCGGCGTCAATTCGCGACATGGCAAAAACCTAATCGGCGCCTTTCATCAACCGCGCCTGGTGCTCGCGGATACCGGAATTTTAGATACCCTGCCGCGCCGTGAGTTGCTCGCGGGCTATGCCGAGGTGGTCAAGTACGGGCTGATCAACGATCCGGAATTTTTCACCTGGCTTGAAGAACACGGCACCGCGCTGTGCCGTGGCGACGCGGCGGACCGCCGCCATGCGATTGTCACGAGCTGCCGGGCCAAGGCCGCCATCGTCGCCGGCGATGAACGGGAAACGGCGGACCGCGCCCTGCTCAATCTCGGACACACATTTGGTCATGCCCTCGAAGCGGAAACCGGATTCGGCGATGCGCTGCTGCATGGCGAAGCGGTCGCGATCGGCATGGTCCTGGCCTTCGAGTTGTCCACGCGGCTGGGCCTGTGCCCGCCTGAGGACACACAGCGCGTGCACCGGCATCTCGCCGCCGTCGGCCTGCCGACCACGGTCGGCGACGCGCTCGGAAACCGATGGGACACCGACGTCTTGATCCGACACATGGGCAAAGACAAGAAAGTCGTCGATGGCCGCATGACGTTCGTTCTCGCACGCGGGATCGGCAAGGCGTTCCTGACCCAGGAAGTTGCGACGGGAGACCTGAAAAGCCTGTTCGAAGGAGCACAATCAACATGACGGTGGAATGGCTGATGATCGGCGGCTTGATCGTCGCGCTCTTGGTGATTTCGGCTTTCTTTTCCGGATCGGAAACCGCGCTGACGGCATCGTCGGAACCGCGCATGCACGAACTTGCGCGTCAAGGAAGCCGGCGGGCGCGGCTCGTACTCGGCCTGCACGACCGAAAGGACCGGCTGATCGGCGCCATTCTGTTGGGCAACAATCTCGTCAATATTTTCGCATCGGCGCTCGCAACCAGTGTTCTTCTGAATATTTTCGGTGAAGCAGGCGTGGTTTACGCCACCCTTGGGATGACGATGCTGATCTTGATCTTCGCCGAGGTCTTGCCGAAAACCTACGCGCTCGGCCATTCAGACAACGCCGCCCTGATGGTGGCCCCGGTGATTAAACCGATCGTTTCGGTCCTGGCGCCCGTGACCGCGACCATCAACAAGATCGTGGATCTCACGCTGCTGGCCTTCGGCAAAAGAGCGACCAATGAATTTCTTCGGGCCCATCGCGAAGAGGAATTGCGGGGCGCGATTAATCTGCACAAGGGATCCGATCCCGAAATCCGCCAGGAACGCGAGATGCTGCGCAGTATCCTCGATCTCGACGACGTCGAGGTCTATGAGGTCATGACACATCGCCGCAACGTCGAGATGATCGACTTGGCCGATTCCAACGCGACAATCCTGAAGCGTGTCGTGAACAGCGCCTATACAAGGCTGCCCCTGTACCAGGACGAGCCGGACAACATCGTCGGCGTGCTGCACGCCAAGGCGCTGCTGCGGGAAACGCATGGCGACGCGAGCAGAATTGCGGCGGCGAAGATCGCCGAGATCGCGGCAGATCCTTGGTTCATTCCGGAAACCACGAGCCTGCTTGACCAGCTTCAGGCATTCCGTGAACGGCGCGAGCACTTCGCGGTCGTCGTCGATGAATACGGCGCCTTCATGGGGGTCGTCACGCTCGAAGATATCCTCGAGGAAATCGTCGGCAATATCGACGACGAACATGACATCGCCATGCCCGGCGTGCGCCCGCAGGCCACCGGCAGTTTCATCGTCAACGGGTCGGTCAGCATTCGCGATCTCAACCGGGAATTCGAATGGCTGCTGCCGGACGACGAAGCCACCACGATCGCAGGCCTGGTGTTGCACGAGGCGCGCATGATACCGGAGCCGGGCCAGGTCTTCGTTTTCTACGGTTTCCGCTTTGAAATTCTCAGACGGCAACGTAACCAGATCACCCTGTTGCGCGTAACGCCCCAGCCGGCCGAGGACGGTCAGCCCGCCCCTTGACCGATTGCGCCGGCGCGCTATTTTTTGCACCGCACAATCACCGCCCCGCCAAAATTCCCTCAAATCACCCACAACCAATGAGGCCGAGATGCCGCTATCGCCGGCGCGCCCGCGCGAACATTGCCACACCAGAGAAATTACCTGCCGCGGCTATCGCCGTGAGGACGGCCTGTGGGACATCGAGGGTCATCTGGTCGATACCAAGCCGTATGAATTCACCAGTGAATATCGCGGCGCGACGCCCAGCGGCACCGCGGTGCACGACATGTGGATCCGTCTGACCGTCGACGACGACATGGTTATCCAGGCCTGCGAAGCGAGTATGGATTCTCAGCCTTACGACGTGTGCTCTGCGATCACGCCCAACTTCACAAAACTTGCCGGCATCACGATAGCCAAGGGCTGGATGCGGGAAGCCAACCGGGCGATCGGCGGCATTCACGGCTGCACGCATTTGCGGGAACTCTTGGGTCCGATCGCGACCACGGCGTTTCAGACCATCTATGGCATGCGGATCAAGGCCGCGCGCGATGCGGGCCAATCCCGGCCGGCGCCGAACAGCGGCAAGCCGAGGCATCTCAACGCGTGCCATGCCTATCGTGAAGACGGTGAAATCGTGCGCGAGACATTCCCAGAATTCTACACCGGCCGGGACGCCGCGGACTGAACGGCGTGCCAATCCAGCGGCGCTATTCCTCGGCCGGTGTCAACGTTCGCAAGGCCAGCGCGTGGACCGGGCCCTCGAGTTCCTCTTTCAACACGTCATACACGATGCGTTGCCGCGCCACCCTGCTCTGACCGTCAAAGGCCACCGAGACGATTTCGACGGAAAAATGTGATTCTCCGCCCGGACGAGCGCCGGCATGTCCCGCATGTTTGTGAGAATCATCGGCGATTTCAAGCCGAACCGGTGCCAGCGCAGCGGTCAATTTTTGATGAATTCTGTCGGCAACGCGCATCTTCGGTCCATCCCGCCACGTTCGATGCGGGACCATGAATCCAAGGCGTTTAAGTGTCAACCGGCTACCTTGCCTCCGACCGGCGTAGCCTCCATAGTTGGCCGATGCGCCGATTGGATAAATTTTCAATTGAGACGAATCAGCGGGCGCCCGATCGGGCGTGTGACGCCCCTGGTTGCGTGTCCGAAGGGCTCCATCGCGCACCGCAATCGCGCGAAACCCTCAACCAGTTCTTCTGGTTCTGCCTCGAGCATGTGCGGGAATACAATCGCACTTGGAATTACTGCGCCGGCATGGACGAGCGGGAAATTGAATTGGCGGTCCGGGAGGATACGGTATGGCGCCGGCCGACATGGCCGCTGGGGAACCAGCGGAAACCGTACCAGCGCCAATTTGAAAACGGTGAATTTCGCGATCCCTTCGACCTTGGCGACGAATTGGGAACAAAAGATCGCCGGGCCCGGGAGTTGACCCCGGAGCAGCATGCCGATTTCATGGCTTTCCGGACAATGGACCTTGTCCCACCGGTGACCTTGACCCAGCTTAAGACGCGTTATAAGGAACTCGTCAAGCGTCACCACCCGGATGTCAACGGTGGCGATAATTCTGCAGAAGAACGGTTGAAGGATATAAACGAGGCTTACACGACGCTGAAGAAGAGCCTCGCTGAATAGCCCACCGCACAACAGTCAAAAATTATCCTGGTGCGACACCGCGCGCCGGCAAAACGATCGGATTTTTAGCATGGCGAACGCACAAGGTCAGGAGCACAGCAAATCCCACGAGCTCGATGCTCCGGACGTTGAGATTTCGGTCAGACAAACGTTCGGGCTCGACGTCGACATGAAAGTTCCCGGGTTTTCGTCCGGTTCGGAATATGTCCCGGACATCGATGAGGCCTATGTCTTCGACCATGACACGACCTTGGCCATTCTCGCGGGCTTTGCGCATAATCGTCGGGTCATGATCCAGGGCTACCATGGCACCGGGAAATCGACCCATGTGGAGCAAGTGGCGGCACGCCTCAACTGGCCCTGCATTCGGGTCAACCTCGACAGCCATATCAGCCGGATCGATCTGATCGGCAAGGACGCCATCGTCATTCGCGACGGTAAGCAGATAACCGAATTCCGTGAAGGCATTTTGCCCTGGGCGCTGCAAAATCCGTGCGCGCTGTGCTTCGACGAATACGACGCCGGACGGCCGGACGTCATGTTCGTGATCCAACGCGTGCTTGAAGTCGACGGTAAGCTGACACTGTTGGATCAGAGCCGGGTCATTCGCCCGCATCAGTACTTCCGCATGTTTTCGACCTCGAATACGGTCGGATTGGGCGACACGACCGGCCTGTATCACGGCACCCAGCAAATCAATCAGGGGCAGATGGACCGGTGGAGCATCGTGACCACCTTGAACTACCTGCCGCATGACGAGGAAGTGAAGATCGTCCTGTCGAAGGCCAAGTCCTATGACAATGAAGAGGGCCGGGAGACCATCAGCGCCATGGTGGCGTGCGCCGACCTGACCCGCGCCGGCTTCGTGAACGGCGACATTTCGACCGTCATGTCGCCCCGCACGGTCATTACCTGGGCGGAGAATTCCGAAATTTTCGGTGATGTCGGCCTCGCGTTCCGGATGACGTTCCTCAACAAATGCGACGAGACCGAACGCCCGGCCGTGGCGGAATATTACCAACGCTGTTTTGGTACCGAATTGCCCGAAACCGGCGTAAACGTCGCAATCGCATAGCCGGAGGCTCCGACCCGCAATGAGCGATGATTCGCCGCTGGAACAGTTCAAGCAGGCCACGGCGGCAACCATGCGCGCTATCGCCGAGCGGGACGATCTCGAGGTCAGCTTCTCAAACGAGCCGCCCGGGCTGAACGGCGACCGGGCGCGCGTCCCGTTCCCGAGCCGTGACCTGCCGATCGAGGAAGTCGCGCAAGTCCGCGGCGAATCGGATGCGCTGGCGTTGCGCCTGCGCCATCACGACAGCGCAATTCATGCGGAGCATATGCCGGGCGGCGACGTCGCCCCCGTGCTGTACGAGGCCCTGGAAGAGGCGCGCTGCGAAGCCATCGGCAGCCGCCGCATGGCCGGGCTCAGCGAAAATCTCGCGGCGGCGATGGAACAGCGCTATCGCCGGCAGGGACTGCACCGGGTCGCCGACCGCACCGAAGCGACGATGCCCGAAGCCGTCCGGCTGCTGGCCCGGGAGCGGCTTACGGGAGCCCCGCCGCCGCCGGCCGCGCAACACATCTGCGATATGTGGAAACCGTGGCTCGAGGAACGCATCGGCAAGGACCTCGCGGAACTGGAAAAACATCTCGACGACCAGGCCACCTATAGCCAGGTTGTGCGGCAGCTCATCACCGACCTCAACATCGAACTCGGCGCGGAAACGCCCTCGGAGGCCGGCGACGGCGATGAGGACGCCGACGACGACGCGCAGGCCGAGGGCGAGCAGGACGGCGAAGGCGGCTCGGACGCAAACGCCGAAGCGATGGCCGATGCCATGGAATCGGTACCCGGCGACGACGAAATGGGCGAGATGATGCCGGACGATCAGGACGGCGACATGATGCCCAGTTCGGGCAGCGAGGAACCCGGCGACCCGGGCACTCCCTGGCGGCCGGAAAACGATCTGTCGAATGTCCCTCGGGAAGCGTTCTATCACGCCTATGCCGAAAGCTTCGATGAAGTCGTGCAGGCCGAATTACTGTGCGACCCGGAGGAATTGGCCCGGCTTCGTCAATTGCTCGATCAGCAATTGCTGCATCTGCAGGGCATGATCGGCAAGCTCGCCAACCGGCTGCAGCGCCGACTCATGGCGAAGCAGATGCGGTCCTGGGAATTCGACCTTGAGGAGGGCCTGCTCGATACGGCGCGGCTCGACCGGGTGGTCACCAATCCGATGCACCCGCTTTCCTTCAAGATCGAACACGATATGGAGTTCCGCGACACCGTCGTAACGCTGTTGATCGATAACTCCGGCTCCATGCGCGGCCGCCCCATCACAATCGCGGCGATGAGCGCGGATATCCTGGCCCGGACACTGGAACGCTGCGGCGTGAAAGTGGAGATTCTGGGCTTCACGACGCGTGCCTGGAAAGGCGGCCAAGCGCGTGAAAAATGGATTGCCGACGGCAAGCCGTCGAATCCGGGCCGGCTCAACGATTTGCGGCACATCGTCTACAAGGCGGCGGAGGCGCCCTGGCGGCGCGCGCGCAAGAACCTTGGGCTGATGTTGCGCGAAGGGCTGTTGAAGGAAAACATCGACGGCGAGGCCCTGTTATGGGCGCATGACCGGCTGCAATCGCGTCCGGAGCAACGGCGCGTTTTGATGGTGATCTCCGACGGCGCGCCGGTCGACGATTCCACGCTTTCGGTCAATCCGGGCAACTATCTCGAGCGCCACCTGCGCGACGTGATCGAATATATCGAAGTCAGGTCCGACGTCGAGTTGGTCGCCATCGGCATCGGCCATGACGTGACCCGCTATTACCGCCGCGCCGTGACGATTGTCGATGTCGACCAGTTGGGCGGCACGATGATGGAACAACTCGCCGACCTGTTCGACGAGGAGGGTGACCGCGATCGCCCAAGGGCGGCCGGCCGCCGCCATTCGCCCCGTCCGTTACATTAAGCGGCGGGCAAACCGGCGGCATTCTTACCGGCCGCCTCTCCTCATGTTTCACGCGATGCGCGGCGGCGAAACAGCAATCCATAAACCATGATGCCGGACAGGAATCCCGTGGCGGAATACAGCGCCGATTCCGACGTAATCGGCATCGCCATCCGATACGCCTTCAACGTCGCCCCGGCGATCGGCCAGTCGATATGTCGCAGGAAACGAGGCGCACGCCACCAGGGATCCGCCGTCGCCAGTGCCTCGTAGGCTTGTGTCAGCCGGCCACGGCGTTCCACCAGCGCAACGAGGTGCCGTCCCTCGCGCCGCACGGCGCCGTCCTCGCTGTCCCTAAGGTGCCGCAAATAAGCGGTCGTGTCCTTGCCGTCCAACGCGGCGCGATTCTCGAGCTCCGCCACTTGATGGTTCAGTTCCGCCAGATGGCCGCCGACGCGTTGGGCATACTGTTGAAAGAATTCCGGAAATTGCGACAACACCACCGCGCCCGCGAGGCCGAACATAAGGAAAATCGATTTGCGTATCAAGGAAGTCTCCGCGGATGATTGCGGTCGTCCGCCAGCTCTCGGGCGTGACCGCATCGTAGCCCGAACCGGCCGATTTGGCGAAGGCCGGTTTGACGCGATCCCGGGTCGCTATCCCGGTGCTACTTTGTCCCGAACAAGCGGTCCCCGGCATCGCCCAGCCCCGGAACGATGTAGGCGTTCTCGTTCAAGCGCTCATCCAGCGCCGCGGTGAAAATCGGCACGCCGGGATGGGCCTGCTCAAATTCCCGCACGCCTTCGGGCGCGCAAACCAGCGCCATGAAGCGGATGTTCGGCATGGAGAAACCGTTCTTCTTCAAAACCTCTACGGCGTAAGCGGCAGAATGCCCGGTTGCCAGCATCGGGTCCACGACGATACACAGCCGGCCGGCGGCCTCGGGCAGCTTGACGTAGTATTCCACCGGACGGTGCGTCGCGGGATCGCGAAACAAGCCGATATGCCCTTCCCGCGCATTCGGCAGCAGCTCGTGCAACCCCTCCACCATACCCAGACCCGCGCGCAATATGGACACGATGACCGGCTTGCGCCCGGACAGGACCGGCGCCTCCATCGCCGCAACTGGCGTCTCGATGGGCGCCGTGGTCAGCGGCAAGGGCCGGGTCAATTCGTAGCCCATCAGCAAGGCGATTTCCCGAAGCAGTTGACGGAACAGCCCGGTCGGCGTGTCCCGTCGGCGCATCAAGGTAAGTTTGTGCTGGATCAGCGGATGATCGAGCACGAAAAGATTTTGAAAATCCGGGTGTTTTTGCATCGGCCGCGTCGGTCCTGAGTGCTGGATCGCAGGATCATATCGGCCGAATAGCGCCAGTCCAAGCCAAGCCTTCGCACAAGGATCTTTGCCGAATGACAGGTCGCTTTCGAA
>JAOTYV010000461.1 GCA_029861675.1 Alphaproteobacteria bacterium
CTGCCGCCAACCCCCACGCAACCGAATCGGAGCTGTCGAGGTTGCCCTTCATGAATCCGCCACCGTGAATGTAGAGGATACAGGGGGCCGGATCCGCCATGCCCGCGGGACGGTAAATGCGTACTGGAACGTCGCCCCCCGGCCCTGGAATGGCCCGATCGCCCACTGCCATGCCCTCGGGATACGGTTGCCGGGTTTCGCTGACGTAGGACGACCATTGATTACGCATTTCGTCGAGCGTCGTGGCCGGCGGCATCGCCGCCTTCGCATCGATTAAGACCTGCATTTCGGGATGAATATCGAAATCATAAGACATGGCCGACCCTATCGCGATTGGTGAGACAACCAGGGCAGCCTAGCGCAATGCGGCCGCGCGGCGAAGCCCGCCACCAATTTCTGCGTCGGGACACCCGCTCTGGCCGACACGAAATTAAACTATGAGATGATTGGCGCCGAGACCTTCAACATCGCGGTTCGCGGCGATTTTCTCCGGTGGGAGCTCGCAGACGGTCCGAACAATCTCGCTTACGACCCTATCAGACGAAGCGTTCAAATTGCGCCTTATGAGCAAATCGACCCGATGGCCCGGCGGAAAAGACGGCGGTGACGGGAAACGCCAAATCCCGTTTCCGCTAATCGCCGAGCGCCTCGGCCGCCGCGACGCCGCTCAGATATGCCCCATGGGCGGTTGAAAAGAAGTCGCACGAGGACGCCTCGCCGGCGAAGAACAAACGTCCATCGATCGGCTGCGCCAGATCCCGCCGGCGCGCGGCCTGGCCCGGCCATGCCGCGGAATAGGCCCCGCCGATATACGGATCGCCGCGCCATGCGGTGGCGGCGGCGGAGACAACATGGCCGGCGATGGCGCTGCCGTAAATTGCCTTGAGCTGATCGAGCGCCGTGCCCAACATCTCGGCTTCGCCGGATGCTTCGAGCGCGTCACAGAATTTGCCACCGACATAGCCAATGGCTGCCAGGGTTGACTGTGCCCGAACCTGAAAACTGAAGGCGTCCGCCCCGTCGGTCGAATAGACAGCCCATTGTCCCGCCGGCTCACCGAATACATCGCGATCGAACCGAAACGCGACCTTGTTCGCCGCCCCGAGCGGCAGCGCCTCGATTGCCTCTGCTTTCCAATCCGGCAGCGGCGGGTCGAACGTGACCCGCTCCGACGCGAGAACTGCCGTGGAAACGGTAACGATCACCTTCCGGGCCGACAGCACGCCCCGCGGCGTCTCGATGGCGATTGACTTTCCGCGCCAATCGACGCGGCTGACCGCAGTGTCCAGGGACACCGGCAGCGCAGTGCCCCACCGGGCAACCAACGCGCCATAGCCGCCGGCAACGAGCCAATTTTCCTCCGTGTCCAGATAGTTGGCGTGGTCGGCGGTCGATGCTCCGTCGGCGTTGACACCCGACACCATCCCGAGCCGCGCGTCGAACAGCGCCGACCAACGCGTTGGCTCCGCAAAAATTTCACAAGCGGCAACGTCGCGTCCCTCACCCGCCGCCGATTCCATCGCGACGAAGGACCGCTCCGCATGAAGCCGCCAGTCTTCCACCTCATCCTCGGTCGCCCAGCGTCCGTCCAGCCAGATACCCCGCGGACGCTCATCGAGCCCGACGGCCAACCCCATCTTCTCGGCCATCGGCACGAACGGATTCAGGCTTGCGGAGTGGAGCCATTGGCACCCGTGATCGAACGGCACGCCGAGAGTATCGGTTTCGGTAAAAGCGCGACCGCCAATCCGGGCCTTGGCTTCCAGCACGACCACATCGGCACCCTGGGCCCGCAGCGTCGCCGCCGCCGCGAGGCCCGCCGCACCGGCGCCAATGACCGCGACGTCGCATTGAGCCGGAATGTGTGCCATTGCGTCTCGAACCCTAGGTGTAGCGGCGGATCGAATTCGAATTACGGTATTGTCTCAGATTGAAGGCCGAAGACCAGATTCTAATGGCTAAAATGTCCTCGAATGTAAACGCCTCGAAGTGCATTATCCGCTATTAGAGCCATTGATCCGAAGACGAGGCCATCGCGTGATCGAGAATTGCAACATTCGGGGGTTCGAACGGCAGGATCTAGCCCGGCTGCAGGAGATCCGCGCGGCGGCCTACGAACCGGTCTTCGAGTCATTCAGAAGAATTGTCGGTGAAAAGATTGCGCAGGTCGCCCTTTCCAATTCGGAACGGGAGCAAGCCGAACTGCTCCGCCATATCTGCGAAGCGACGTCGTCTCACGATGTGTTTGTGGTCGAACTCGGTTCGGAGATCGTCGCGTTTTGCTCGGTCACCTTCGATCAGGCGTCCAAAGTCGGCGAAATCGGCCTGAACGCCGTCCACCCGGATTTCCAAGGCCGGGGTATCGGCACAGGGATGTATGAATGGGCACTCGATCGATTGCGGGCGGCCGGCATGCATGTCGCAACTGTCGGAACCGGCGGCGATCCGAGCCATGCTCCTGCCCGTCGGGCATACGAAAAGGCGGGCTTCGGCGCCGCGATTCCAAGCGTATATTTGTACCGGTCGCTTTAGGGGCCTGCCGGAACGCCACCCGAACGCGGCGCGGCTTGAA
>JAOTYV010000462.1 GCA_029861675.1 Alphaproteobacteria bacterium
TTTGCTCGCCCAGGCACAAGCCGGACCCGAGATGGACCGCGGTGTCCAGTTCCTCCGCCGCCATCAGCCCGAGCGCCGCCCGCGAGCCGAGATGGCCGCCATGGCTACCCACAAACCAACTGCCGCATTCCTCTGACCGGACCGCCATCACGGTGAGATCCCGGTGCGGCGTGATGCCGGCGCGCTTCAACGCATCGAGCGCCGCAAGCCCGGCCACGACGCCGGCCGCGCCGTCGTAATTGCCGCCGCACGGGACCGAATCGAGATGCGATCCGGTGACCAGGGCCGGCGCCGAGCGGTCCCGTCCCGGCAATGTCATGTACAGATTGCCCGCAAGGTCACCGCCGATCTCCAGCCCTTGCCGCCGGGCCGTCTCCTCGACCAGCGCATGCGCGATCTGTTCGCCCTCCCCATAGGATGCGCGCGTCACCCCTTGCGTGTCCGCGGTTCGCTTCGCAAGGTCCGCGAACAGCGCGTCCGCCGACGCCATGGCGGTATCGACCGCCCGGCTCAGGGAGTCGCACTGATCTGGCTGTAGCGCCGGCATTTCAATCTCCCGGTGTTTTGTGCGCGTATGGCCTGCGCAATGAATCGTGGCCGCGCGCCGGTTACTTTTCCCGGACGAAGCGGTTGCGCAGCGTACCGATTTGGCTGATCTCGATTTCCACAACGGCGCCATCCTTGACGTTGGGCGACGACCCTTCCGTGCCCATCCAAATCATGTCGCCGGGATAGAGGGTGAGATACCTGGTCATCTCGCTGATATATTTTTCGATGCTGAAGAGCATGTTGTTGGTCGGAAATTCGATCGTTACCTCGCCGTCCATCCGCACCGTGGTCTTCAGCGAATCCAGGTCCAGCTCGGTTTCGATCCACGGTCCCATCGGCTTGAAAGTGTCGGTGTTCTTGGCGCGCCAGAACGTGCGGTCGTTTTTTTGCCAGGTGCGCTCGCTGACATCGTTGCCGATGGTGTAGCCGAACACGCAGGACAGCGCATCGGCCTCGGACAGGTGCTTCGCCTGTTTGCCGATCACGGCGACGATCTCGGCTTCGTATTGCACATTTTCGGTTGCGTCCTTCGGGACGATTACGTTTTCGTCATGGGCGATCAGCGCGTTGTTTGCGCGATAGCCGATATCGGCCTTTTGCGGGATGTTGAGCTCCCGTCCGTGCATCGCCGCCTGCTCCTTGATGTGGTCCACATAGTTGAGGCCGGCCGCGTAAAAAGTTTTCGGTTCGAACGGGACCAGGAGTTTCACCGCGTCCAGCGCTACACGCTCGCCGGTTTTTTCGTGGCTGCCGAAAAGGTCGCCCTTGACCACTTCGATGTCGGATCCGTCGACGATGCCGTATGAGATGTCCCCATTCCGCTCGAAACGTGCCCACCGCATTTCGTGTTCTCCCGCTGATTGTTCGATGGTGTGCGGTGTCCTGCCCGCGCCCGTGGTTAGAAAAAATGTCCGCTCAACAGTCCGTACGCGGTCAGGAGAACCAACACGGCCAGACTGACGAAAAAATACATTCGCACGAAGTGCCTCCCGCTCTTGGTGTTGATTTCCGGCGGCGCCACAGTCGAATTTTCCGTGTGGAAACACCGCGCGCGGCGATGCGACTCCGGCCTGTCGTCTATGGGTCACAGTTTATCGCAATCGCGCCGTGTCACAAGCGGCCGGCTCCGTGGCGCTTGTTGAGTCCGGACATGTCCGTTTAAGCTGTTGGCGGTATTCCTGACGCAGAACGGAAGTTCATGGGCGAAGTCATCAATCTTCGAAGTTTCCGCAAAAAGAAGCAGCGCGCCGAACGCGTGCGCAAGGCCTCGGAAAACCGTGCGCGCGACGGGCGCAAGAAGGGGCAGCGCCAAATCGAAGACAAGGAAAAGGAAACCACAGTCGCCTTCTTGGAGCAGCACCGTCTGGAAAAAGACGGCGACGAGGAGATTTCCTAAACCGCGGTTCGGCGTTCCCTATGCGGGCATTTTCGGCCGCGCCGGCTATCGCGTCAGCTGTTTCGGCACGCCGTTGTATTCCTTGAAATGCGATGCGACCGGGCGCGCTTTGTCGAATTGCAGCCAGAGCCGCACGAGATGCCGTTTCCGATCCGGGTCCGGGTCGTCTTCGTAGGCGGTGCGCGCATGCATCACCGTATAGTTGTTGCAGAATTGAATGTCGCCGGCTTCGAGTGACATATCGAACCGGTAGTCCGGATGATTGGCGAGCGCATCGAAACGCTCCAGTGCCGCGGCCTCCCGACCCGAAACCGGAATGCCGGCGACGGTGATCGCAGTATTGATTGTGTTGCGCTGGATGCCGCAGCTCAGCACCCCATCGTGAACGCTATAGACCGGAATGCGCCGCGGCTCGGTGTATCCGCCCTCCTCTACATGGACATAGGGCATGCCGTCGTATAGCGGCGTCAGCAAATCGGGATCGGTCGCGGCGATCTCGTTGTGGATCGCTATGGAGCTGACCAGGCTGCTGTCGCCGCCCGTCTTCGCCGGACGCAGGCAGAGCAGCGCCGTCATGTCGGCGCGGTCGGTGTGGAATCGGAGAGTTTGATTGGTCTGGTAGCCG
>JAOTYV010000181.1 GCA_029861675.1 Alphaproteobacteria bacterium
ACAAGGGCAAGGACGGGAAATATGCACGCGGCTCGCACGCCACCGGCATCAAGGGAGTCCGCGCCGCTGCCGGCCGCGATCCCAAGGCGATTGCAAAGTTGATGCGCGCCGCGCCGCACGGCTACTCGCCGTCCATGATCGGCGACGCCGCGCTCGAACGGCTCGCGATCTTCGTGAGCCGCGGCCAACATGAAACCGAAGCCTATATCGACGACAAAACGGGCGAGGTGCGGCGCGGAACCTTATCGCGCGCCGAATTCCTCGAACGCGGCCGAGGCATTTATCAGACGACGTGCGCGTCATGCCATGGCTTCGACGGGCGGCGTCTCAACTTCGGCGATAACCGGAAACCCGCCTTTGTCGGCACCGAGGCGCAGAGCAATCCATGGGAAGTTCTGCATAAGATCCGAAATTCACATCCGGGCGCTGAGATGATTAATCTGCGGGCGTTTCCGATGGTAGACTCGGCGGCGCTGCTCGACTACGCGCGGACGCTGCCGTCGCGATAATCGACACATCCCAATTTGCCGGGCGGGGGGCAACCGCGTTTAGTCCGTGTGCATATCTTCCCCGTAAATCTCGATAGCACCGTTATCCCGGAGCGCGTCGATCGCCGCGTCGTCAAGGTCGAGTGTGCGGCATATCTCCCGAGTGTGCTCGCCGATATGCGGTGCAGTGGCGGCGAGATCCCCTTGATGCAGCCGCGGCGTGCCGGGAATGTTGTGCATCGGCAGCCGCCCGATATCCGGATGATCGATCCACGCGACGGTTCCCATCGCCGCGGTTTGTTCGGAACTCAAATAGTCGTCATAGGTGTTGATCTTCGTATGGATGATGTCGTGCGACCGCAAGCCCTCGGCCCATTCGGCGGTGGGTCGCGTTGACAGCACTTCCGCCAACGCCACGGCCAAATCCGGCCCATGCGCCACACGCGCTTCCGGCGTCGCGAATCGCGGGTCGTCCATCCATTCTTCGTGGCCGACGATTTCGCAGAGCCCGGCAAATTTATGATTTTGGCGCGCATTCAAGTTGATGAATCCATCGGCGGTCGGATAGGTGCCGATGGGCGCCCCGAGCGGTTGCGGCACACCCTGCTCCAGATGGGATTCAATTATTTTTGCAGCCTGAAAGGCGCCTGCCGCTTCCATCATGTTGACTTCGACATGCGCACCCTTGCCGGTGCGGGCGTGGCGATACAATGCGGCGCTTACCGCCTGAAAACCGTAAAGCCCCGTCATCACGTCAATCGCAGGCATGTCGGCGCGATGGGGCGTTCCGCCCCTGTCCCTGTTCATGTGCATCCAGCCGCTGTAGCCCTGCATCACCATATCGGTGACGGGCCGGTCGCTTTCCGGGCCCCGGTCGCCGAAACCCAGTGTGGAGGCATAGACGACATCGGCGTTATCCTTTCGGACCGACTCATAATCGAGGCCGTATCGCGCCATCACGCCCGGCCGAAAGTTCTCCAGCAAGACGTCGCACCGTTTCGCCAATGCCTGTGCGAGGTCGAGCCCTTCGGGGGTTTTTAGGTCGAGCGCAATGCTGCGTTTGCCTCGGCTGAAATTCAGGCTCGAAGCGGTCTGGTCACCGTATTGTTTGCCGGACTGCCGCATCCAGTCTCCATGCGGCGGCTCCATTTTGATGACATCCGCGCCATGTTGCGCCAACAGCATGCCGCAATGCGGGCCGGCAATTCCCTGGGACGCGTCGAGGACCTGCAGGCCCGCATAGGGCAGTTCCTCATCCATGGCGTCCTCCGCGATTCCCGTTGCCGGTTCCGGTAATTATTCCTGAATGACGATCCGTTTGCCGCTTGGTTCGGTCGGATCGGGCATCTCGGTGATGTCGTAGCCGGCGGCCTTGGGCAGCAGAAGCCGCCGGACGCCATCCGTGCCAATGCTGTGCTGGCCGAGGACGGTTACCACCTCGTCGCGGCGCGCACGGTCCAGGGCTTCGGCCACGGTATTGCTTTTGGTCAGTTTCAGCAGATTGCAATAGGTGGGAAACATCACGAGATGGATGCCGCCGATGTAGTCGGCCATGACTTGCGCCGGCGTCGACCATAGGGAGTCCAAAGATTCCGAACCGTCATGCAGCGCGCTTTGTCCTGCAGGTGCCGGCGCCAGGAAGAAATGCGTGTCGAATCGCTTGGGCCGAATCTTCGGCGTAATCCAGTGGGCGTAGTATTCCAGCAGGTCGCAGGCCAGTTCCAAATCTTCCGCGTCGGCCATATCGCCGATGCCAACCTCGTCCCGGACCAGCGCGTCTCGATACTGTGTTTCGAGTTCGGGCACGCGCTCGAGTGGCACGAGTTCGCTTTGGCCGCGCGGTCGGGCCAGCAGCACGCCGCATTCCTCGAACGTCTCGCGGATGGCGGCGACATTCAGCGCCAGACTGAAATCGTCGAGCGCGTCGGCGCCGGTGCAGCGTGGCCGCACGTTTGCCGCGCGATCGGCGTCATCGACCTTGCCGCCGGGAAAGACCAAGGCGCCGGCGGCAAAATCCATCTTGGTCGGCCGCTGCACCATGAAGACTTCGATTCCCGCGGCCCCATCGCGTAACAACAGGACCGTGGAGGCCGGCAGGGGCGTGACCGCTTCGCGCGGTTCATTTGCTGGTTTGCTCATGCGTCAGTACAGGTGCGGTTCGAAGGCGACCATCGGGTGCTGGCTGAAGATATGCGGTTCCCCCACCGGTTCGGCGTCGCAGATAAAGGAGCCATCGAGTTCGTCCCAGCTGTTCACGCCCATCAGGCCGAATGCGATGTGAATTTCTTCATCGAGGATTTCCAGCGCCCGCAATAGCCCCGGCACACCGGCGGCGGCCATACCCAGGCACTGCATACGGCCGATACCGACCGCATCGGCGCCGAGGATCATGGCCTTGACCACATCGGTGCCGCGCATGACGCCGCCGTCATAGATGATCTTCGCCTTACCTTTGATTTCGGGCGCGGTTTCGCGAAGGATTTCAATCGCGCCGCGGCCGGAATCGAGCCCGCGGCCGCCATGATTGCTGAGATAGACCGCTTCGGCGCCGTGTTCCACCGCGGTTACCGCGTCTTCGACCGTGCCGATGCCTTTCATGATCAAGGGAATATCGTGCTTATCCTTGAAGCGTTTGATGCTGTCCCAATTGTATGCGGCCTGGAACTCCATTCCGCCGCCGGCCATCACCGCGCGTGACAGGTGTACGAACCGGTTGGCGTGATCGCGCTCGCGCCGGGTGTAGTAGTCCAGGTCGACGGTGACGGCGAAGGCGAAGTAACCGTTGTCGATCGCGCGCTTGACGTGGTCGTCCTCGAAATCGTCGCCGCCCCGGATATAGAGTTGAAAGATACGGTGGTTGTCCGCCGCGGCGGCGGTTTCTTCCAGACCCGGGCCCGATCGGGAACTGACCATGTGGATTACGTTGGCGATTTCGGCGGCCTTCGCCGAGGTGGCGGCGCCGCCTTCATGCACCATCTGCAACGAGCCGATCGGCGCCAGAATAATGGGCATGCTCAAATCGCGGCCCATGAAACTGGCCTTGGCGCTGCGCTTGCTGACATCGCGCATGACGCGTGGCCGAAGCGCGATCGAATCCAGCGCCTGCCGGTTGCGCCGCAGCGTGGTTTCGGAATCGGTGGCGCCCGTCACATAATCCCAGACCCCCTGGGTCAGGTTGTTGCGTGCTGCCTTGATGATTTCATGCAGGGTGGCGAATTCCGCCGCCGGTTCGATGCTCATGGATTTTTTCGCTCTTGCTTATTCAGTATTTGTTGGCGTCGAGGTGGAGCAGCGGATGACCGCTAAACACGGACGGATAGTTGACCGGCGACGAGGGGATCACGCTGCTTTCGTCGAGATCGGCCCAGGAGGTGGCGCCGCAGAGCGCCATCGCGATACGAATTTCGTCCTCGAGGATCTCGAGCACGCGGACCACGCCGGCCTGTCCGGCGGCGGCAAGACCGCAGCATTGCAGCCGGCCGATACCGACCGCGTCCGCGCCCAACGCCTTTGCCTTGACGATATCGCCGCCGCGCAGGCAACCGCCATCGACGAAGATCTTGGCCTTGCCCTTGGCCTCCCGCACCACTTCCGGCAGGACATCGAGCGAGCCGCGCCCGTGGTCGAGCTGGCGGCCGCCATGGTTCGACACGTAAATGCCGTCGACGCCATGCTCGACGCAGAGCGCCGCGTCCTCGGCGGTGGCGATGCCTTTCATGATCAGCGGGATATCGTGCGTATCCTTGAAGCGCTTGACGTTGTCCCAGGTGTAGAGCGCCTGCCAGTTCTGCTCGTCGTTCGAGACATCGACGCGCCATTTCTTGACGAAGCGGTTGGCGTAGTCCCGTTCGCGCCGGCTATAGACCGCGGTATCGATCGTCACCGCGAAAGCGTGATAGCCGTTGTCGATGGCCCGGCGCGCATGGTCGTCCTCGAAATCGGTGTCGCCCCGGACATAGAGCTGGAATATGCGGTAGTTGTCCGCCGCCGCGGCGACTTCTTCGAGGCCCGGGGCGCAGCGGGAGCTCAGCATGTGGCAGATGCCGGCCTCCTCGGCCGCGCGGGCGGAATCGGCGGCGCCGCCCACCGGCGAGAACGTTTCGAGGCTGCCGATCGGCGCCAGGATTACCGGGATGTTGAGCTTCATGCCGAAGATCGTTTCGGAGGTGTCGATTTCGCGAACGTCCCGCATGACGCGCGGCTTCAACGCAAGCTTGTCGAAGGCACGCCGGTTGCGCTTCATCGTCGTTTCGGATTCCGACGCGCCCGCCATGTAATCCCACGCGCCCTGGGTCAGGTTCATGCGCGCGGTCTTGATGATTTCGTGAATCGTCGCGAATTCGTTGGAAATGCCCTCTGACATGGCGATCGCTTACCCTGCTCAGTGTTGTTGTCGTTCGTGATCGGCGGTTGGCGTGATCGGCGTTTGGGTGCAGCGCTATCGGCCCTTGAATTCCGGATAGCGCTTTTCGTGGAAGGCTTCGACCGCTTCGGCGTGATCTTCGCTCGCGCGCAAAACGGCCATGTGGGATGAAATTTGGTCCAGATGTGCGACGACGTCAATTCGCTGGGCCTGATATGTCGCGCGTTTGATAAACCGGACGGACAAGGGAGCCCGGCGGCTGATCTTTCGCGCGATCTTGTAGGTTTCTTCCATCAGCGTGTCGTCGGGGAAGACGTGGTTGACGTAGCCGATCTCCAAAGCCTTTTGGGCATCGATGAAATCGCCGGTAAACAGCAGTTCCAGCGCTTTCGGCATGCCGATCACGCGCGGCAGGAACCAGCAGCCGCCTGCGCCCGGCGTCAGGCCCATATGCACGTAGCTCTCCGCGAAGCGGGCGCTTTCCGCCGCTGTGCGAAAATCGCACATGCTGGCCATGTCCATGCCCGCGCCGGTGGCCGGGCCGTTGACCGCCGCGATGATCGGCTTGTCCAGCTCGGTCAGCATCCGGGGAATGCGTTGCGGGCCTTCCCACTGGGTCTTCTTCGCGACCCCGGGCTTGCGCCGTTCGACATTGGTCTTCATCGCCTTGACGTCGCCGCCGGCGCAAAAGGCGCGCCCGGCGCCGGTCAACACCACGACATAGATGTCATCCCGGTCGCGGCATTGCCGCAGCGCATCGACCCAGGCGTCGCCCATCTCCGGCGAAATCGCGTTCAGGTTGTCCGGCCGGTTCAACGTGATCGTGGCGATCTTGTCTTCGACCGTAAAAAGGAGGTGATCCGTCATGGGGTTCCTTGTGAGAATTTCTCAATCGTTTGGTTAATCATTGGGTGTATCCCGGCACGGGGAGACGAGTCCAGCCGAGCAGTCGAGGTAGCGGGTATGGGGTGCCGTACCTATTCGACCCAGTGCACGTTTAGGTTCGTATTGGGATACCGAGAAAGATCTAAGGCGATCGCGCAGGACGACCAGTGTCAGCGAACTTCAAAATGTCCGAGCAAGGGCTCGATGCTGTCCGCCGCGGGCAGGGTCTCGACCAGCTCGAACACGGCCGCGCTGTCGATTGCCGGCTTGACCACCTGCGCCAGCGTCCGGAATTTCTCTTCCAGCGCTTCTTGGCTGAACGGCCGGGCCGGCGTGCCTTGGCTGTCCATCACCGTTACCCGCCGCTGCTCGCCCGACCGGAGGGTGACTTCGACCGAGCTTCCGAAATGGGCCGGGAAGTCCTTTTCAATTTCCGGGTCCCGGCTCGCGTCGATCCGGTCGGCAAGCGCAAGGATCGCGGGATCGTGCAGCGTGTCTTCCTCGTAGGATTCGTAGGCGTAAGGATCGGCGATCAGGCTGGCCGCGAGCGCGTGCGGCAGGGCGTATTGCGCCGCCATCACCGAATCCGGCCGGCGCATCATGTGTTGGGTGATCATCACTTCCGGCGCGCCGACATGGATTTTCTCGATGTCGTCCGGGGCGGTCTTAAAGTCGTCGGTGAGTTCGCCGAGCGCATCGATCGTCGAGTGGAACAGACGGCAGCAGGGATAGGGCTTGAAGCTGATATTGTGGATCTGCAACTTCTCGCCCGGCGCGCGCAGCAGCCGTTCCGGCTGCGGATCGTCGCCGAACAGATTGCCGAGACCGAATATACCGTCGAGCGACTGGTCCGGCCCGTCGATGCCATGCGCCGAGAGCTCGGCGGCGAGCGCGCCGTTATGCGCCGGCATGCCGCCGTGCAGGCGTTTTACCGTGGTCCCGTATGGATCGTGCGCGAACTGCTTCGAGCCGCCGGCCATCGAGAGCATCAACCCCCAGGCGCGGCACATCCGGTCGGTATCCAGCCCGATCAACAATCCCGCCGCCGCCGCCGCGCCGAAACCGCCGTACAGCGCGGTCGAATGGAAGCCTTTGTGGACGGTCTGCTGCGCTCCGGTGGCGAGGCCGGCGCGGGCCATGACTTCATAGCCCGCCGCGATCGCAACCAGGATCTCGGCGCCGGACCGTTCCTGCACCTGACCGGCGGCGAGCGCCGTCGCGATCACCAGACAGCCGGGATGGCTCAGGCTCTGGTCATGGGTGTCGTCCATCTCGAGCCCGTGCGCCGAGGTGCCGTTGACCAGGGCCGCGACCGGCAAGGTGGTTTTCAGCGTGCTGCCGTAAATCGTGCATTTGCCGGTGCCATTGTAGGGTGTCGCATATTTCTGCAGCGCGAGACCCCAGGGCAGCGCGGAGCCGCGCAAGCCGACGCCAAGATGGTCGAGCAACAGCCGTTTGAGCTGCGCCACGTCGTCCGGCGACAGCGCGTCGAAGGTCAGCCCGCAAATGTCTTCCGCCAAGGCGCGGGTCCGGTCGATGCCGTCGGTTTTCGGTTTGGCCTGCGTCATGGTGTTCTCCTATGGGCGGTCGCTGTATTCGCATTTTAGAGTACCCCCCACCCAACCCTCCCCCGCAAGGGGGAGGGCAATATTTGGGGACCGTCTCTAACGCTTCTCCCTCCCCCTTGATGGCTTTGACCGCTATTCGCGGTCAAAGGGGCCGGGGTGGGGGTGACCTTTTAAACGATGAACCGGCATCGTCGACGTCGCTCAATCGAATATCCAACTAAATCGTCATGCCGAAGCGCATGATCGCGGTTTCCTGTTGTTTCAGCGCCTCGCTGGTGGTGATCGTGCCGGACGCCATGTCGAGGATGTAGTCGTACAGCGCGTCGCCCATTTCGGTGAAGGACTTGTCGTTCTCCAGGATATCGGAAACGTCGAAGTCGATGTTGTCCGGGAAATCCCGGATCGTGTTGATGTTGCCGCTGATCTTGGCGGTCGGCATGATCATATTGCCGATTGTGTTGCCGACCCCGGTGGTGAAGACGGTCAACTGGCAGCCGCCGCCGGCGAGCCCGGTCAGCGATTCCACCGCAGGGGCCGATCCCGCCATGAAGTGCAACCCCTTGCGGCTCGGCGCTTCGGAATACTCCAGCACCTCGACCAGCGGCGTGGTGCCGGTCTTGGCCATCGCGCCCATCGCCTTTTCCTCGATGGTGGTGAGGCCGCCGCGGATATTGTCGGGCACCGGATTGGCGCCGCGGATATCGACGCCCGCCTTCATCGCCTCCGCCTCGTGGTCGAGCACCATTTTTATGAAGGCCTTCTTCACGCCCGCGTCGACGGCCCGTTCGGCGAAGATTTCTTCGGCGCCCATGAACTCGGCCGTCTCGGTGACGACCGCGGTGCCGCCTTCGGCGATCAGCCGATCGGCGGCGCGGCCGAGCGCCGGATTCGACGCGAGGCCCGAGGTGGTGTCCGAGCCGCCGCATTCGAGGCCCAGCACCAGTTCCGAGACCGGGAATTTCTTGCGCCGTTCCCTGGACGCGGCAATCGCCATGCGGCTGGCGGCGCGGATGCCGGCGGCGGTGGCGTTCACCGTGCCGCCCTGTTCCTGGATCAGGATGGTCTCGACCGGCTTGCCGGTGTTGCGCACCCGGTCGGCGACGATGTTGGTGCTGGTCTCCTCCATGCCGACGATCACCGCGCCGTTGAGGTTGGGATTGCGCCCCATGCCGGCCAGCGTGTTGTAGGCCATCTCCAGATCCTTGCCGTACTGGCCGCGCACGAACAGCGTGGTGACCGGTACCGCGCCCGCGACGCTGTCGGCGATGGCGCGGGTCACCGGATTGACGTTGTCCATGATCGAGATGACGCCGATATGGTTACGCACGCCGACCTGGCCGTCGGACCGCTCGAAACCCAGGAATGTGTCGGTCATGTCTCGTATCCTCCCGCGTGTCAGCTTGTGGTCTTGTCGCCGCGGCCCCGTTTCGAATCCACGTTGTGGATGTGGACGTGTTCGCCGACGGAGATCGCCGCCGTCGTCTCGCCAACCACGGTTGCGTATTTCAGGATCTCGGCGCCGACGTCCATATCGGCGAGCGCGACCTTGTGGCCGAACGGGATGTCCTGTTTCAGCATCACCGTGCCCTGCTTCTCGCCGCGCAGTTCGACCGTGGTATCGGCGGCGCCGCCCGAATCGATCAGCGTCGCCACATTGTCTTGCGAATTCAGAACGATCGCTCGAACCATGAGTGCTCTCCTGCGGGCGTCGATATTGTCTCTCTTAGTATCCCCATCCGCGTTCGCCGAGTCACGCCCTGGGACTCAACCTCCCCCCTTGCGGAGGAGGTCTTGACAGCGATAAGCGGTCGAGGGTGGGAGGACGCGGCCGGCAGGCCGCACACGAAGCGCCCGCAAGCGGGCCCACCCCCCTCTCTAACTCTCCCCCGCAAGGGGGAGAGAATTGGGTCCAGTGAACCCCTACGCCGCGCCGACCGGGTCGGCGAAGGTGTTGAGGACCTTGCCGGGCCGCGCCCGCATCATGTCCTCGAGTTCCTTGCGCACCTTCGCAGCGCCCGAATCCTCGTACAGGTTGTCTTGCTCCAGCGGGTCGTTCGCCAGGTCGTACAGCTCGCCCGCGCCGGAGATCAGCTCGAAGGTGCATTTATGCGTCTTGGTGCGGATGGTGCGAAGCTCCAGCGGCACGCCGCAGCGGGTCGAGGCCAAATTCCATTCGTTATAGGCCATGTCGCGGCTGCCGCCGTTCGCGATAAGGGGCAGCAGGCTTTCGCTCTGGATTTCCTCCGGCTTCTCGGTGTTCGCGAGATCGTAGAAGGTGGCGGCGAGGTCGAGGGTC
>JAOTYV010000463.1 GCA_029861675.1 Alphaproteobacteria bacterium
TTTAGGGGTCCCGATGTGTCACATCTCGGGACCCTTTTTTTGTGTGTCCCGCCAAACGCCCTAACCCGGTATGGCGGCGAGGAGGCCGAAGTATCGACTTCTAGAAACAAAGTGTGCCAAATTATCGTTCACGCATATCGAATTACGAAACTTGGCCGCGGTACTTCGTGCGAGCCGCCGCGATTATATGAATACCAACAACACGGGCGGCCGGCCCGGCTGATCAAAACCCTCAATGCCATATGACCTTTCCCGGATACAATTGCTCGTCGTAGAAGACAGTGCATTCATGCAACGGGTTCTGCGGGAGCTGCTGAAATCGATCGGTGTGGCCGCCAACAACATCACCATGGTGGCGGATGGCCAATCCGCTCTTTCGGTGCTGCGTGACCGAACGCCGGACATCGTCGTTTGCGACTGGCAAATGCCCGGCATGAGCGGTCTTGAACTGATCCGGAATGTACGGGACCCAAAGTCCGGCCCGAACGCCTATCTCCCAATCATCCTCTGTACCGCCTACACGCGCCAAGAAAAGATTGAAGCGGCGCGCGACGCGGGCGTGCACGAAGTTTTGGCAAAGCCGCTTAAGGCGGAAGATATGTATGCGCGCATTGCCAGCATCATTGACTCGCCCCGTCCCTTTATCCGGGCGCCCGGCTATTTCGGTCCCGACCGCCGGCGGCGGGATTTGCCTTTTGACGGCCCCGATAAGCGACAGGATACGGTCGACCTTTAGACCATTTCTTGTTCAAATTGACGCAAGTGAAATGGTCTATCTCTTTATTTATACGCAAATACGTCGTCACGAACCGTTTCGGTTCGCTCGGGATTTATTCTAATACGCCGAACAGGCGGATTTTCAACGCGCCGAGCGCATCAGGACCACAGTCATACTGTCGTGACGCCGAAACCCACAACCCCCCGGTTGGAAACAAAACAATCGCCGGGCACGCTTGATCCCCGCGCGATACGCTATGATCTCGCAGCGACGGGGTTTGCGATTGTGCCGCCCCACTGCACCGCCGAAAGGGCGCACGTATGACCAATTCGACCCAACCGGCCAAACCACCGGAGCCGCCGCTCGACGGCATTCGGGTGCTTGATTTCAGCCGCGTGCTCGCGGGGCCCTGGGCCACGCTCAACCTCGCCGATCTTGGCGCCGAAATCATCAAGATCGAAAACCCCAAAGGGGGCGACGATTCACGCAACTTCGAACGGGTAGAGGCACTGCACGGCGAATCCGCATATTTTCCCTTCGTGAACCGAAATAAAATCAGCCTTGCCCTGGATTTCTCGACACCGTCGGGATGCGCCGTGGCCAAGAAACTGGCGCGCGACGTCGATATCCTGATCGAGAATTTCCGGCCCGGCGTCATGCGCCGGCGCGGCCTGGATTACGAATCCCTGCGCACGCTCAATCCGGGTCTCATCTATTGCTCGATCTCGGGCTATGGGCACGACAGCCCGTATCGGGACTTGCCCGGTTACGATCCGGTGGCGCAGGCCGAGAGCGGCATGATGTCGTATAACGGCGAGCCCGACGGCGCGCCGTTGCGCACCGGCGTCTCCTACGGCGACATGTTCGCCGGCATGTATGCGGCCCAGGCGATCCTCGCCGCCCTGCACGCGCGCGGACGCGACGGCTCGGGCCAGTTCATCGACATCGCCCTGCTCGACACTGCCGTGGCCATGACCGCCAACCTCGCGCAGCGGTATTTCATCACCGGAGAAAATGCCGAGCGGGTCGGCAACAGCCACCATTTTCTCGAGCCGGTCTGCCTGTTCGATGCCAAGGACGGGCTGATCTCGCTGATCATCGGCAATGAGCGCCAATGGGAACGGTTCTGCACGGACGTGATTGAACGCCCGGAGCTACTCGACGATCCGCGCTTCGCCACCAATGCCGGCCGCATGCAACACCGGGCGGAAACCCGCGACCTGCTCGGCGCCATTCTGCGCCGCGACACAAGGGCAAACTGGGTTCGCAAATTCCGCGCGGCCGGCGTGCCGGCGGGCGCGGTGCGGGAAGTCGGCGAAGCGCTCACCAGCCCCGAGGTCGAAGCGCGCGGCTTGATCCATGAGGTGACGCATCCGGTGGCCGGATTCATCCAAGTCGTCGGAACGCCGATGCGGCTGTCGCGCACGCCCGCGGCCAAGCCTGCCCCGGCCCCGGCGCTTGGTGAACAATCGGCCGAAATCCTCCGGCGCTTCGGCTACAGCGACCGGGATATCGCAGCGCTTCGCGCCGACGGCGCCATTCCGGATGCCGGAGAATAAGTAATTCCTGACCGCCCCGGACCTGTTTGCCAGGTCAAAACCGATCAACGAGAAAGGAAAATTTGATGCCATCGCCATCCGCCGACGGGGTGCTGAAGCGCCTGCGCGACCTAGGGATTGAGCTGCCCGACCCGGAAACCACGGTCTATGACTACATCCCGCTGTCGGTGCACAACCGGGTCGCCTATTTGGCGGGACAGATCCCGAAACGCCCCGGCGGATTGATCGCCGTCGGCCAAGCCGGCGGTGAGGTGCCCCTGGAGCTGGCCCAGGAAGCCGCCCGGG
>JAOTYV010000011.1 GCA_029861675.1 Alphaproteobacteria bacterium
TCAGGGGCATCGCAACCCGATATGACAAGACAGATACAAGCTATGCCGCTAACTTAAATCTCGTCGCGGCTATCATCGCCGCAAGGTAATTGTCCACAGACCCTAGTTTGGCCTCTGCCGTGCTCGGATCATTTTGCCTAAAGACCTCACCCAACCGCGCACGGTCCACATCCAGCATGGTTAGGTCGAATGGCTTGAATATCGGGTAGTTGAAAAACGATGGCGCGCGACAGAACACTACATCGTATTGCTCGGTCACTTCCAACGCATCGCCGACCATGAAATCGACGCGGTGCTGCATCGCCAGCGGCAACCGCTTTTTGACCGCATTGGCCAATTCCACGCCACCTTCCACCGGGTCTATCCCATATACGTGGAACCATTCGCACAGCAGCCAGGACCAGAATCCGTCGCCCGAACCAATATCGAGACATGTCCCACGAAAGTCCGGAAGAGAAGTCTCCTTTATTAGCCACAATCGGGATTCTTTCGGGTCGTATCCGTACCCTCCGGCCCGGTACCAAGCCGAATAAGCGTCGTCGTGTTCCCCTAGCTCCGCCAGAATATCGGCATAGTGTATGTGCCGATCCCGGTAGAACTTTCTCCATTGCTTATGCACGCCATCAAGGGGTGGCTCAAAGGTCGCGAGGCGATGTAGACGCTTTATAACTTTTCGCACCAAATTGACTCGCAGCATTGGAATTCCTGAACTGACGATAGGGCCGATTACAATCTGGCATCGCATTATTCCGGTAAAGATTTTTCCCTGCTAAAAGGGCCAGAGACTACTGATTCGCAAATACGATCTTGTTCGTGATCGCCATGGGCTGGACGTTCCCTACCGGCACTTGTTCTTTCCCGTCGATCACGTCGCCACCGCCAATTCCTCCTTTCTGCAAACGCTAATGCCTCGTCCTGCCCCCGACCGTTCGCAATTCCTCGATCGCACGCAGAACCCGCTTCCACACTGAAACGCCCTGTACGTCGCCGGCCGCGATCAGTGCGTCTATTCGCATCGCCGCATGTATCGGCA
The DNA here is from genome assembly GCA_029861675.1 of Alphaproteobacteria bacterium. Next base: position 1,034 of record JAOTYV010000011.1, read on the forward strand.
CATCGGCGCCGTACTGTTCAAGGAACAGCTTGGCGGAACGGTAGATGTCCTTGTCATCCATCGGTCGTAACCGGCTCATGCCGCGCGACCACCCCCATCCCGCGCCAGTTCGACCGAGCCGCAATATCCTGAAGGCCCCAATCATTGTTGCGCGCGCTTCATTTCCCAGCATAGGTATTGGGCGGGATGAGCAAGCACACTTACTTCCTTTTGGTGGCGGCGCTGTCAGCGGGTGTCGTCGCATTCATGGTCAGCCACAAAACTGCGCCGGTAGAACGTGTTCTATGGAACAGGGCTATCCACGTCACAGTGAACGCTGATCCCGCCGCCTCATTGGGAACAGCATTCTCATGGCAAAATGGCCATATAGTCTGCGCCGCTGGATTCATAAACACAAACAGCTCAAGTAGGACATCGAACCAGAACGATTTGGAGTTTTGGTGTCGGGACACGCGCGCGCCTGTCGAAAACTACAATTTCCGAAGCCTGGGCCGGATATCGGCCGAATACCTAAAATCGTCAATCGCGAACGTGAATGGCGCGTTGGTCGATTACTATCACGGCCGCGTTCTTGATCGGCATGACGGCAAATGGCGACGCTACGCCGGCCGCATCGGTCGGTACAGACATCCGTTGGGCGGCCACGTTTCGCGCCTTCAACGGTCCGGCGATCGCCGATGGAGTTTCATATTGGGTTGGCGGAAGTGCGACGGCGTCGCCGTACTGTCAGACCGCGGCTATCATGGTTCATTGCTTGGCGCGGTCGGAACAACATTCATCTACAGGGATCGGATTTTCGCCAACGTCGCCGGCAAGGTCATTTCTTATGCCATCCCGCCGCCGCGAACAGGGCCTTGCCGAGCAATTGGCGGTGGAACCGTTCATGTTTCAGACGCCAATCGGGTTTATTCGATGATTCCCTACGGTGGGGCCTTGATCATCGGCGGCAGCGCGCGCGGCCGGCCGTGCGCGGCGCTGTATCGGGTGCGGCAAGGTCGAACGACCGCCCTTCAAGTGACGGAATGCGGCGAACGGCGCGTCACGGAATTCTACTCGTACATGATCTATGGCGACGATTTGCTTGTCGGCACCTATCCGGACGGCAACCTGGCGTGGATCGACGGCGACACCGTCAGACTTACAAAAATGCCGATTCCGCTTACCGGGACAAAGAGCGACCGGCAGCGTTATTTCGAAGCACAGGCCATGACGATCGCGGCGGGTGACCTGGTTGTCGGAATGTACCCGTGGGGCCAGCTATATCGCCGGCCGTTCGGCGGTGGTCCTTGGCGGTCTCAAAGGCTCTTTACCGGCCCGCCTTTATCCAATGAACCTCACCCCTACCATGATGCAATGGACGCGAAAATCGCCGCTTTGGGTGTCCGGAATTCATCGAATAAACGCGACCGCCGCGCACGTGGCCTATTTCGGTCGGCTTGGGGACAACGAATCACGTCGCTTGCGGTGTTCAATGGCCAGCTCTGCGCCGGCACGGGCAACATGAGCGGCTCGCCGCGGAAATCCTGTCTATCATTCCATGGTGCCGGATTCGCTCGCCAAGGAATACGGTCAGGTCTATTGCGCGCCAATCGCGAACCACACCCTCGCAGTGATCAAATGGCAGCAATCAACTGATTTCACTTTTAAGGTCACCGACCGACGCTTAGTCATTGAGCAGGACGGTTCGGAGATCGCGTCAAATGAGCATTCACTGACCGCCGAGCAGGCGAACGAATCAGAAAGTTCCGGGCAATTTGAATTTGGCAGGGGTGTCTATGGCCGGTTTCAAGGGACAGTGCGGCCAACGCCGTGAATGCACGCTGCTTGCGGGACCACACGGCACACCGATAAACATGGATGTAATTCGGATCGGCATGCATCCGACACATCGAAAGATCGTCCCGAATTGGGGGGAATGAGGTCCCGGGTATGTCAGGGATCCTGTTTAAATGTACTTACTAATAGCGAGGTCCACCCATGTCGGTGCTTGCCAACGTCAGACACGAGATATTCTGCGGTTTACGAGCGGAAGGGAAAACAGCGACCGCCGCCTATATCGAGGCCGGATATTCCGAGGGCGGTGCGCGGGCAAATGCCTCCCGCTTGATAGCGAATGAAAACATTATGGCCCGTATCCTCGAGATTCGGACGGAAATCACCGATAAAACCGTCGAAAAAGCCGGCCTGACCGAGACTTTCATCATCGACGGCCTGCGCGAGATCGTCGAGACGTGCAGCAATCCGACCAGCAAGGCATGGCACCCACAAGCGGCGATCCGGGCGCTGGAGCTGTTGGGCAAGAAATTGGGGCTGTGGGTCGTTCGGGTTGACGAGCGTCGGCGCGTCGATGGTGGATGGTCGTCTGAAGAACTGGACGCCGTCGCGCGGGAATTGCGCCACGAAATCGACGATCTGGAAGAACGGCGCGCCCGGCTGCTCGAAGAGGCGGTTGCGTAATGATGCTGGCGAACCGCGGGGGGACAGGGTCAAATCCTACGGGACAGAATTTAAACACGTAAAAGCAGTCATCGCCGCCCGAATGGCCGTCGTTGGTACCTCACGCCGTCTTTGCGCGGGCATCCATGGCGTATTCCTCGAACTTGGCGAGCATATCCAGGTCGAGATGGCCTTTCATGCTCGTCATGATTCCGAAAGCCTTCTCATAGGACATCGCCGGTTTATAGGCCCGTTCGTCGATGAGGGCCGAAAAAATATCCGCAATCGAGGTCAGGCGGACCAGGTCGTCGAGCTGGTCCCCGTTCAGTCCGTCCGGGTAGCCGGACCCGTCCAGCTTTTCGTGATGGTGCACGGCCATGGCGACGACGCGCGGGTCGAGACCTTCCATGCTGTCCATGATCTCGCGTGAAAAGGCCGGATGCTCCCGCATCTTCACCTGTTCGGAATCGTCCAGTTTGGCCGGCTTGTCGAGAATGCCCAGCGAGACCCATGCCTTGCCGATATCGTGCAGCATACCGCCCACGCTCAGCAATGTCAGATCATCCGCCTTGATGCCGATATTGTGGCCGAAATGCACGATCGCGCCGCAGACGGACATGCAATGGCGATAGGTGTAATCGTGGTGGTCCTCGATCGCCGCAAGCCAGGCCGACAGGGAACTCTCTTTCGTACAGTCGGCGATTAGCGCGCACGCCGCCTCGATTTCGGGAATATCCACATGCCCGCCGTTTCGCACGTCGGCGAAGGCCTGCGTGAAGCTGTGGCGGCTTCCGACAAGAGCATCGCGCGTCACCGGCGAAAGATCCTGCCATCCCGTTTCCAGTACATAAATACGGGCCGCACTGACCGCGCTGATAAGAACGTTCGGCGCAGCAGGAGCGACAAGGTAATTCTTGATACCGAATTTGTTAAGTTGCGCCACGTACTCTTCGCTAAAACTCGGGATCACAATCACGGTTCCGTCGATCGAGATATCGAAACGCGGTGCAAAGGTTCCGAAATTCTTGATTGTCGAGAGTTGGACGCAGAGCACCGCGCCGTTCGCGGGTGCGGCCTTCGGCTGAGCGGAGTCGAGCAGGTTAACGTCCAATACCGGAACGATCTGCTTCAGCGTCGCCGCGACGCCCGGAGCCATGGCGTTACCATCGTGCAGCAACAATAAACTCGAAATGCTCACTCTTCTATATCCGACATTGTATTGTCCCCATGAAGATATTGTCATTCTATTCTAGTGTATAGTTAGATGATTAGACCTTAATGTCTTATTACATCTTATATTAGTGATAGATAATAATGCGGCAGGGCTATTGCTGCGAGATGTATCTAGCGGAAGTCGATTTTGACCTCTGGAATATCTGCTTCCGGGGTGAAGCGGACGTCAATGAACGTTGCTCAGATGCCCGCTACGGCCCCGTACAGCGGCATCAGCGTGTCGGGCATAAGTATCATCCGCATCGCTGACGCGCCTCCCTGGCCGCCAATTGGAGCCCCGAGCGCGTCGGCCCGGGACGTTGCAGCAACGCGGATCGACAATTGCCGGCGGCACGCCTGGTCGTCGCAACCAGGGCCGCCAGGCACGCCGCATATCCGGTATGACACCCGCCAAAGCGCCGTACAGCGGCATCAGCGGGCAGAGCGGTAATCCGGCATCCAATTCGCGGACGCGCCGCTCTGCCAGGAACAGGCAGGTTCGTTCGACGCAGCCGGGCACGTCGGCAATATGATCCACCGTGATAAGCGAATAACTTACCGCAGCCGGGCCACAGTCATAGGCTTTCGGGGTGATCCATTCGGTAAATGCGCCACGCTTCGTCAGGCGTGACCGGCTCCCCTGTTCTATCTTCCCGTACAAAAGCGGATGCCTTTGTCTTCGATCCACGGGCCGTCGCATTCGGCGCTTAGTCCGAACTTCCTAGCCCGGCGGCGGCTCAATCATCGAATCGCCACCACGTTCGCCGACTGCCGTTTTGGTTCGATCAATCCCATGACGTGCTTGGCCCAGGATTCGAACGCTTCGCGCATCTGATCTTCGAGGTCGGCGTGGTTGTAGACACCTTCGACTCCGGCCCTCTTGTGGCCCAAACAGCGTTCGGCGACCGCCACGCTGACGTTACGCTGTTGGGCCATCCATGTGCGCATCGTCCGGCGCAGGTCGTGGTTGACCCAATCTGTGACGCCACTTATCCGGTCGATCAATTGCTTCGGCTTCCCGAACCCACCTATCGGCAGATCGCCGCTGTGGAAGGTCGTGAAAACACACTCGCCCGCACCGCTGATCGCGCTGGCGTCGCAGAGCGTGGCCGTTGCTGCCGACGATAATGGGAAACGTTGCCCCTCCCCGGTCTTGTAGTCCGCCGCACTGATCGTCCAGACCGGGTTTTCGCCTAGGTCGAGATCCGACCACCGCATCCGTGCGACCTCACGAAGCCGTGCTCCGGTCAGTATGAGCGTAAGGTAGAATGGGCCGTGGGGCCAGCCAAGGCTATCGACTGCCTTGATGATCTTGCGCAGTTCGTCATCCTTCAGCACCCGGTGGCGCTTCCGCTCAAGGGCCGGTTTCTTTCTCGGCATCGGGATTGACTGGATCAGGTCGGCATCGAACGCCCACCCGAGCACGCTGCGCAGATGCGCATAAAGCCGGTTGCTTTGCGTCCCGCCATTCTTGGCCGCGACACGGTGGAGCAGCCGCGTGATGTCGCCCTTGCCGATGTCCTCGATCCGCATCTGTCCGAGTTCGGGCACCGCATAAGTCTCCAAGACCCTGCGGGTCTCGTACGAGGTTTTCTGGCGGGGTTGCGCGTAAACCTGAAGGTATTGTTCGACGATACCGGCGAAGGTTTCATCCGATAGCTCATCGCTGGCGGTAGGCGTCAGCGTTGGTTCCGGTACGTCGCCGCCCTTGACGCTCATCGCCGCCTTGCGGGCTTCGGAGACGCCCATTTGGGGGAATTTGCCGAGCGTGATGCGACGGTGCTTCCCGTCGACCTTGTGTTTCAGCAGGAACGTCCCCTGCCCCTTCCTCGTGGCGCGGTATTGCAGTCCCCGCACCAAGGTATCCGGCAGCATAATCCGGTCGCCTTCGGGATCGACGGTTTCCACCGTTCGGTGTGTCAGTTTTTTGGCCGGGAGTGTCTTGTCTCGATAAGCCATATGAGCACCTTATTTAAAAATGGGCCACCATTTGGGCCACCTTTTTGCGTTGGCTCGAATGGAATGCGATGAGACACAAATTGACACCTATCCCGCAGAATACAAGTATTTTATCGAGATCGATCAGACAGGGTGAGACGGGGTGAAACACCCCCAAAGCTGATTTTTAATCAGGTTGTCACAGGTTCGATCCCTGTCGGGCTCACCAGTTCAAATCAAATTAATATTCATCTCGTTCGTTCAGCCGCCTCAATCGTGGCTGGAAGTTTGCCGGCGTCATCGACCTGTATTAACCGGTCGTTAATGGGATTATCGCAAATATGATTTTGGAATGATTTTTAAGTAGAATTACGAATCCATTTCACACGTACTGGCCGCAATTTCGGAAACGAGCCCGTAAAAATTGATTTCATTATATTTAATCTAATGCCATCTGGGCGATTCAACGCCAACTGTCCGTGTGACTACCATCATATGATGAGGGGCACTGCAAATAGCTAAAATTTGTATCAATTTCGCGATGTACAATTGGCGAATCCCGAATTCGACCGGGACGTCATTATTTCCGGATCTTCCCCGGAATATGTAGTTTTGGGGACGCAATATTATGGTGGTAAAATCGATTCTCGTCGTTGACGACGACGTCCAATTCGGCCGGCTCATCAAACGTGTGTTCACCGCAATGGGCCATCGCGTGGAACAAATTTCCAATCCACGTGAAATTATCAACCGCTACAATAAATTCACGCCGGAAGTTATTTTCCTGGATATTTTCATGCCCGATTTGGACGGCATAGAGGTCGCCAACTGGCTCTCGAAGAAGGGCTTCAACGGCAAGCTCGTGTTCATGACGGGACATGATCCGACCTTCCTGGCCGCCGCGCGGACGTCTATTGAACCCCGTATCGAAGCGACGGTCGCGACGCTCGAGAAACCCGCGCGCGTGGAAGATATTCGGGCGCTCTTGGATGAGCGTCGTGTGACGCCCCGAAAAAAGACCCTCAAGGCCGCGACGATTCTTCATCAAAACGACAACGCCATGATGAAGTGCATCATTCTCGACATTTCGGATAATGGAGCCCGGCTCAAGCCGGCCGATCCGACAGTCTTGCCGCAGAATTTCCGCCTGATGATCGCTAAGGGGCCGTCATATGACTGCGAAGTAATCCGGCGCGAAAACGACCAGATTGCGGTTCGGTTCCTGTAGACCATTTCTTGTTTAAAGTGACTCACGTGAAATGGTCTATCTCTTGGTTTTTACGCAAATACGTCGTCGCGAACCGTTTTGGTTCGCTCGGGATTTTCTCTAGGGAAAACACTCCACCGTGATCGGAAACCCGATCGATTGTCGGCGCAGATATTCGCGCTCAATTCAGTGCCCAAAGATAAAGCCCCGTGGCGGCACTTCCGAGACCGCTTCGGACAGCATGCAATACGCCCCATCGCTCCATCAGTCCGCGCATTTCGCCAGGCGGTGAGGCTTCGTCCATTGCGACGAGCCGGTTGTTCACCGGCATAATCGCGAAGAGCGTGAAGGGCCAATTGGCGACCAAAACAACGGCGCCCAAGACCCACCGCCAATCCTTGCTCAGATACCACATCCAGAGTCCCAGCACGCAGCCGACAACCGCAAGGGTGGCCTGCATCGCAAATCCGCGTTTGTATGACGGTTTCCATTGCGTCAGCAGCGGCCCATCCGCGAGCCGCATGCGTGCCGGATGTTCGGCGATGGTGATGTAGACGGCGGCGCCGGCGAATACCGCCGCCACGACAAGCGCAAGGTGACCAACCAGCATCGGAAAATCCTGTATGTGCATCGACGGCGCAAAGGCCAAGCCGGGGCGTCGGTAAATGCCTTCCGGCAATAACCCCATAGTATCGCGATAATTTCAGCTCTCCGCCATGCCACTGGACCGTGCTATCTTTGTTAAGTCCGGGAATTGAACGGGAGGACCGACCATGACTCTTAACGTTCGGGCGTTTGCCATCGCTTCCGCGATCATCTGGGGCGTGGGCGTATTTATACTCACTTGGTGGTTGATCGTCTTAGGCGACGTCGCGGCGGCCCCGACACTGTTGGAGCGTGCCTATGTCGGGTACGACTTCACGCCCCTGGGCAGCCTCATCGGTCTCGCTTGGGCGGCGGCCGACGGCCTTGTCGGGGGGGCCCTTTTCGCCTGGCTATACAATGCAGTCGCCGCGCGACTGTCGCCCCGCACGGCACAGTAATTGCGGCCGTCGAGCGCCAGACGATAAAACGATCTAGGGATTACGGTTGGCGATGAATTTTCTTCGCCGAAGCTGGGCACTTCTATTATTCGCCGCCTGCCTCGCCGGGTGGTGGTTCGCACCCATTCTATCGGGAGAACCGGCCCTGTTTTTAGGGTGTATGATCGTGAGTTTGATCGCCCTCGGCCTGGCGCTTCCGCAGCTGAACAAGCTGCTGGGCCTGACGCGCGACGATGGGAAGTGGCTATAGAATTTGCCGCCGGGATGGCCGCGACGCATAAGCCATCCCGGCGCTATAAATTTGCTGACCGCGGCGCGTTGGATCATTTCCGGAATCCGATTAGCGGCAGTTTTTCTGATACCACTCGTGCTTTACTTGCCAGGCTTCGTGATAAATCGCGGCAAGCCGCCGATGCGATGCGCGCCACGGATCGAGGTCCCCTACAGCGCGGCTATACGCAGTAATATCTCGCTTGGCCGAGCGGCACTTCGGGTTGTCGTCCGAGCCCCGCCGCGCCGTCTCGAACGGTGCGGTCACCGTGCTCGCGGATTGGATCGTGGCCGCCGCCGGTTCGGCGTTCGACAAGGCTTTCGCGTGGATTATGCTAAAGGCGCCAACAGCGGCGACCGCGCAAACAACCAAAGAAATCTTCTGCATCTTACTCTCCATGGGAACGGCTTTGCGTCGTGGGACCGCAACGCTCTTTATCGGGATGCGACACGCAACATCGGCGTGTATCCGAGATACCGCTCGTAAATCGCACCGACGCGTGCGTCCAATGACCCTTGAAGCGACGGACACATGGGAAGCATCGCCCGCGGAGCCGCCGCTGACATTTGCGGCAGAACATTGTTTGCGGACTTACTGATGGCCACACCCCCGGTGGCGAAGCCGGCGACCCCGACGATGCAGATGATCAGAATGAATTTCCATGCCGTGAACTTGGGCATGTCTCGCCGCATCGCCTTCGACGCCGGGGTACCCGGTATACGGTGAAAATGATCGGATCCGGTTGCGATGATCGCACAACGCCGCTCGATTCGGCTTTGATCCGACATACTGGGCTCGAATTCGTATTGTGACATGACATCAACCTCTCTCTGGTCGGGCGGTCGCGGCACCGTTGCTTGCTGGTCGGCGCCGGCGGCCGTCGTCAATGCCACCTCCCAAGATTGCGAGGACATGGTTAACAGGTTTGGTTAATGCTGTTCTGTGACGGTGCGCACATGGATGCGATTTTTTTTCGACCGTCGTCCGCCGCCGACTTGGCCGCGGATCTTTTACAATTCACGGGAATGATGGATAGTCGCGGCGAGATCGAGATCCTTCCGCCGCTACGGGCTGGATCGTCCTGCATCCGATCTGAGAGGCCGCGTATGAAGGATACCGGATGACCGTGACAGAGCCGGCGGGGCGATCCGACGGACTGATCATTGGCTTGGTCGGCTTCGCGCATCTTCTCTCACATTTCTATCAGGTCGCCTTGGGCCCCCTCTTCCCGCTGCTGCGGGAGGAATTCAATGTCAGCTACACGGCGCTCGGCCTGATCGTTTCATTGTTCTTTGGCGTCTCGGGTGCGTGCCAGGCGTTCGTCGGCATTCTGGTTGACCGGTATGGCGCGCATCGCTTGCTGTTGTTCGGAATCACCGCGATGTCGACGTCGGTACTGCTGATGGGGCTGGCGCCGGCGTATTGGGTCCTGCTGCCGCTGGCGGTGACGGCGGCATTCGGCAATTGCGTGTTCCATCCCGCCGACATCTCGATCCTGTCCGCCAAGGTCAGCCCGCAGCGGATCGGTCGGGCGCTGGGAATTCACGGTTTCGGCGGCACCTGCGGCTACTTTCTTTCGCCGATCATAATTTATTACGGTGTCGCCAGCACGGCCGGCTGGCGCGCCGGACTGGTCACCGCCGGCCTCATCGGCTGGGGGGCCGCAATCCTGATATACCGGCACCGCGCCGTGCTGCGCATGCCGAAGAGTGGCATGGAAGCGGGCGGCGCCCTGCCCGGTCTGGCTTTTTATGGCCGGCTCTTGGGCAACCTGCCGCTGATGGCCGCGTTCTGTTATTTCGCGCTGATTGCCGCGGCGGGAGTCGCGATGCAGAACTTCTCCGTGCCGGCGCTGATGGAATTATACGGGTCGCCCCTGGCGGTCGCCACCGCCGGCCTCACCGTCTATCTCGCGGGCAATGCCGCCGGCGTGCTCGCCGGTGGCGAACTGGCCGACCGATTGCCGCGGCACGCCTTGATCGCGTCTTGCGGCATGGCATGCGGCGCGGTCCTGATGATTTGCGTCGCAGCGTTTTCCCTGACGATGCCGGCGATCATCGGCCTGCTCGGCACCGCCGGCTTCTTCGTCGGCGCAACCGGCCCGTCGCGCGATATCCTGATCCGCGCCGCCACCCCCGTGGGCGCCACCGGCAAGGTATTCGGTTTCGTCTATTCGGGTCTCGACCTGGGCAGCGCCTCGGGGCCGCTATTGTTCGGTTGGCTGATGGACGGCGGCCAGTTCCGGGGCGTCTTCGTCGGCATCGCGGCGATGTATGTCATCGCTATTCTGAGTGTGCTGCAACTGCGGCGCGGCGCCCATACGACGGCAGAGCAATCAACCAGCCCATGAGACCGGGCGGCCCGACCTACCAATCCTGCGAATCGTAGCGGAAATCGAATACGTCTCCGTGCGGCACGATATGGCCGGCCGACGGCAGCGGAAAATGTGCCGTACAAACCAGCGTGTCCGTATCGCAATAGCGCTCCAGGAAGGACCGCCGCGTTGCGCGGGCCTGCGGCACGTCATAATCCGGCCGCGCCCGCCATTCGGGATGCCGGCACTGGATCGGCGCGTGCATCAAATCCCCGCTGAACACCGCTTCCTCACCCGCCGACGACAACCGCACCGCAAAATGATCCGGCGTATGGCCCGGTGTCGGCTCGAGCCACACGGTGTCGTCCAACGCATGGTCGCTCGTCACCATCAACGCCCGCCCTGCTTCGACGATCGGCAGGACGCTGTCGGCGATGTGCGGCAGCGCCGTTTCCACATGCATCGCCGCCCAATAATCATGCTCCTTCTTCGAAAAAACGTATTGCGCATTCGGAAAGGTCGGCACCCAGCGGCCATTGATCAGTTGGGTATTCCATCCAACATGATCGACGTGCATGTGGGTGCACATGACATAGTCGATGTCTTCCACCGCCAGCCCATGTGATGCCAGCACATCGAAATACCGTGTATCGGATTTCATATGCCAATTCGGGCGGTGCGGCCGGTCCTTGTGATTGCCGACGCATCCGTCGATCAGGATAGTGTGATGCGGCGTCCGAACGACATAACTCTGCATCGGGAAATAGAGATTTCCGCTGGCCGGATCCATCGCCTTGGGCTTGAGCCAGTCGAGATGCGGCGCCCAGTCGCCTTCGGTGGTCTCCGGGAAAAATGCCAAGGGCTCGAAGTCCGGCAGGTTGAGTTCCAACACCCGCGCGATCGTGGCTTCGCCGATTCCCCTAAGTCCCATTCGACACCCCGCTCCGTTGCAACGTCACCGTGATATCTGGCAACGCAACGGAAACGAAGTCAATCAGAGGCGCGCCTTGACGGCTTCTGCCATGGTCAGTCCCGATTGTCGCTGTTGGATGCGAGCGTGATATTCTCGCCCTCGAACGCTGCGGCAAAATCGACCGGATTGCTGAAGAGGCGCCAAAGCCCACCCCGTGCGGCTTGAATCCTGGCATGCAGATCCTGGTCGCCGTCGCGTAGCAGCGCCAGCGTCTCATCGATCAGTATCGCGAACTGGATAGCCAGGGATGCCATCGTCGCCTCGCCGTCGCCCTGATGAAGCCGGCGAAAATTCTCGATTAAAGATTCGATCTTGCCGTTAAGGGAAAGCTTGTCGAAGAACCCGATCGCATCGGTATTGCGCAACCGGTTCTTGAGGCTGTTCAAGTCGACATCTCCGGCGCCTTGCAAAGCCGAAGCTGGTTGCGCGGCCACGGTGCCGGCGTACGCATGGCCGCCGGAGCCTCCGGCGAACAGCATTACGGCAAGGACGGAACAGAGGCCGACTTTCGTCAAACGGCATGCGAATTTGTGCCTGTTCAAGCCCCTTGCCATGACGCTGCGCCTCTCTATCCGTCCAAATTATTCCTCTAATCTATGAACGGATGAAACCGCAGAAAGGGGTTGAAGTACTGAGCGTTCGCTCGAACGCGCTACCCGGTCCCGTCCGGCGCGGCGGGCGGTTCGCTCTTGGTCTCCTGTGTCGTACCGGCGGTTTCGTCCCTGGTATTGCCGCCGGCCGCTCCAAGGAGACCCTCGGTCGGCTTACCGCGCGCGATTAAAGAAACCAAACGGCCGAACAGGTTCCGGTCCGTTGTCCCGTCGGTCACCGATTGAGCGAGCAACAATTCGCGCGCAACATGCGCCGGCGCACTGCGCGCTTGCTCGGGCACCGCGTCGACCGTCGTGGCCTCGGAAGTGTCCGCCGATGGCTCCAAGAGGGGTTTTCCCGAATTTGCGGGGTTGTTGGTCGATTTATGGGGCACACCAGTGGTGGAGGGATGGGCTGGATTGATTTTCATCGCGATTTCCTCTGTGGTTTTCCACCAAGAACGATGCAATTCTTGCGCCAGAGATGAAAAATTTCCCGAATATTCACGACCGGGATCCCAAGCAGTCACGGCATTTCGTGTTGAATTTGAACCGTCAAAAGCGATCTTGAGTAACTTAACAGAATGTTAAGGCAGCGGCCCCAGAGTCCTTTATCAAAGCCGGTGCGAGAAATTGGAATTATAAGAATATGGGCGTATTTGGACTCACCTTCAAAGACCGCCGAGATGACGCGAGAATCAAGACTTACAAGAAGGCGATTATCCTCTACTACAACAACGCCTGCCAAATGAGCTGTACCGTTCTCGATTACTCGAAGAACGGTGCCAGGCTGAAAACCGTGGATCCGCTTCTCCTGCCTTCTCGATTCGACCTTCGTTTCGCCGCCGATTTGACCGTAAAATGCGACGTCGTCCGGCGATCGGGCAACGAAATCGGCGTCCGGTTTGTCTGACCGCTAGGCGCCAGTTATCCACTCGCCGCCGTGCCGCGACGCACCACAATAGAAATGGAGCGGCCCTCTTTAAGGCCGCCCCATCTTCAACACGCACGCACTGGTTTCGACCAAACAAAAAAATGCCAGCTTCGCCCGCGTTTTTCGGGCTGCCGATCAATACGAATTTCAAAACGGAATGGCCCCGGCTGTCTCAGTCGGGAATGTAGTCTGGGCGGCCCCACCCAGAGCCGCCCAGATCACACAACTACCATAGTAAATTCAACTGATTGCGGCCCCAAAAATCCATTAAGTACCTAATTTTCTGGTCGAATTTAATGAAATATTCGATCGACCAGCAACAGACTCAATCTTGCTTTTTGACCCGGTGCCGAACAGAGCGACTACAAATGCAGCCGAGTTGGCACAGGCGTTCGCGAACATACCGTATTCGGTCATAGTGGCACCGCTTTCCGCCCCCAGGACCTCATAAATCATTTGGCGCATAATTGCTCCGTTCGCAAATAACTTGCCTAAAACTTAGGACAATTTCATTTATTTCGCAGTGACCGGCATCACTGGGCGCACAGCGCTGAAAGCCCGGGAAACGGGGCTTTCAGGCCAATCAATGCGTGACTTCGTGCTGTAGGTTTAGGGGCAGGGTCGCGCTGGCGAAGCGCCCGGACCGTGTAGCAACACCGGCAGGCTATGTATTCAACTAACTACAATACAACGATTTTTATGCAGTGCTCGGGTAAAATCGGTGCGGTCAGCTCGGCATCGACATAACGGATAACAGCGAAATTGCCGCGACCGAGGTCAATAGTGTGAAAAAACCAAGATGAAATGAAGTAGCGTAAAATTTCTTGTTCATAATACCATTCATAGACTTATACATAACTGTTCGGCCCCTGTGATTTTGAACGAAAATAATTTCAATCCATTAGAATTACAGTGACCCTGCGCACATGTTCTTACGGTTATTTTGGTGGTTTGGCGGCGAATTCGGAGCCACGGAGGCAGAACCGGCCGACCGGGTCCTGCCATAGGATATCGTCCGCATGGAGCGCCCCGACCGCCCGGGCGACCGCTTGAAATCCCTCAGAATCAAATATTTCCGCCAATTCCGCGAAATATTTTGGCGCGCTTTCTATCGATTCGCGAATGCGCTGCGCCAGGGCATCCGCCTCGGAATCGGCGACCCCATCCGCACGTTTGCCGGCTTTTCCCGCGCCGCTCTGCGGACCCAAGTAATCATCCAATGTCACCCGATCCGCATAGGCATAGGCAATCCGCTGAAACCGTTCACGCGGCACATCGTCCGCGATGGTCGCATCGATGCCCATTTTAGCCGTGGTCGGCACCTTTCCCGGCTCGATGACGAGGCTCGGATCCAAGGGCTTGGCCCGGGCATTGGAAATGATCAGGACGTCCCGGTCCGCCTGCACCCGGGTCGCAACCGCCCACTCCACATCGACCGAATCGAACACATCGATATCGTTTTCGACCACGGTCACGTGTTTCATATCGGCGACGGATAGAGCCGCGAGAATCGTGTTCTTGCCATCCCCGGGATGCGGTTTGATGGCGATTGTCGCATGCCAATGGCAGCAGCCGCCGGGGGTAATATTGACGGCCGTCACCTGAACCCCCGCCTCCATGCAAACGCGGCGGACCGCCGCCTCGTATATCGGACCCGACGGCCAGATATTTTCCCAGGGCATATGGAGCGCGTAGTAGACCGCGCGTTCGCGCATCGATACCGCCTTCACACGGACCAAGGGGTTCCAATGCAATCCCCCCATGAGCCGCGTGAATTCACCGAAGCGGCCTTCGGGCTGCGTCCACCCGGTCGGCAGTATTTCCGCCTCCAGGACGATTTCAGCGTTCGCGAGACACGGCACATCAACCGTTGCACAGGGCGTGAAGTCGACCGCCGCCCCCATCATGCCGCCGGCGATCGCCATTTCATTGGTCCCCATCGGCGCCTTGTAGGTTGCCGCAATCACCTCGCTCGGATGCGTTCCGATGTTGATTGAAATCGGCAGCGGTTCCCCTTTCGCATGGGCGTTTTCGGCAAATTTTCGCATGTTGTTCGGCGTCACGATATCGATCCCGGTGGTATTCCGGTCTTTCACCAGGAAGCGATAGATCCCGGCATTCAATCCGAATTCATCGTCCTTCGCCAAGGTAATGCCCGCGGTAATCATCGGACCGCCGTCGAGCACCGAAAACAACGGGATCGGCAGGTTGAACAGGTCGACCTCCGCGCCTTCTTGAAGGACTTCCCTGGCGGGACCGGAATTCTGCATTGCCGGCTCGATCGGCCGGTCGAGGCCACGCCGGACACGGCCCTCAATTTGTTCGAAGGGGCAGCCCATCGCTATCGACAGGCGATCACGGCTGTTCAGCAGTCCGGAAACGACCGGCATGCCGTATCCTTCGACATCGGTGAACAACAGCGCCTTGTCCGACTGATCGACCAAGGCCGCGATATACCGGATATCGACCGGCTTACTGATTTCGATCAATTCGTCCGCAGACCGTAATTCGTCAAGTAGATTTCTAAATGTTGCCGCCACTGTGCCGTACCCCTTATCATGCGCCTGTCCGTTACAGCGCATACCGGAAAAACAAACAATAGCGCCCGGGCAAGTTTCGGGGATTTTCAAAAGCTCGGCCGAATATGGCAACCGGCCAAGGGTAAGAATAGACGAACGTATAGGTGTCGATTCGGAAGTACCTATTCCGGGCCAATCCTCCCCCTATCTGTTTAAGCCGGGGGAACGATGGTATCCGGAGGCATTGCGTCCGAAACTGCTGTTAGACGCAGTACGATATCGGGGAGAATATCATGGCGCGCTCACTGGGTGGTGGAGCGGTCGGGAAGTTGTTCAAGTCGATGCCGGCGATCGGCATATGTCTGGTATTGCTGGGCTGCACGCTTGAGGAATCATCCATTATTTCTGGTCGGGTCACCGACGTTCTGGCCAACGACGTCATTCGCGTCGGCGACAAGGATGTCCGCCTGTGCGGTGTGAGGGCCACGACGAAAAACAGCCCCTGGTACTATGCGGCAAAAGGATATCTGATTGACCGCGTGCAATATCGGAAAGTCCAATGTCACATCGCCGATACCGTGACGCCGTGTGACGATCAGGCGAACGTCCCCGACAAGAGCGCGACGCCGGCACAATGTTTTATGTATGGACGCGATCTCACCCAGGTGCTCGCGGGTTTCACACCCGAAACCGAATCGACGCAATCCTTGGTGCGGAAATTCAAAACGACCGCGCCCCAAAAAGGGTATCGAAGCGATCCCGACAATCCGATCAGCATTCGGTTGGAGACAATCGCCACACACGCCTGGTAACCGTGACCACCCGGATAAGGGCGCGGCGGCATAATTTTTCCGTCATCACCCGGCCCAAAAATTTCGAATAGCTTTTTACATATTGCGCGTGGGATGCGATAGGATCATTCCGCAACCTTAGCGATAAAGATTTTTCCACCGGCCACATCCCATACGCACCATTCCATGGCGTACGATTTCTCCAAAATTGCGATTCTGCTGGTCGAAGACAACGCCTATATGCGGCATTTAATGCGACAGCTTCTGGTCGCGGTCGGCGTCGATAACGAGTGGATGCGTGAGGCAAGCGACGGCGAGGCCGCGTTTAAAATAATGAATTCCTTCGTTCCCGATCTCATTATCACGGATCTTTACATGGCGCCGATGGATGGCCTGACCATGATCAAGCGCATCCGGCAGGATCGAGATAACCCGATCAGCTTCCTGCCCATTATCGTCTGCACCGGCCATGCAGCGCCGCGCCACATCTTCGCGTCGCGGGATGCCGGGGCCACGGAATTTCTCGCCAAACCGGTTTCACCCGAAGCGGTCTACGAACGCATTCGAGAGGTCATCGAAAGCCCGCGGCCATTTATTCGCACGGACACCTATGCGGGCCCCGACCGTCGCCGAAAGAACGAGCCATTCGAAGGCGAAGACCGCCGATCGTCCACGACCTAGACCGGCGCCGGATCCCGGACAAACGAGCGGTGTCGTGCTGGCGATTCAGGCCACTTTTGGTCCCACGGCCAGCGCTTCATATCCGGGCAAAACCAAGGATTCCGTCAAGGTGCGAATACTCTCGGCGTCCGCTACCGCATGCACCGCGGCCGCGATACGCTGAAGATTGAAATCCGGATCAAGGCCGTCGAGCAGCGCCTGCGCTTTTTCAATGACGCCATCGGTCGACATGGGATGAACCGGCGTACCCAGACTATCCATCACGGTCGCTTGCCGAACTTCACCGCCACGCAACTCGATCTCCACGCGATTAGGCATTTTCGCCGGCACGACAGGATCCAATTCGGCGTCGTGGACCGATTCGACTTTGTCGACGATCGACAGGATACGCGGGTCCGCGTGATGGGGCTCGCCATAGGCTTCGTAGCGTCGCGGCCCATAGGCCAGCGTCGCGCCGACAATAAAGGGCATGCTGTATTGTGCGGCCATCACCGAATCGGGACGCCGCATCAAATGACTGTTGATCGCTGTTTCCGGTGAACGCACGGTAATTCTGGCGATGGCATCGGCGTCGACACTGAATCCGCCCGTGACTTCGTCCAGCGCATCGATCAGGGAATGGAACTTCCGGCAACAGGAGTACGGCTTGAGGCTGATGTTATGTATCTCAAACCGGGTGCCGGGCACCTTCGCCAACAACGAAGAATCCGACTCCTCGCCGATAAGCTTCAAAAAGCCGAACTCACCCTCGATCGCCTGCACCGGCGCGGCAATCCCGAGTTTTGCCAATTGCGCAGCAATGACGCCGTTGTGCGCGGGGATTCCCGCATGCATGCGTTTGACCATTGTTCCGCGTGGCTCGAAAGCGAATTGACAGGAACCGCTGGACATCGACAGCGCGATTCCCCAGGCATGCGCGAGTCCGAGCGGACTGAGCCCAAGCAGCCTGCCGGCGGCAGCCGCCGCGCCGAAAACGCCGAAGGTCCCGGTAGGATGAAAGCCCTTTTCGATTACGCGAATCGGCGTGGCCGCCATGCCAACCCGTGCCATCGCTTCGTACCCCGCGACAATTGCCGTCAGCACATCGCGGCCGGTCGCACCAATTTCCGCCCCCACCACCAACGCGGCGGTAATGACCACCGCGCCTGGATGGCTCATGGATTTATCGTGGGTGTCATCCAACTCATAGCCATGCGCCGAGGTTCCATTGACCAACGCCGCCGCCGATGCAGTTGCCCCCTCGCCGCATCCCGCGAGCACGGCCCTGCCGCCGCTCCCGTATTGCCGTGCCCAATCCGTCAGCGCTCTGCCCCATGGCTGAATCGATCCGCACAGGGTTACCGCCGCATGATCGAGCAGCAGCCGCTGTAGCTGGTCGAAATCGTCCGGCGATAACTGTCCCGCATCCAGGGCAATCAACTCTTCGGCCAATGCCATCGACGTGCACAGATCTTTTTTCATGAGAAACCCCTTTTGAATTATTGGCCGGCGCGGCGACGGCAAGCCGTTGCTAAAACCGAATGGAAATTGCCGCCGAACCGAATTGGCTAAGACCGGCCTGCTTTTCGAACTCCTTGGTGCGAAATACCTGAGTATAACTCAATCGCGCACGCCCGAACGTAATGGCGGCGCCGACCTGAAAATCCGCGACGACGGGGATTTTTTCCACCCGGCGGCTATTGCGAAAGGTGTTGCCGTCCAAAAAGATATTGCGGGCAACCAACCGCAATTCTCCGCCGGCGAATAAATACCAGCCGATACTATCATCAGGTTCGAAGAAATCCGTCCCCGGCAGATTCGGCCGAAGTTTTGGCGGTCCAAAATCGTTCCGCAAATCGTCTCCGATCCGGAAAGTCACGCCGCCGGTCCCGTGAATGAATACGTTGCCCAGTGCGCCACCGATATGCGGCGTCATGTCGACCCCAAAATTTTCCATCGGCACGATGCCGGTGAGGTCGATATCACGAAGCCGCCGCCAACTGCGTTCATAGAAGAGGGCAAAGCCAGGTTCGGTTCGGAGTTGCGAGCCCCATCCTTCCGGCTTCGTAATGCCGATCAGATCATGCCATCGGGTTTGCACTTCGTCGGCGAACGAATACGGACCGACAACGCCGACATCCAGCTCGAGCTTGTCGAGTCGTTGATCGCTCGCTGCCACCAAGCCGATCCCGGCGAACAACCAACCCGCGTAAGGACGATCGTCGCGCGACGGGTCCGACCGCGAGATATCTTCGGGCGTGAAGATATTCTGGCCGATCGAATAGCTGATCCGCATTTTCTGGTTGGATTTGAAAAACGGAAGCTGCGTCGCGATGTTGCGGATGACATCGGGCGTATTGCCCGCGGCCGACAGCCATGCGGCACGCGTGCCATGGGTGAAGTGGCGGTCGGAACCGCCGAACATGTCGTTGTCGAACTGCAGCGTCAAATAGCCGCTGTCATTATAGGTATCGTCGGCACGGACATCCGAGATGGTGGCATTCGCCAATGCCAGGATGAAAAATGCCGCCACCCGATACGCAAACCTTGAGCGGCCTGCGGTCGCCGGCCTCGCGCCCGCGCTGTCACCCTGAATACAAAAGAACAAGGGCGCACGCTCCTCATTACCCCGACGATGTTCGGCCTCCATGATAATTCATGGAAGCCGGCATTGAACAGATGCGGGACAATTTCGCAACAATTCGGGCACACGCCAAGGGGCAACATGGCGCCCGGCAGCATCTATCGCAGATTGTGCCCTTGTGCCAATCGAGAGTGCCGGAAGCTCCCGCCATTCGCGGGAGCCACACGGCTAGGTCTGGCGCGCGACGTTGAGCTTTGCGGCCAATCGTTCGATTATTTCCCGCAACTTCCATTGCACGAGCGACTTCGACTTGCCGTCGATATGTTTGTAAACCTGTGACGATACGGCGAACGCCCCGGTATTGTAGAGCGTCACTTCGAAGCTGCCCGCGCGATCTATCGCCATTTGAACCTGCCGATCGTTCGCCCTGACGTTCTTCGCATGCAGAACGGTCTCGACGCTGAGATTGGCGGCAACGGCACATTGCCCATCCAGCATTCCAAGCGGCGTTCCCCCCAATTGCAGCCGCAGGCTGACATTGCTGTCCTGCTTCTCGCTGATACCGATACCGGCGAGTTTTTCGCGTAGATGCGCCACATAGGCGTTGGCACCCTCCAGCTCGCACCGGTCGGCGTTCTTGGTGAAATCGATGACAATTTTATTGTAGCCATTCAACCCTTTAACGACATTTTCGGCGAATACGGTTGATGGGAAAAGACAAAATATGACGATCAAGAATTTCTTTAACACGTCCTTACCTCCTTGAGGATCCACGATCGGTACCCGGTATGCGGGCACCCTTACCTTATGTCGGAGAGTACTACCCCTTTCGAGCAGGATTTCGGCCAAATCATGGCTAGTTTATGCCGATTGCGAATAAATCCGTCGGAACAGCAACGGAATGCAGCCCCGATCCGCCGTGCCGGACGGCCCACACATTCACAAGTTCAGTCCATAAAACACGAGAATTAACAAAATTTTAGATATCGCCATCTACGGTCGCTTTGCACATTCGAAGAATTTCGAGTTAGCTGATTTAGAGACTGGGAAATGCTCCAATACCGGACGGGCCGAAGCGAACCCACTTCGCTATTGGACCAATATGTCAACCGCCTTGGCGTTGTCGTCGAGCGGCAAAAGGCGGAAGTCGCTCTCCGAGCAGCCCGCCACAAAGCCGAAGTGGCCGCTAAGGACGCTCTGTTGGCATTGCGGAACGTTGAAATCGCGAACAGAGCCAAATCCGAGTTCCTCGCCAATATGAGCCATGAACTTCGGACGCCTCTCAACGCGATTATCGGATTTTCCGAAGCGATGATGACGGAAATGTTCGGGCCGATCGGCGAGCAATACCAGGGGTATGCGACCGATATCCATCGCAGCGGCCAGCACCTGCTGCAGCTCGTTCAAGACATCCTTGATATTTCGAAAATCGAACACGGCAATGTCGAACTCAACGAGACTGTGATCGACATGAACGTATTGGTCGATACGGCGATTAAGATCGCATCGCCGCGCGCCCAGGAGTCACGCACCCACATCGAGTGGACCGTCGCGGACGGGGCCAAGCTTCTCTATGCCGACGAAAAATGCATCAAACAGATCATCCTGAACATTGTTATCAACGCCATTAAATTCAGCCGCACCAATGGCAGCGTTGATATTATCGCGGGCATATCGCGCGACGGTACGTACCGCTTAAGCGTCGCCGACAATGGGATCGGCATCAATCCCGACGAAATTCCCCGGCTCATGCAGCCATTCGAGCAAATGGCCCGCTCCATGACGCGGAACCATGACGGCTATGGCCTCGGGCTTCCGATGGTGAATTCACTGACGCGGCTGCACGGCGGCCATATCGACATTCAGAGCAAACCCGGCGTTGGAAGCTTGGTAACGATCGTCCTTCCACGCGAGCGAGTACGAAAAATCGACACCACAGCAGCAAGTTAATCCGCATTCCGGACATCGATCGTCATGGGTCAATGCCGGTAACATGAAAGCAGTTCGGCAATGGATGGCCATCAAGACGTCTCGAACATCAGTATTCAATTAGGTCGCGTGGTTTCCGTAGCCGGAGCGCAAATTATCGTTCTGCTCGCCAAACATGCCGAGAATTGCGATGAGGCGGTTGCCCAGATCGGGTCACTGGTAAAAATGCGAACCAGTCTTGGTTTCGCATACGGCATTGTTGTCGGCCTTACCGTTCCTGTTCCGTCGGAAGATGGCGACGACGAGATGAAGATCGCCGAATTGACCATGATTGGTGAAACGCCGATCGATCGCGAGGGCAAGCTCTATCCCTTTCGGCGCGGTATGTCGCGCGCGCCGACTTTGGACGACATCGTCTACTCGACCGGTAAGCAGGATTTGGCCCGGGTATACGCCCTACCGGATGTGCCAACCGTAACGGTCGGCGCAATTCATCAGGATAAGACGCTGCCGGCGCATATCTTGACCGATGAGCTGCTCGGCAAGCATTTCGCCATCGTGGGCACCACCGGGTCGGGGAAATCCTGCGCGGCGGCGCTCATCCTTCGTGCTCTCCTGAAAAAGAACTCCAACGCCCACGTGGTCATGTTGGATCCGCACAACGAATATTCACGGGCGTTCGGGGATTTCGGCCAGGTCCTGAATTCAGACACGCTTTCGCTCCCCTATTGGCTGCTGAACTTCGAGGAGCTGCATCAGATCCTCTTTGACGCCGGCAGCGACGGCAATTCGGCGGAAGCATCGATATTGCATACGCTAATTCCCAAGGCTAAATGCGACTATCTCGATAATCCGGCGCTGGGGTCGCACTTCACGGCCGATACGCCCGTTCCCTATAAATTTTCCGATTTGATGAAACGCCTCGACGATGCCATGGGCAGACTCGAGCGGGCGGAAGCCGTCGCGCCCTATCGTCGCCTGAAAGCGCGATTCATGAGCCTGCAAAGCGACGTCCGATTTAGTTTCATGTTCGGCGGTATTTCCGTTACCGACACGATGGCGGAAGTGCTTGGCAGCCTGTTCCGGATTCCGGTCAACGGAAAGCCGATTTCGATTGTCGATCTCTCGGCCGTCCCGTCTGAAATTCTGAACGTCGTGGTGGCCGTGATCTGCCGGTTGACCTTCGACTTCGCGCTATGGAGCGAACGCTCCGTTCCCATCTTGCTGGTCTGCGAAGAAGCGCACCGGTATGCCCCAAGGATCGCCGAACCGGGTTTCGCACTGACCAAGGGAATCCTGTCGCGCATCGCCAAGGAAGGCCGCAAATACGGTGTTTCGCTCTGTGTCATCAGCCAGCGGCCATCACGGCTTTCTTCCGATCTGCTGTCACAATGCAACACGACCTTCGCGCTGCGCCTGACCAACAATGACGATCAGGAACATATCCGCGGCAGCATGGCGGATTCGTCGGTCGGGTTGATCGACTTCCTGCCTTCCCTCGGCAATGGCGAGGCGGTCGCGGTCGGACAGGGTGTTTCGCTGCCGGTTCGGCTGAAGTTCGATACCTTGCCCGAGGAGTTTCGTCCCTACAGCGCGACCGCCAGTTTCTCGGAATCCTGGAGCATGGACAGCGAAAACCTGGACTTCGTCCAAGGCATCGTCCAACGCTGGCGCCGCCAAGGCTGACCACGCCCGGACGCGGCCTTTCGGCTATCCGGCCACCATCGCGTCGGACACCACTACCCGCCGCGACGGTCTTCTCCTAATATCCCGGTGATCATCATGCGCCGCTGACGCGACGCCATGCACGGGGGAGCAGCATGTCCACATATGACTATATCGTCGTCGGCGCCGGTTCGGCCGGTTGCGTCCTGGCGAACCGGCTCAGCGAAGATCCCGATGTGAAAGTGCTGCTGCTGGAAGCCGGCGGCAAGGATTCGAACTTCTGGATCAACATTCCGGTCGGATTTAAGAAGACCATGGACATGCCGGGCTTGAACTGGCTGTTCGACAGCGAACCCGAAGCCTATACCTACAATCGACCCATTCCGATCCCGCGCGGCCGGGTGCTGGGCGGGTCCAGTTCGATCAACGGAATGCTCTATGTGCGGGGACAAAGCCTCGATTACGACGGCTGGGCGCAAATGGGAAATCGCGGCTGGTCGCATGATGACGTTCTGCCGTACTTCAAAAAATCAGAAAACCGCGAAGGCCCGACGGCGCCCGAACGTGGCGTCGGCGGCCCACTCAATGTCGCCGACATGCGCGAAAATCACGTTTTGCTCGACGCGGTGATCGAGGCCGCCGACCAGGCCGGCTATCCGCCCAATCCCGACTATAACAGCGGGGATCAAGACGGGTTCGGCTATTATCAGGTGACACAGAGGAATGGCCAGCGGCACAGCACCGCGCGGGCCTTTCTGGACACGGTGCGGGGCCGTCCCAATCTTCATATCGAAACCAATGCGCATGCAAAGAAGCTGTTGCTCGACGGCAAACGGGTGCTCGGCGTTGCTTATGACCAGGGGGGCCGCGCGAAGGAAGCGCATGCCGGCGGCGAAGTCATTCTCTGCGCCGGCGCGGTGCAATCGCCCCAACTGCTGGAACTATCCGGGATCGGCCAACCCGAACTGTTGGCTCAGCACGGCATCGATGTCGTCCATCCCCTGCCGGGCGTCGGAGAAAATTACCAGGACCATTACGTTTCCAGGGTGGTGATGCGGATCAATCAGCCGATCACCTTGAATGAACAAACCCGCGGGCTCTCCCTGGCCGCCGAAGTCCTGAAGTATGTTTTCGCGAAACGCGGCGTCCTCACCTACACCGCCGGCATCATCTATGGGTTCGTCCGCAGCCGGCCGGAATTGGCATCGCCGGACATTCAGTATCATATTGCGCACGCCAGTTTTAAGGATGCGAAACGGAGAATCTTGGATCGGGAGCCGGGCCTGACAATGGGCCCTTGCCAACTCCGTCCGGCCAGCCGCGGATCGATCCATCTGAAATCCGGCGATCCTTTCGCCGCCCCCGCCATTCGGCCGAACTTTCTAGGCGAAACACTCGACCGCGAGACTCATGTAGCCGGGTTGCGCATTGCCCGGCAAGTCGCCGCCGCGCCCGCGCTCGCACACTATTGCGCGTCGGAAGTACTGCCGGGACCGGATTGCGAAACCGACGACGAATTACTCGATTTCGCGCGCGGCAATGGTGCAACGGTCTATCATCCCGTTGGTACCTGTAAGATGGGGCAAGACCCGGCCGCGGTGGTCGACGACCGTCTGCGGGTTCACGGCATGGCGGGATTGCGCGTGATCGATGCGTCGATCATGCCGACCCTGGTATCCGGCAACACCAATGCACCGACGATCATGATCGCCGAGAAGGGCGCCGATATGATCAAACAGGATGCCCGGGCCTGAAACCCGGAACACCGGCGGTGACGCCGGTGTTCATCCGCTCAAATTGGCTGGATTACCGGTCAGGCCGGGTCTTCGCGCCGGCCGCCAGTTTCAGACGCCTCTTTCTGCTTGCGGATCTCGCGGGCCAACTCAATCACCTGCTCACCGACAATCAGCGCTTTCAGGATTTCCGCACGATCCACAATTGGGACGATCGATTCGCATTCCGGACAAACATATTCGCCATATGACCGGATAAATGCCGCCGTTCGTTCAGTTTCATGATCGCATTTCGGACATTTGCAATCGAAGGTAATCCCCTCAAGATCGATCTGTCCTTCCGGCTTCATCGTGCTCTCCCAGAGTAACGTTTATTGGTTTTCGCGCTGTCCACGAACCCCGAGGAAATCATGATCGGTGCTTCCGGTCGATACTTCTTAAGGGATCGGGCATTCGCACCGCGCCGATATTGGCGCATCGGGACAAACCCATAATGGAAGGGCCCGAAAGGGCCCGAATTTTCGTGATCCAATGTGATTAGTACGAACGGCCGATCAAGGTTAGCTTTCCATCACCCCTCTAGATTGAGCTTAAGAACCACTGTGACACGTTCATCCTCCTCAGGCCGCGCCCCAAAAGTGCGGCTCTTTTTTTGCCTAAAATACCGTCCAAGAGTTGGTGCCCTGATGCGAGTCCCGCTAAGCTCAAGAGCCAGGACACGATCTGGCTGGGGGAAAGGTTATTGGTCGTTCGGCGTAAAGCGTTCTTCGGTGCGGCAGGGCTCGCGGCATTCATCACCGTGTGCATATACGGCCTGGACGGCACCCTGCCTTATTGGCTTTATGCAGTGGTTTTCGCACTCTCGACTTACGCGATTTTTTGCTTTGCCGGCAAATTGTCGGTGCAGGAGAAACCGCCCGCGGCGGATTCGGAAGAGTCCGTCGACGAATCCGCCAAGCCCAGACTTTAGGCACCGCGCATCGCCGGTGATGCGGTTCAGCATGAGGAGACGCGTTCATGACCTTCACCATAATGGCGAGATGCCCGGATAGCGGCCGCCTCGGAATCGCAACGGCGACACGATCCTTGGCAGTGGGTGCGCGGGTTCCCCATATCCGGCCGCATCTTGGCGCAGTATCGATCATGGCCATCGCCGACCCCAGGCTCGGCGACACGGCGCTGCGCTTTCTCGAAATGGGATACAAGGCGCCCAACGTCATCGAGGCGCTGGTCGCGAGCGATCCATATGCTGAATACCGCCAACTCGGGGTAATCGACGATGACGGCTTCATTGCCGCACGCAATGGCACGATGAACCGGGACTACGCCGGCTTTCATATCGGCGACAACCATATTGCGCTCGGC
Source organism: Alphaproteobacteria bacterium (assembly GCA_029861675.1). Next base: position 27,198 of record JAOTYV010000011.1, read on the forward strand.
AATGTTCTGGTTGGAGAACACGTCCTCGACGCCATCGAATCGGGATTCCTTGCCAAGCCGGGCGATCCGCTCGAAGACCGGTTGATGGCTGGTCTGGAATCCGGCCGGAACGCCGGCGGCCAGCACGGCGGTCAACGCTCCGCCGCTATCCTGGTATACGACAACAAACCCTTTGCGCATGTAGACCTCCGGGTCGACATCCATGATGAACCGGTCGGCGAGCTGCGGCGCGTATACGACGCCTTCAGGCCGGCCATCCCGTACTACAATCTCCGGCTGGTTGATGCGCGGGTACCGACGCTCGACGATTGGCTTGCCGAACAGAACAAATAACCGGACCTGAGCGCCTTGACCTGCCACACGCCCCGGGGTTTTCTCGGGGTAACAATCGAAATTTGATATTGCAAAGGAAGCGACCCATGAAGAAAACGACACGCCTGCGCGAAATCCTGAAATCAGGGGAATCGGTCTACGTTCCGGGGTGTTATAACGCCTTGAGCGCCAAAATCCTCGACAAGGTCGGTTTCCCGGCGATCTACATGACGGGCTACGGCACGTCGCTGTCGCTGCTGGGCATGCCCGATGCCGGGCTAGCGACGATGACCGAGATGCATCTGAACGCCCGCAACATCGCCAATGTCACCAGCGTTCCGGTGATTGCCGATTCCGATAACGGCTACGGCAATGCGATCAATACGATCCGCACGGTAAAGGAGTACATCCAAACCGGCGTCGCCGCGATCCACATCGAGGATCAGATCATTCCGAAGCGATGCGGTCATGTTGCCGGCCGGCAGGTCATTCCGATCGAAGAAGCGGTCGGCAAATATCGCGCGGCCGACTATGCGCGTAAGGAAGTCGATCCGGATTTCGTCCTGATCGCGCGCACGGATGCCCGCGGCGCCCATGGCGGGACGCTCGACGATGCGATCACCCGCGCCAACGCCTATCTCGCCGCCGGCGCCGACATGGCTTTCGTCGAGGGCCCGACCGACGTTGAAGAGGTCAAGCGCGTCGTGTCCGAGGTCAAGGGGCCGATCCTCTACAACCAGACCGGCATTTCGCCGCGTTTTACCCAGGAAGAGCTGCGGGAACTCGGCATTGCCATGACCATCGCGCCGGGCGCGACGCTGCGCGCCACCATGTGCGCGGTCTACGACCTCGCCGTTGCCATACAAAAGGACGGCCCCTCGGCCGAGAAGGCTTTCAACGAAAAATTCACCAATCATCCCTTGGGCGACTTCCATACCTTCGCGGGCTTCGATCAGGTCATGGAGTGGGAGAAGGAATTCCTGGGCGAGGAAGAGCTCGACAAATACAGCGATTCCGTCGGCCATCAGCCCGCAGCGGCGGAATAGGAGCCCAGTCAAGGCGGCGCGGTCCACCGCTGCGCCGCCGCCTCGCCCCCATCCGTGGATCCGTGAGTCGGTGTAAAAACAGAATGTCGGCCATTCCCGGCCGTGCGCCTCCCCAGGCGCGCTCATTTGTGACGTTCGACCCGAATTTTAGTTAATTTTCAAATAAATACACCCTGTCTGTGACCCCTGTCATCGTATCGGCGGGGATGTCCAGATTATAAATCCGCTCCCTTGGCGAAAACGTGTTTTCGGGCCTTGGCCGCCGATTCGGCGACGTTCAATTGCCTCTAACCAAAAAATCCGCCGAGAATTAATGGCAATAAGGCCTATGGAGCATCCCGATGATTTCGATCGCGCGCATTCTGGTCGCCGGCCTCGTCTTAGCCGGTCTCGCCACCCCCGCTCTTGCCGGCAAATACGATCTCAAGGGCACCCTGACAGGCAGGAGCGTGAATATTCCCGGCTGCGGCGTCATCGACTCAATGAGCGTTAAATACAGTGTCGGTACCTTCATGGGAGGGACGACATTAGCCGGCGTTTACAAATGGACCGCGGGCAAAAAATCCGTCGAGCGCTGCATTAACTATTCGACGGATATCTATCTCAAGGTCCATGGCCAGAATGGCCGCAGCGGTTACATAAAAGTCAGCCCATCGACGTCGAAATCAGGCAAAGGTTATGGCTTCGATACCACCGGCTCACCGGACTGGAACGCGTTTATCTGCAATTTCCGCGGTGGCAATTGCCTCACCGCCAACGACGCCAAGAACCTCATCAAATCCGGCTACAGCATTACCAGCTTCCGGGTCCATACCAGGGATATTCCGAAGGCGAAATCCAGGTCGCGCGGCAGTTCGACGAGCACGCGATCCAAGACGACTTACAAGCCGAGGCCAACGCTCAAAGCGCAGGCCGTTCGCCAGAGGGCGCCTGCGCACCTGTCGGCAGACAAACGGTAGGGTTTGTTACGCGCATATCCAGTGCCGGACCAATACACGGAAAACCACGACCCGGCGCACGACCACGAAGCGTTGCGCGTCGAAACCGCGGACGAGCACCAGGCGGTATAGGTCCACTCGCCGGACAACCAACCGTAATGCTTCGAGCAACCGGCCGTCTTCGCGCCGTAGGCGCCCGTACGGCCGCTAGCGCTGCTAACCGGGCATTCCAGTATCCAAGATCACGCAATCTCGACGCCCGGACGGCCCCGCGCCACGACGAAAGTGGCCTCGGTCTTCACCGGCGCGCCGGGACGCGTGACATAGGGCACCGTCCTGTAATCCGCACGCCACTGTCGAGGCGAAACTTCGCACCGCGTGTATCCCCGTCGACCGTTGTAGAATCGCATATGCGGGTTCATATCGACGATCCGGCGTGGCCCCTTCTTGCTGTCCCACCCATCGCCCTTCGACGAAATCGACGTACAGATGAATTCGGTCCCGAGTACCGGCAAATACGCCTTCTTAAAATCCTGCCGCAAATCGCCGACCCAGGCCGCGTGCACGTCGCCGGATAGGACGATCAAATTTCGCTTACCGATATCTGCGACATGACCGAGCAAACGATTGCGGGCGGCGACGTAGCCGTCCCATTTGTCCATGTCGAACAACACCTCGCCGTGCCGGTGAATCTCACGCTCCATTAAGGGAACCTGTTGACCCAACACCGACCAGGCTGCCCGATCCCGCGACAATCCGTCATGCAGCCATCGTTCCTGCGTTAACCCCAGCATCGTCGCATCGGGCGCCAATGCGGCATCGCACAGGGGCCGCTTCTTGTCGCCGCAGGGCTGGTCCGTGCGGTACTGGCGGGTATCCAACATGTTCAGCGTCAGGAGATTGCCAAATTCGTAACGCCGGTAAAGCTGCATATCGGCGCCGCGCGGCTGGGCCGCGGGACGCAACGGCATGTGTTCGTAGTATGCCTGATACGCTGCCGCCCGACGCTGCCTGAACATCTTGGGTGATGTTTCGCCACGCTGGTCACGATCGTTGGCGTAATTATTCTGAACCTCATGATCGTCCCAGGCCACGAGCCATGGGAACGCCGCGTGCGCCGCTTGCAGCGCCGGATCCATCTTGTACAGGGCATAGCGGTTGCGGTATTCGTCCAGCGTCGTGGTCTCGAACGCATCATGCTGGCGCGGGCGCCCAAATTTCCCGCCGTACTCGTAAATATAGTCGCCAAGATGGACCACCAGATCGAGATCCTCCCGCGCCATGTGTTCATAGGCGGTATAGAAACCCATTTCATAGTGCTGGCAGCTCGCGAACGCGAAGCGGAATCGATCGAGCCCGCCCGCGGCCGCCGTTCGCGTGCGCCCCACCGTGCTCGTTTCGCCTTGCGCATGGAACCGGTACCAATACCACCGATGCGGTTGCAGCCCGTGTACCGGCACGTGAATCGCGTGGGCGAATTCGGGACGCGCCGTGGCAACACCCGATCGGACGACCTCCGTCATGTTCTCATCGGCCGAAACCTCCCAACGCACCTTAAGCGGTGTATTGGGCATGCCGCCGCCATTCAGCGGATCCCGGGCAAGCCGGGTCCAGATAACAATCCCGTCCGGCAGCGGCTCGCCCGAGGCGACGCCGAGACTGAAAACACGGCCATCGGATGGTCGCACGGCGGTGGTGCCGCATGCCGCCAATATCGGCAGCGCGGATACCGCCGCCACCTGTCCCAGCATGCGCCTGCGCGTTGGGTCGGACATTTAAATTTTCCTTCGTGATTTGGGCTATCGAGATCGAATTAACGAATGCCTAATCGTCCACTTCAATGGGCCTATTCGTCGTCGTCGCGTGCGGAAACCCGCCTCGGCCCCGCAAGCACAAGCGCCTGGGCGACAATGACGTCCTTGCCGTTGAAAGTGGCGGAAGGCGACCCGTACAGCTCGTAACCGTCATCGAGCGCCGCCGAGATGCGTTCGCAGAACCGGCGGTCGTCCACGCCGGTCAGCAGGCGGTATCGCAGTTTCCCGGCCAAGCGCGCTCAGCCTTCGTGACGGCCGATGATCGAGACACTGCTGACGTTGAGATGCGGGAACCCGCCCAGGTTATGGGTCAGACCGAGCCGTGGGTCGTCGAGCTGACGCTCGCCCGCGCGTCCCAGGATCTGTGTATACATCTCGTACATCATGCGCAGGCCCGAGGCGCCGATCGGATGGCCGAAACATTTCAGCCCGCCGTCGATCTGGCACGGCACCTCGCCGTCGGCGTCGAACACGCCGTCGAGCACATCCTTGACCGCCTCGCCGTGCCCCGACAATCCCAGGTCTTCCATGGTGATCAGCTCGGTGATCGAGAAGCAGTCATGCACCTCGGTCATGCTGAGCTCCTTGCGCGGGTCCGTGATGCCGGCCTCCTCATAGGCCTTGCCGGCGGCGATCCGCGTTGTCTTGATGTGCGAGCCGTCCCAGGAGTTGTGCCCGGCCTCGGATCCGTTCGAGACCGAAAGCTGCAACGCCTTGACCGATACGATATCCTGCTTGCCCAGGCTGCGGGCCATTTCCGGCGTACACACGATCGCCGCCGCCGCGCCATCGCTCACGCCGCAACAGTCGAACAAGCCGATCGGTTCCGCCACCATCGGCGCTTCCAGCACCTTCTCCATCGTGACCGCGCGCTGCAGATGGGCCTTCGAATTCTTGGCGCCGTTGGCATGGCTCTTGACCGAAACATGCGCCATCGCGCGTTTCAATTCGTCCCGGTCGACCCCATGCGCGCCGCGATACCCGGCGGCGAGTTGTGCGAACACACCGGGCGCCGACAGGTTCGGCCAGTACATCGAGTTGGTGACGCCGCGCGTCCGCTGCGGCAGGCCGCCATAGCCCGTGTCTTTCAGCTTTTCGCACCCGAGCGCCAGCGCGATATCGCAGGCGCCGGACGCAACCGCATAGACCGCGCCCCGCATTGCCTCGGTGCCGCTGGCACAGAAATTCTCGACCCGCGTCACCGGAATGAAGGGAAGCCGCAGCGCCACCGCAAGCGGCACGCCGCTCGGTCCTACATTGACCGACTCAATCGCGGTCGAGAGCCAGGCCGCCTGAATGTCGTCCTTTTCGATACCCGCGTCGTCCAGGCATTCGGTGAACGCCTCGACCATCAGGTCGAACGGCTCCGCATCCCAGCGCTCGCCGAACTTCGAGCAGCCCATGCCGAGGATCGCAACCTTGTCCCGAATGCCTGTCGCCATGATCTCTACTCCTCTTCGCCCGTCATCTCAGTCTGTCTTCTCAGCCCGCGGGGACGCCGTCTATCGGCACCGCTTTCCAGAAATACTTGCGGAAGCCCCGCTCGTCGTCGAATTCGCGCACGCGGAACTGCATCCGCACCGCCGCGCCGATGTCGAAAGTATCGCCGTCCACATCGCTGAAGTCCACCATAAGCCGGCCGCCGCCCTCGAACTGCACCATTCCGAAATAGGCCGGTGGATCGAGTGAAAAGGTAAGCGAATCAGCGGTATATGTATTCACCTTGCCCGGCGTATCGGCCATCGGATGATCGTCCTGGCTGTCCAGCGCACCGCAGTTCGGGTTGACGCAATAGCGCGCCTTGGGGAACTGCACGGTGCCGCAGGTCGCGCATTTCCCGCCGACGAATCCGGTCAGCATCTTGCGGTTCCGGTACAGCGTGCTCAGCGCGGTCTGCTTGTCGACTTCGCCGCGCTTGCCGAAATCCTTGGTCACTGTTTTGTTGAAGGACAGAAACTTGTTGTAGTTCTCTTCCCGCGCGCCGGCGGCGAGGCTGCCGCTCACGCCGCGCGCCGGACGGGCGGCGGCGATGGCGTCGGTGGTCTCGAACAGCAACGCGTCGCAGCCCTGCCCGAATCCGGTCACCAAGATCTTTTCGCCCGGCCCCGCTGCTTCCAGCGCCTGCACCAGCATGACCAGGGCGTGCGCCGCGCCGGTATCGCCGCAGCGGCCCTGCAGCACGTCTATTACCGCCTCGTCGCGCACGCCGAGCTTCTTGGCGAGGCCTTCCGGCACCCGCCGCAATACGGTCGGCAGAATGAAGCGGTCGATAGCCTCGGGCGCCACGCCGGTCTGTTCAAGCAAGCCGGCGACCGCCTGCGGCACGATCTTCATGAAGCCTTCGTCGCGGATCCAGCGTTCTTCCCAGTCGTAGTCGAACTCGTGGTATTGGCCCCGGTAGTGGTCGACGAAATCGATCGACACCGTGTTGCCGCCGAGGTACCGCGCCGCCACCCCGTCGCCCTCGCCCAGCAGCAGCGCCGCCGCGCCGTCGCCGGCCAGCAATTCCTGCGGCGTGCCGTTCGCCGAGCGCCGATGTTCGGACGCCATGAACAGCGCGGGTCCGGTCGCCGCGATGCCGTTCAAGGCGGCGATCAGCCCCGATGTGCCGGCCCGCTGCGAGGCGGCCACGTCGAGCGTCGCGATCTGTTCCTTGAGGGTCAGCGCCTCGGCGACGATGCCCGCGTTCTGCCGGTCGGCGAACGGCAGCGTGGTCGACGCCAGATGCACCGCGTTTACCGCCGCACGGTCGCGGTCGCCGAGACAGTCGCGCGCCGCCTCCACCGCCATGGTCACGCTGTCCTCGTCCCAGTTGCACATGGACCGTTCGCCCTTGGCGTGGCCCTTCAAGCCGGCGTTGGCCCAGGCGTTGGCCTCGACAATTTTCGCCCGCTGCAGGCGAAGCCGTGGGATGTATCCGCCGAATGCGGTGATGCCAGTGCTGCTCATGATTCGTCCGGTTGCCTTGCCGTCGTTTTGGCCTAGCCTATACCGCGATTCCCCGCTTGCAAATGGTCCCAGGGAAAGCACCTTCATGGCATCGACATTTCTCGGTTTCCCGGCGGGCAAAGCCTCACCCCGCCTCGATGCGGA
>JAOTYV010000182.1 GCA_029861675.1 Alphaproteobacteria bacterium
GCCGCGGCGAAAGGCGTAAGTCGCTCTGCGCGTTCACCTCCGGGTTTTCCGAGATCGGAGACGAAGGCCGGCGCATGCAGGAACGGCTCGGCGAAATCGCCCGCGAAAGCGGCATGCGCATACTCGGCCCCAACTGCCTCGGCTATTTCAACGCGCGCAACCATGTCTACGCCACCTTCAGCACCAGCATGACGCACGGCCTGCCGAAGGTCGGCAATGTCGGGCTGGTCAGCCAGAGCGGCGCCTTCGGCAGCCATTGCTTCGTGCTCGGGCGCGAGCGCGGCCTCGGTTACAGCGCCTGCATCACCACCGGCAACGAAGTCGATATCAGCGTCGCCGAATGCATCGCGTATCTGGCCATGGACGACGATACGCAGGTGATCGCCTGCTATATGGAAGGCTGCCAGGACGGCGACACCTTCAAGGAGGCGCTCGCCCTGGCGCATGACAGGGGCAAGCCGGTCGTCATCCAGAAGGTCGGCCGCTCCAATGTGGGCGCCGAGGCGGCGGCGTCGCATACGGCGTCGCTGACCGGCGCGGATCGGGTCTATGACGCGGTGTTCGAGCGTTACCACGCCTATCGCGCCGATACCTGTTCGGACCTGATCGACATCGCCTATATGTGCAGCCAGATGTGCGCCAGCGGCGGCATTCCAGCCGGCAACAAGGTCGCTATCGCCACGATATCCGGCGGCGCCGGGGTGATGATGGCGGACGCGGCGGAGGAATCGGGCCTCGACCTCGCGCCCCTGCCGGAAAAGACACAAGCCTATTTAAAGGAGCTGGTGCCGTTTGCCGGGACTCGCAATCCGGTCGATTTCACGGCCCAGGTCTACAACGATTTTTCGGTCGTCACCAAGAACTTCCAGGCGATCTTCGAGGAAGGCGGCTATGACGCGGTGATCGGGTTCTTCAGCTCGCTGCTGTATTCCGACCGGGTCTCGAAAATGGTGCTGGATTCGCTGCTGCCGGTCCGCAAGGCGTTTCCCGGCCGGGTGTTCGCGCTGTCGGTAATCGGTCCCGAAGAACGCAAGCGCGCCTGGGAAGAAGAAGGCTTCCTGATCCTGCACGACCCATCCAAGGCGATGGAGACCATTTCCGCGGTGCTAAAGCTGGGCAAGGGGCTGGCCGCGCCGCCCTACCCCGCCCCGAAGGGTGGCGCCGTGCCGATTGCGGAGAACCGCGGCTACAACGAGATGGAGGCGAAGGCGCTGCTCGCCGAAGCCGGCGTGCCGGCCGCGCCCGAACATCTGGCCCGCAGCGCGGACGACGCCGCCAAGGCGGCGGCGGACATCGGGTTTCCGGTGGTCATGAAAATCGTCTCCGCCGACATCGTGCACAAATCGGACATTGGCGGCGTCGCGCTCGGCGTCGATACCGAGGATGCCGCGCGAACCGCCTACGACCATATCATCGCCAACGCGGCGAAGGCGCATCCCGATGCCGACATCGACGGCGTTCTCGTCGCCAAGATGGTATCGGGCGGCGTCGAGGTGATTCTCGGCGTGCAGCGCGACCCGGTGTTCGGACCGGTCGTCATGTTCGGTCTCGGCGGAATCTTTACCGAAGTGATGCAGGACGTCACCTTTCGCCTCGCGCCCTTCGGCGAACAGGAAGCGATGGAAATGATCCAGTCGATCAAGGGTTTCCCGCTGCTGGACGGGGCGCGGGGCGCGCAAAAATGCGACCAAGCCGCACTCGCCAAGGCGCTGTCACGGCTCTCGGTCTTCGCCGACGCCAATCGCGGCACCGTTTCCAGCATCGACCTGAACCCTGTGGTGGTGCTGCCCGAAGGCGCCGGGGTACTGGCGTTGGATGCCGTCGTGCTGACGGACTGATGTCAGGCCCTACGCGGCACGGGGCGCCCACAGGATTATCGCCGCACCGCCGAGACAGACGGCCGCACCGGTAATATCCCAGCGATCCGGCACTTTCGATTCCACCATCCAGAGCCACAACAACGACGCCGCGATATAGACACCGCCATAGGCCGCATAGGCGCGGCCGGCAAAACCGCTGTCGATCCGCGTCAGCAAGACCGCGAACAATATCAGCGAGACGGTACCGGGCGCGATCCACCAAACGCTCTTGCCCAGGCGCAGCCATGCCCAAAACGCGAAGCAGCCAGCGATTTCAGCCGCCGCCGCGGCCACGTAAAACAATATGGAAGACACGCGCACCCCTCCCCATAGCGAGTGACAGCCTCCTCGCATGAAGCGTCGAGATGGGCGAAGAAACAAGGCTAGACGTGAAACGAAAAAATACGGCGGGGCCGGCTATTCCTCCAGCCGATTGGCGACCCGCAGCCAGGCCTGAGCCCCCAGAAGAACGCTCGGCACAATGGCGAGAATGAAGGGTAGCGAAAACGCCAGCGGTACCGGTTCGGCGGCGTTGCTGAACAGGAACGGATACGGCGCGACCAGGAGAATTGCCAACAGCAAGACCGTTTCCCGCCGGCGGCACAACGCCCCCATCATCATCCCCGTAACCACCGAGCAAATAACGCTGTAGATCAGCAGAAGCGCCTGCATCTCCGGAATCGCGAACGCATTCCCCGGCCCCGCATGCAGGCCGGCGATCAGCGTTCCGCCACCGCCCCAGGCGGCGGTCCACAGAATGAAGCCCAGGAATAAGGCGAACAGTTCGCGAACCATCGAGCACGCAATCCTCAACCAAGACGCCGCAGCAATCGGCACCATCGTCAAGAATGCCCGGATTTCGGCGTGTTTACAGTGGCTCTTATGGACGAACCCGGTTGTGTAGGGCCCCGACGGCTAGACCGGGACCGCGCGCACCAAACCGCGCACCGAGTTGCCGAGATAGACCGCGTCGGCCATTTCGAGATCGTCCGGCGTCAAAATCGCCTCCATCACGCACCGCGCCGTGCCGTCCAGCAGATCACGGCGTAACGTGCCGTCGAGCAGCCCGCACGCCAACGTGGGCGTCAGCAGTGCACCGTCCCGCTCGACAAAGAGGTTCGTGAAACTGCCCTCGGTAAGTTCGCCGCGCTCATTCAGAAACAGCACCTCGTCGCAGCCGGTCTCGGCCGCCAGCCTTGTCCGCACTGTGTCGTAAAAGCCGCGCCGGGTGGTCTTGTGGAACAGAAACACATCGTTGGAATTCGTCCGCTCCGCCGCAATTGCATAGCGCATTGTGTCGCCCGGCGCTGCCGGCGCGAACGGCGTCGCGGTTATCCGGACGTCACCCGCTTCGCTTAACGTCAAACGCACCCGTTGGGGGGACGCATCGAATCCGCCGGCCGCGGCGTCCAGCGCCGCATCCACGCGATCTTGATCGAGGAAATACCCGAAATACGCCGCCGACATGTTCAATCGCGCGATATGCCGGTCATGCAGCCAATACCCATCCGCCGGAGTCCACCGCAGCGTTTCGATCAATTCGAACGCCGCATCCGCGTCGGTCATGAACCGTCCCTTGAGCAGACACTCGGCATATTCCGAGGTCCCCACGGAGTCATGTACGATGGCGCTGCCGACCCCCAAGGTACCCCGGCCCGCCCGATCCATATGAAGCGTCCGGATCGCCACGTTGAATTGCGCCTCGCCGTCCGGCCCGAGCATCCCGACCGAACCGGTATAGACGCCACGTGCCGTCGGCTCCAATTCGCGGATAATTTCCATCGCCCGGATCTTCGGCGCACCGGTCACCGAGCCACAGGGGAACAGGTTCCGGATCAGTTCAGCCGGTCCAACCTCGGTCCGCAGCCGGGCCCGCACGCCGGAGGTCAACTGATGCAGGCTGCGATAGGTTTCAACGCTGTAGAGATCGGTGACCTCGACAGATCCGATCTCGGCGACGCGGCCCAGGTCATTGCGCAATAGATCGACAATCATCAGGTTTTCCGCACGCGACTTCGGGTCCCGGCGCAACCAGTCCGCCGCATCCGAATCCTCGCCGGACCATCTGCCCCGCGCCGCCGTCCCCTTCATCGGGCGCGTTTGCGCGATCCCGTCGCGGACGCTCAGAAACATTTCGGGCGACAGCGACACCACATCGAAGTCCGATGCGTGCACCACCGCACCATGGGCGACACGCTGGTTGCGGCGCAACTCCAAGTAGAGCGCCAAAGGGTTGCCGGCAAATTCGAAATGCTGCGGAAAGGTCAGGTTGACCTGATAGACATCGCCGTCGGCGATATAGCGTTTTATCCGATCGAATGATTGCAGGTAGCGCGCCTCGGACAGCGCGGGGCGAATCGGTCCGGCGCGGTAGCCGCCATCCGCATTTGCCGCGAGAAAATCCTGAACGCCGGCCCGATCAAGCCGTTTTACCGTGTCGAACAACCCCATCCAAAGAAGCGGCTGCGACCGTGCCTCCGGCAGCAATGGCGCGAGCCTTGGTTCCAGCGCATAACCAAGTTCATAGGTAAGGAAGCCGGCCGCATACGACCCGCGCCCAACCGCCTCGGAGAGCGCGGTCAGGCCGTCCCCTATATCCTCCGGCCGGTCACAGCGAACGACATCAACCGGCGCCTGGAACAGCACGCCGCCCCCGGGCGCCGAAAGATTGTCATCAAGCAACACAAAGGCTTGTCGGTCCGCTTTGTCCACGGTCTCTCCGGAGGATCTGCTTACGATTTCAAGACGCCAAGAGACCGCTTTTGAGGGTGCCGGCGCGTCCCGTCAAGCGAATAGACGCAAGGCGGCATCCCGTCCCGCCCGGCGCAGCGCGGGTGCTCTTGACGCTTGCTTACGGGCCGTTGCAATGTGTCCGCCCCGAAGGACACGGCGGTCAAGCCATGGCGCGGAATCGGTGGCACTATCCGATCGGCTCGCCGGCTTGGCCCCACACCGACCAAATGGCAATATCGCACGAGACAATGGCGCCCAACGCGCCCGCATGAGGAGTAAAACCATGGCGGAAGAACAATATGATGTGATCGTGGTGGGCGCCGGCAATGCCGCGATGTGCGCCGCCATGTCGGCCCACGAAAACGGCGCCAAGGTTTGCATACTCGAGCGCGCGAACGAAGAGGAAGCCGGCGGCAACAGCCGCTACACCGCCGGTGCGCTGCGCTTCGCCCATAACGGAATGCAGGACATCCTGACCCTTGTCGAACTGACCGACGAGGAAAAGGAGAAGAACGACTTCGGCACCTACACCACCGACCAATTCTATGACGACATGTTCCGCGTAACGCAGTACCGCACCGACCCGGAACTCTGCGAAACCCTCGTTACCAAGAGCTTCGAGACCACCCAATGGATGCGCCAAAAGGGCATCCGCTTCATGCCCATGTATAAACGCCAGGCCTTCGAAGTCGATGGCAAAATGGTGTTCTGGGGCGGCCTGGCGCTGGAATTCTGGGGCGGCGGTCACGGCATCTGGGAGATGGAATCGAAGATCGTCGGCGACCTGGGCATTCCCATCAAGTTCGAGCACCGCGCGGTCGGACTGCTTTACGACGAGGAAAAGGTCTACGGCGTCAAGGTCAAGCACAAGGGCAAGGTTGTCGACATGAAGGCGAAGTCGGTCGTCCTCGCCTCCGGCGGCTTCGAGTCGAATTCGGAAATGCGCACAAAATATCTCGGCCAGGGCTGGGATCTGGTGAAGGTGCGCGGCACACGGCACAACATGGGCGAAGGCATCAAGATGGCACTCGACATCGGCGCCATGCCCTACGGCAACTGGACCGGCTGCCACGCGGTGGGCTGGGATCTCAACGCGCCGGAATACGGCGACCTTACGGTCGGCGACAACTTCCAGAAGCACAGCTATCCGCTGGGCGTCATGGTCAATGGCGACGGCAAGCGCTTCGTCGACGAAGGCGCGGATTTCCGAAACTATACCTATGCCAAATACGGCAAGGTCATCCTCGACCAGCCGGGCCAATTCGCCTGGCAAATTTTCGACCAGAAGGTCGTCGACCTGCTGCGCGACGAGTACCGCATCAAGCGGATGACCAAGGTGACCGGCAATACGTTCGAGGAACTGGCCGCCAAGCTTGAGGGCGTCAACGCCGAGCAATGCGTCAAGACGCTCAACGAATACAACGCCGCCGTCATGACCGACGTACGGTTCAATCCGGCGGTGCTCGACGGCCGTGGCACGAAGGGGCTCGAAGTGCCGAAAACGAACTGGGCCAACCTGCTCGACGAACCCCCTTACGAGGCCTACGCCATCACCTGCGGCGTGACCTTCACGTTCGGCGGCTTGCGCATCAATAATGACGGCGCGGTGCTCGACACCGACCTGCAGGCGATCCCCGGCCTCTATGCCGCGGGCGAGCTGGTCGGCGGGCTGTTCTATTTCAACTATGCCGGCGGTACCGGGCTGATGAACGGCTCGGTGTTCGGCAAAATTGCCGGTGCGGCGGCGGCGGCCTGACGCTCCGCCGCATCGCGGGGCGCGGTTATAAATACATGGCCGATACGATTGCGACCTTGTTGCGCGCGTCGGCGGATTTGTCTTCATCCCACATGACTTCGAGCTGACGCACCACGTCTTCGTCTGACTTGTTTTTCGGAATGCTGCCGATCTTCATCCGGCACAAGACATTGATCGTGCCGATCAGGTTCTGCACGACCGGATCGGTACTGGAAACCGCGTGCAATCCGAGCGCCGCATCGGCAATAGCCGACCGGCTCGCCCGAAACCGCGTCAATACCTCACCCGCTGGGAACAGGCGCGCGGCATAGGAAATCATTGCGCCTTCATCCTGAACCGTCCAACGCAGCGCAACCGCATCGGCGGCGGCAACCGCAAGACGAATCCGCTCGACCACCGGCAGCGGCAGGAATGCGTCGTCGAAATAGGCAATATTGCAAAAAACCAGCGCCGCCACCGCAAGCCATGGGTCGCTCGCCTGATAGTTCGGCACGCCCAGCCGGTTGACTTCATCTTCGCGCGCCGGTCCTTCGAAAATCCCCTCGCGATGCAACCGCATGTCCGGCACGGCGCCGATCTTGCCGCGCCAGGCAACCGACAGGAGGCAACCGAGCTCGAAACCGAGCCCGGGATGAAGCGGTACGTCGCGGATTGCCTGCAACCGATAAAGCCCATACCAGGCGCCCAGCCCACTCAGATTGCCAATCAGGGATTCGACACGACGGCCGGCATTTTCAAACGCCACCGCGCTCGGCGCCACCGCCGCGTCGCGGCTCGCCGCCCGTGGCTCGAAGACCGTACCGCACGCCAGGATATGCCCCGGATTGTGGCCCAGATACGCCACGCCAAGCCGCACATATTCGGGCGCCAGCCAGCTCAGCGCATCCAGCCAGAGGAAATATTCACCGTCGGCGGTGTCCCGCAGCGCCGCCGTCGCCTCGACCACCGACAACGCGCGGGCCGACCGATGAATCGAAATGCGCGGATCTTCGCCGGCCAGTTTATTCGTCAGAGCCGCGCTCTCCTGACTCTGGACCGCGTCGCAAAGCCGAACCTCAAGGTTTCCGTAATCCTGTGCGAGCGCTGAACGAACGGCCCGCTCAACCTGCGACAACGGCCCGGCGACGATAACACCAATACTGACAAGTGGCTCCGGCATGACGGCACCATACTATGCGGTATCGATTACTTGAACCATGTGATGTCACGGGTTAGCGTTTGGGCCGCAATCGAACCGCTGAGCTTTCCATTGCTCAATCCGCCGAATACCGAAAATGGAGGGAGACTACGCCAATGCAGCCAAAAAACATGCTGTTCATCATGTCCGACGAGCATCAGGTGAATGCCATGGGTTGTTACGGTCATCCCTTCGTCAAGACACCGAATATCGACCGCTTGGCCGCCGGCGGCACGCGTTTCGAAGCGGCGTATACGGCCTCGCCGATTTGCGTGCCGGCGCGCGCAGCGTTCGCAACCGGACAATACGTCCACGACATCGGCAACTGGTGTAACGGCAACCCCTATACCGGCAAGGACAAAGGCTGGGGCCACCGGCTGCAAGCGGCCGGCCACCGGGTATTGTCGATCGGCAAGCTGCATTACCGGAACGAGGAAGACCCTACCGGTTTCGACGAACAGGTGGTGCCGATGCATGTCGTCGAAGGGCGCGGCGATATTCTGGGCGCGGTGCGCGACGGCGACCTGCCGGTGCGCACGCGCAATGAAAAATTCGCACGCGAGATCGGCCCCGGAGAATCTCCGTATACGGAATACGATACCAAGATCCGGACGCACACCATCGACTGGTTGAAGAACGAGGCGCCGAAATACCAGGACAAGCCTTGGTGCCTGTTCGTTTCCTTTGTCTGCCCCCATTTCCCGCTGATCGCGCCGCAGAAATTTTACGATATGTATCCGGCGGATGAGATGGAATTGCCGGCCATCCACCCGGATCGCGGTTATGTTCGCCATCCCTGGGCCGAAGCCTTGGCCAAGTGCTCGGTCTACGACGATTATTTCACCGACGAGACCCGAAAGGTTGCGATCGCCTCGTATTACGGCCTGTGTTCCTTTCTGGATGACAATATCGGCCAGGTGCTCAACGCCCTGAAGGAAAGCGGATTGGAAGGCGACACCCGCGTCGTCTACACCAGCGATCACGGCGAGAATTTGGGCATTCGCGGACTTTGGGGCAAATCGAACATGTATCAACATGCCGCCGCCGTGCCGATGATCGTCTCCGGCCCGGACGTGCCCAATGGCAAAGTAGTGAAAACGCCGGTCAGCCATCTCGATTGCCATCAGACAATTCTCGAATGCGTCGGCCTGCCACTCGACGATTCCGACGCAAAGCGTCCGGGCAGCTCGCTCTTCGGTATCGCCGCCAAGGGCGACGACGCGCAACGTGCCGCGTTCAGCGAGTATCATGCCTCGGGCGCAAAGACCGGCGCCTTCATGCTACGGCGGGCCAACTATAAGTTCATCTACTATGTGGACATGAAGCCCGAGCTCTTTGATTTGGATGCGGATCCGGCCGAATTGGAGAATCTGGCGGACCGGCCCGAGCACAAGGCGCTGGTGGCGGAAATGGAGGCGGCGCTGCGATCCATCGCCGATCCGGAAGAGGTGGATCGCCGAGCCAAAGCGGACCAGGCCGCGCTCGTCGAAAAACATGGCGGCCGTGAAGCGGTGCTTAAAAAGGGAACATTCGGCGGCACGCCCGCCCCCGGGCACAAGGCCGAATTCGCCTAAACCAGATCAGATTGGGTGCGCCGGTTCCCTATTCAAACCTGACGGCATCCCATGCGGCGGTGCGAATTTTCAAGGTCAGGGCATAGGTCCTGATCCAGTCCCGCCGCGCGAAGGCGACAATGTACTGCCCCGCCACCGGGATCGACACCGGCAGATACGCCGACCGGAAGTCCTTGTCGTGCGGCATGCCTTTCAGAGCCGCCTGAATGGTCCAGTTGATGGTGATCGGTTGCGGCGCGGCGTCTACCAACGAAGGAACGACCAGTTCGGGCCGATGAACCCAGAAGACAGCATCGTCAAACGCGCCATGTCCGGCGAGATAGCCGCGGGGCTTGGCCGCCCTCGACATCTCCGGCCAATTGAGTCCCATCAAATCGAGCAGCCGCCCCTCGAAGGTCAGACCGATGCCGCCGGCGGAGATC
>JAOTYV010000183.1 GCA_029861675.1 Alphaproteobacteria bacterium
TGTCGCAACACGATACGACAAAAGAGACGACAACTACCTCGCATCCGTCCAACTCGCCTCATTGCGGATTTGGCTGCGAACTTATGAGTCGGTGACCTAGGCCATTTCTTGTTCAAATTGACTCGAGTGAAATGGTCTATCTCTTTGTTAATACGCAAATTCGTCGTCGCGAACCGTTTCGGTTCGCGCGGGATTTGCCCTAGCTGATAACCCCGATATAGGCCAGCAGCACGAGCAGGAATTGCGCGCCGCAGCCGGCCAGCATCAGCCGCCGCAGGAGATTAGCGGCGGTCGCCGCGGCGGTATCGCCTTCGCGCGCCCGCTCCTCGATCTGTTCCAGGCGCGGTAGGAGATCGAACACGGCGGCGACGAAGGAAGCCGCCACGGCGGCGAGCGTAATGCGCATGCCCCAACCGGCATTCAATATCATCGCCAGCAGCAGCAACCCGGTCATCGACCAGCAATAGAGCGGCGCTGCGTGGCGCATGAAGGGCCGAGTCATCGCTTCGGGGAAATATTCGGTCACCGCGCCCGCGTAGAACACGGTAAAAAACCCGATCGCGCCGAGCGGTAACGCCGCCACGACCAGCGCCATGACGCCGTGAATCTGCCCGAGTATCATCGATTGCGCCTCCCCCTCTCTTTTCCTGAAGCCTCCTGTTTAATTCAAATTTTGCGGAGCTGCTTCAAAAAGGTCGTGCGATTATCTGTAGTTGGACACAATGGCGATTATAAGGCGATGGATTGACAATGCGGAATGCCGCATGACCGGCAGGAAGCCGGAGCTAAAGATTCCGCGCTTGCCCGATCGGCAGATCGGCGAGCCGTTTCATTTCACCCGACCGGAATTGTGCCGGATCGCGCAAAAAATCGACGAACATGTCGGTCGCATCGACGCCCCAGAAGACCTCATCGCCCGCCACGAAGGTCGGCACGCCGAACACCCCCCGGGCCACCGCCTCCTCCGTGTTGTGCCGGAGACCGTCCTTCACCGCGGGCGCGGCGATCCGCGCCGTCGCCTCTTCCGCCGAAAGCCCGAGCTTGCTCGCGAGCACGGCCCAGCCGGCCGGATCCGCGGCGTCGCCGCCTTCGCCGTACAGGAATTGATAGATCGACCCGATCGCCTCGCGACTGGCGCCGAGGGCGACCGCAAGCCGCAGCGGACCCAGCGGATTGAAAGGATGGGCCGGCGGCATGGTGAAGGGAATGCCATGCCGGTCGGCGTACCATTTACAGAAGCGGTAGGTCTGACGCCGCTTCGCCGGGATCTCCGCCGGCCCCTTGTGGCCCCAATGCCCGAGCAGCCCGGCGAACAGCACCGGCTTGCAGGTGATCGAAAGCTGTGACGGCAAGTCCCCGAACCCCATGAACTGGAAATAGGCGAAGGGCGAAATGAAATCGAAATACCAGTCGGCGTCGTTGATTTTGATGGCGTTGTTCATCATTGCTCTCCGGCATGATCCGCAGCGCGGATCTGTTCCGTCACCGTCGCGTATCGAGATAGGTCATCGTCCGCCCGTCCCAAAAACAGGTTTAGCGCGTGCCGGCCCGGGGTGCAAAGCGAACCCGGGACCGATTCGCGCGGCAGCGGCGAATTCCGAATTCAACGCCCCAACAACCTTATAACCATTTGAAATAATTGGACGGATCGTAGCGCTTGCGCAGGCCCTATGGGAGTGCTTAAAGTCCAGCTTTAATGACCGCCCCGTCCAAATCGTCCCGAAAATCGAGTGGGAAATCGGCTTACCGCTTTCCGCACAAGCATATCCTCGGTATCGAAGGGTTGTCGGCCGAATCGATCGGGCTGATCCTCGATCTGTCGGACTCCTATGTCGAACAGAGCCGCCAGCGGGACAAGAAAAGCGACGTTCTGCGCGGCCGCACGGTCATCAATCTCTTCTTCGAAAATTCGACCCGCACGCGCACCTCGTTCGAACTGGCCGGCAAGCGGCTCGGCGGCGACGTCATCAACATGTCGGTCTCCAGCAGCTCGATCAAGAAGGGCGAGACGCTAATCGATACGGCGATGACGCTGAACGCCATGCATGCGGACGTATTGTGCGTCCGGCATCCCAATTCCGGCGCCGTCCAGTTGCTGAGCGAAAAGGTTAACTGCTCGGTCATCAGCGGCGGCGACGGCACCCACGAACACCCGACCCAGGCGCTGCTCGACGCGCTGACCATCCGCCGCCGCCGGGGCAAGATCGCCGGCCTCACCGTGGCGATTTGCGGCGACATCCTGCACAGCCGGGTGGCGCGGTCGAACATCCATCTGTTGTCGACCATGGGCGCGCGGGTGCGCCTGGTCGCGCCGCCGACGCTGCTGCCCGCCGAGGTCGAGCGCTACGGCGTCGAGGTCTACAACAATATCAAGGACGGTATCGCGGACTGCGATATCGTCATGATGCTGCGCCTGCAGCAGGAACGCATGAAGGGCATGTTCGTGCCGTCGATCCGGGAATACTTCCACTATTTCGGCCTGACCGGCGACAAGCTTTCCTTCGCCAAGCCGGACGCGCTGGTCATGCACCCCGGCCCGATGAATCGGGGCGTGGAGATCGATTCGGAAATCGCCGACGACCTCGACCGCTCGCTGATCCGCGAACAGGTTGAAATGGGGGTCGCGGTTCGGATGGCCTGCCTCGACTTGCTGACCCGCGAACAGCCGGGCAACGTGTCCTGATGGACAAACGCATCGCCTTCCTGAACGCCCGCCTGCTGGATCCGGCAAGCGGGCTCGATGCCCCGGGGGCGCTGCTGATCCAGGGCAACCAGATTGCGGATTTCGGTCCCGACCTGTTCAAGGACGGCGCACCGTCGGTCGACGAGACCGTGGATTGCGGCGGCATGTGCCTGAGCGCGGGATTGATCGACATGCGGGTGCAGCTCCGCGAACCCGGCGCGGAACACAAGGAAACCATCGAATCGATCGGTGATGCGGCCATTGCGGGCGGCGTCACCACGCTGATCTCGCTACCGAATACCGATCCGGTGATCGACGATGTATCGGTCGTGGAATTCATTGCACGCCGGGCGCAGGAAGCGAACCGCGCGAAAATTCGCTGTTACGGCTCGGTCACACGGGGCACCCGGGGCACAGAACTCACCGAAATGGGGCTGCTGTCGGAGGCCGGCGCCCTTGCCTTCACCGACGGCAATCGGGCAATCGCCGACGCACTCGTGATGCGCCGCGCGCTGAGCTATGCCAAGGGTTTCGATCTGATGATCATGCAACACCCGGAGGAACCGGCCCTGGCGAGCGAGGGCGTGATGAATGAAGGTGAAATCGCGACCCGCCTGGGCCTGGCCGGCATCCCGATGGTAGCCGAGACGATGATGGTCGAGCGCGACCTGCGGCTGGTCGAACTGACCGGCGGACGATACCACGCCGGGCACCTGTCGACCGCGCAGGCGATCGAAGCCGTTCGCGGCGCCAAGAAACGGGGCCTTGCCGTGACCTGCGACACCGCGCCCAATTACTTCGCACTGAATGAAACGGCGGTCGGCGACTACCGGACGTTCGCCAAGGTATCGCCGCCGCTGCGCGGCGAGGACGACCGGCGCGCCGTGGTCGAAGGCTTGGCCGACGGCACCATCGACGCAATCGCCAGCGACCACACCCCGCATGACCAGGACTCCAAGCGCCTGCCCTTCGATCAGGCCGAATTCGGCGCCGTCGGGCTGGAAACCCTGCTGCCGCTGACCCTGGAGCTCTATCACAACGGCCATCTCCCACTGCTCGACGCCCTGGCGAAGGTCACCGCGGCGCCGGCGGCATTGATGGGATTGCCGTGCGGCAAGCTGCAGCGGGGCGCACCCGCCGATCTGGTACTGTTCGATCCCGACCGTCCGTGGCAGATCGACGAACAAAAGCTCCGCAGCAAGTCGAAAAACACCCCCTATGACGAACGGCCGGTGCAGGGCGTGGTCATGCGCACCATCGTCGAGGGCCACACCGCCTATGCGGCGTAGCGCATCATGCTGGGCATCGACATAACACCTGGACTCATCCTATCGGTTTTGGCCGCGAGCTATCTCGCCGGCACTCTCCCCTGTGGCCTGGTATTTTCGAAAGCAGCGGGATTGGGGGATATCCGCAAGATCGGATCCGGCAACATCGGCGCAACCAACGTGCTGCGCACCGGCAGGAAATGGGTCGCGTTGTGTACGCTGGTCGGCGATACGGTCAAAGGCGTCATCCCGATCGTTATCGTGCGCGCGGTGTGGCCGGAGGAAATATTCTTTCACGCATTGGTGGGATTGTTCACGGTGCTCGGGCATGTTTTCCCGGTGTGGCTCCGATTCCAGGGCGGCAAGGGCGTGGCCACGTTTGGCGGAATATTGCTCGCGCTGGCATGGCCGGTGGGTTCGATCGCCGGTGCAATTTGGCTCGCGCTTATTCTGATAACCCGGTATTCCTCGCTGGCGTCATTGGTCGCGACGACGGCTGCGCCGATCCTTGCCTGGTTCTTCACCGATCCGAAAACCACCACGGTGATCGCCGCCATCGCGGTGCTCGTCTGGCAGCGCCACCACGCGAACATTGGCCGCCTGCTGCGGGGCGAGGAAACCAAGGTCGGCAGCATAACGAAAAACTGACGGCCCTCTCGTCATTCCGGCCACTTACGGTTTATGATGACGTTAGTGGACCCATGGTGACACAAAACACAAAGCTCGAAATCGTTCCCTCCGGCGCACCGCTCGGTGCGGAAATCCGGGGCATCGACCTGTCGCTGCCGATGGATGGTGCGATTTTCCGCGAAATCGAACGGGCCTACGCGGAACACGGCGTCCTCGTGTTTCGCGATCAACACCTGTCCGAGCGTCAACTGGTCGCGGTTACCGAGCAGTTCGGCGAGGTCGTGGAATATGTGCGCAGCACATTTGCCATGCCCGACCATCCGGAAATTATTCTGATCACGAACATCGAGAAAGATGGCAAATTCGTCGGCGTGGCGGATGCGGGAACCACCTGGCACACCGACATGTCCTATATTCCGGCGCCGCCGCGAGGATCGCTGCTGTATGCCCGCGAGGTACCGGTCGAGAACGGCACGGTGCTCGGCGATACCCTCTTCAACAGCACGGCCGCGGCTTACGACGACCTGCCCGAGGCGACGAAAACCCTGCTCGAAGGACGCCGCACCGTCCATTCCTACGACGGCAAGCACGCACGGCGGGCGAAAGCCGGCAAGAGCAACCGCAAGCCGCTGACCGAGGAAGAACGGGCCTCCCTGCCCCCGGTCGACCACCCGGTGATCCGGACCCATCCGCAGTCGGGCCGGAAATGCATCTATGTGGTGGCCGGCGAATGCGTCGGCATAACCGGCATGCCCGACGACGAGGCCGAGACGCTGCTCGAAGACTTGGCGGACCGGTGCACACGGCCGGACTACACCTACCGCCATCGATGGCGGCAATATGACCTGGTGATGTGGGACAATTGCCTGGTTCAGCATCTGGCGATTCACGACTACGCCCTGCCGCTGCGGCGGATGATGTGGCGCACCACAATCAAGGGTAGTGTTCCCGCATAATTATCGCGCGATTGACGTATTCGCCGCATCGTTTCATGGTTTCGCGATGCAGGATGACACATCAACGGGATTGGCCACGCAGGAGCGGCTCGACCGGCTTCGTCTGGCGCGCAGCGAGAATGTCGGTCCGGTCACCTTCCGGCAGTTGCTGGGCCGCTATGGCAGCGCCGGGCAAGCCCTCGCCGCCTTGCCCGATCTCGCCGCGCGGGGCGGCCGCAAACGTCCGTTGCGGATTAACTCCATCGAAGCGGCGGAACGCGAATGTGAGGCGCTGCAACGGCTCGGAGGCCGGCATCTCTTCTATGGCGAACCGGATTATCCGACGCCGCTTGCCGCGCTCGACGACGCGCCGCCCGCCCTCTCGATCCTCGGCGACGCAAGCCTGCTGGCCCGGGATACGGTGGCGGTCGTCGGCGCCCGCAACGCCTCGACAAATGGACGGAATTTCGCCCGCACCATCGCCGCGGATCTCGCCGAAGCGGATTTCCTGGTCGCGTCGGGCATGGCGCGCGGCATCGATGCCGCCGCCCATGCGGGCGCCTTGGAACATGGCACCGTCGCCGTCCTCGCCGGCGGTGTCGATGTAATCTATCCAAAGGAGAACAGCGCTCTTTACGCAAATATTGTCGCCCAGGGACTGGTGATTTCGGAGCTTCCCTGCGGCGTGCAACCCAGGGCGCAACACTTTCCCCGACGCAACCGGATCATCTCGGGCCTCGCGCTCGGCATCGTGGTGGTCGAAGCGGCCCTGCGGTCCGGCTCGCTGATCACCGCGCGGCTTGCGGGCGAACAGGGCCGCGAGGTCTTCGCCGTTCCTGGATCGCCCCAGGATCCCCGCTGCCGGGGCGCCAACGACCTGATCCGCAAAGGTGCGAAACTGACCGAATCCGCGCATGACGTGATCACCGAATTATCGGCAATGCGGGGCGCCCGGCTTGCCGGACGCCGGGGTTCGATATTCGAAGCCGGCGCCCTGCCGATTCCCGAACCCGCATCGGCAGCGCCGGCGACGCCTGCCAGCGAAACGGCAAGCACACGGATCCTCGAAACCCTGGGACCAACGCCACTCGCGGTCGACGAAATCGTCCGGGACACGGGATTCACACCGAGCGAAGTGTGGAATATATTGCTGGATTTGGAGCTTGCGGGCCGGCTCGAGCGGCAACCTGGAAACCTTGTGGCGCTAATTTCCTAGTAGCCGCTAAATTGAGTCGAGAGTATTAACGATCAAGGTGATTTGAATCAAAGTGAGTATCAATCACCTTAATAGTTTATTTAACATATCGCAGAATTAACTAAACAACGCTTGTCTATTTATAAGACTTGGATAGAATAAGGCAAATTAACTATTTGTGAACACTGGTCCGAGAATGATATGCACTTAGTCGCATTTCGTTCCGACCAAACGCTTCGAACCTGTTCGCAAGACACAATGGAATAACAAAACAAGAATTACCCGAGATATGGCTCCGACTCCGCATCAGAAACTACTCGAACTGGCCTATAAGCGCGCGCTCGACGGTAAAGGCGGTCTTGCCGCCTCTGTCGCCGAAATGTGCCTCGCGTCGAAGATGGATTTGACGGAACGCGAACTGGAAATGGCATTCGAAATCCTGCGGTTGCTGGTGGATAAGGTCGAAGTGCGCATTCGGCGGCACATCGCCGACTACCTCGCCGAACGGTCCGACGTGCCGTACGATTTGGTGCAATTCCTCGCCAGCGACGAAATTACGGTCGCCTACCCGATCATCCTGCATTCCACTTTGCTGCAAGACGAAGACTTGCTGGACATTATCGTTAATCGGACCAAGCAGCATCGCCAGGCAATAGCCATCCGGCCGAACATTTCGGCCAGCGTGACCGAATGCCTCCTGGAACAAGACGATCCCGGCGTCATGACGACATTGCTGTGCAATGAAACGGCGGAAATCAGCGAAACGGCGATGCGCAAGATGGTCGACAAGTCGATCGAGTTCGATACGTTGCGGGAACCGCTCATCCATCGCCGGGAAATGACATCCGATCTCGCACAAAAAATGTATGTGTGGGTCGGCGATTCTCTCCGTGACTACATTCTCGCGAACTATCAGGTCGATCCGAATTCGATTGCCGATTCCGTCGATCACGCCGTCAGCAAGGATTTCGGCACGCCGCAGCGCCCCGATGCGACGTCGCGCGCACCGACGGAACAGGAGCTTGCGACTGAGATTATCAACAGCGGCCCTGGCGGCGCCGCCGGCGATTTTGCATCCGGCCACGCCTTGCTGCGCTATCTCAATCTGGGCGATATGCCCGGCTTTGAAAGCGCATTCGCATCGCAGCTCAACCTGCCGATCGAAGCCATGTCATTGATCCTGCATGAATCGGGGATGGAAACGCTGGCAATCGCCTGCAAGGCGTCCGGCATGGAA
Organism: Alphaproteobacteria bacterium; assembly: GCA_029861675.1. Next base: position 7,949 of record JAOTYV010000183.1, read on the forward strand.
AAAGAAGTGTTCAGTCAGATCGTTTGCCATCTTTCGGGCAGCCTTCCGGCCGAAGCTTTCAGAGTGACCGAGGATTACACCAAAGCGATAGATTACTTCGACCAAATTGATCATACCGCCGCGTCGGCAGTACTGAATCGCTGGCGCAACTCTCCATCGCAAAGGTGGAGTGCCTGATTTCCGGTCGGCCGGACTGCCCTTTCAGCCGAACAATTTTCTCGTTGGCCATGATTGGCATAGCTATGAGGAGCGATTTTTTCTGCTGCAGGATGGTTGACGAACGCCTCGGGCGATGTCACTTCCTTGCAACCCAACCGGCGAATACCACAAAGAGTAGCGCTGGATTTCGGCAAAGCTGATACCCACAAGACAATTTTCGTTAATTTAAAGCACACAGAGAGCCCGGCCCTATGAACGTGGTCGTTGTCGAATCGCCTTCGAAGGCGAAAACCATCAACAAGTATCTCGGACCCGATTACAAAGTGGTCGCGAGCTATGGCCATGTGCGCGACCTGCCCGCCAAGAACGGTTCGGTGCAGCCCGACCAAGATTTCAGCATGTCTTGGGAAGTCGATGCACATTCCAAAAAACACATGGACGCGATCGCCAAAGCGATCGACGGTGCGGATCACCTGTATCTCGCGACCGATCCGGATCGCGAAGGCGAAGCAATTTCATGGCACGTGCATCAATTGCTCAAGGAGCGCTGCAACCTCGACGGCGTCGACGTCAAACGCGTGGTGTTCCACGAGATCACCAAAAAAGCCGTGCTCGAGGCGATGGAGCATCCGCGGGAATTGAATACGGAGCTTGTCGAGGCCTACCTCGCCCGGCGCGCGCTCGACTACCTCGTCGGTTTCAACCTTTCGCCGGTGCTCTGGCGCAAGCTCCCAGGGTCGCGCTCGGCGGGACGCGTCCAGTCGGTCGCCTTGCGCCTAATCTGCGAACGGGAAGCCGAAGTCGAAGCCTTCGTCCCGCAGGAATACTGGTCGGTCGAAACCGATATGGCGACACAGGGCGGCGCTCCCTTCGTGGCGCGCCTCACTCATTTGGACGGTGAACGGCTCGAACGGCTGTCGCTTCGCAACCAGGACGCGGCGGATGCCGCGACGGCAGCGATCGAAGCGCGCGCCTTCAGCGTCAAGAAGATCGAGAAGAAGACCGTGCAGCGCCATCCGGCGCCCCCCTTCACCACATCCACGTTGCAGCAGGAAGCCAGCCGGAAACTCGGGTTCGGCGCATCACGGACGATGCAGCTCGCCCAACGCCTCTACGAGGGCGTGACGATCGACGGCGAAACGGTTGGTCTGATTACCTATATGCGGACCGACAGCGTAACCCTCAGCAACGATGCGATCGAGTCCAGCCGACGCCTGATCGAGCAGGATTACGGCGCACAATACAAACCTGAAAAGCCGAGAATTTACAGAACGAAATCCAAGAACGCTCAGGAAGCGCATGAGGCGATCCGGCCGACCGATCTGTTCCGCCGGCCGGCCGAACTCAAGTCCATTCTCGACGAAACGCAACTCAAGCTCTACACGCTGATATGGCA
>JAOTYV010000464.1 GCA_029861675.1 Alphaproteobacteria bacterium
TCCGATCTAGAGAGATCTGTCGCGGGCTCAGATTCCCGGAAGGGCCGGTCGCCATGGACGACGGCTCGGTTGTGCTGGTGGAAATTGAGGCCGGCACGTTAACGCGAATACGAGCGGACGGCACACGCGAGGTGGTGGCGGAGTGCGGCGGCGGGCCGAACGGCGCGGCGCTGGGTCCCGACGGCCGGATGTATGTGTGTAACAACGGCGGCTTCGTATGGATTCAGGATGGACCCTTCCTGCGCAGTGGCGATGTTCGCCCCGACGACTACGCCGGCGGCAGCATCCAGGCGGTCGATCTCAAGACCGGGGCCGTCGAGACACTGTACACCGAGTGCGCCGGCGAACCGTTGAAGGGGCCCAACGATATCGTGTTCGACGCCGAAGGCGGGTTCTACTTCACCGATCTCGGCCGGCGCCGGGGGCGCCAAATAGATCGCGGCGCCGTCTACTACGCCCGTCCGGACGGCAGCAGCATTTCCGAGATCGTGTTCCCGATCGATACGCCGAACGGCATCGGCCTCTCGGCGGATGAAAAGACCCTCTATGTCGCCGAGACACACGGCGCGAGAATTTGGGCATGGGACGTCGAGGCGCCGGGCAAGTTAAGCGCGGCACCGCATCCTTTGTTCCCGGGGCGGCTGCATTATAGTTTCGGGGGATATCAACGCCTGGATTCGCTGGCGCTTGATAGCGAGGGCAATATCGTCGTCGCGACCTTGGGCACCGGGTGCGTAACCGCAATTTCCCCACAAGGAGAGGTGCGCGCCGTCGTGCCGGTCCCGGAGTTTGACATCATGGTGACCAACGTCTGCTTCGGTGGCCCGGACCTTCGCAAGGCCTACATCACGTCCGCGGGCCTCGGCATTCTTTACGAGGCGGATTGGCACTGCCCGGGCCAACCGCTGAATTTTTTGAATCGCCGATGAACGGTCGGGCGGATCTGTTGCGGCACTGAAGGACCCGATCTTGAGTTCGCGCATTGAGGCCTTTTACGGACCGTCCTCGCCCTGGGCTTATTTCGGCGCACCGCGTCTGTATGAGATCGCGGACCGGCACGGTTGCGACCTTGTGCTGCGGCCGATCCGCGTTGTCCAGGAGAACGGCGGCATCATGTTGCGGACGCGGCCGCAGGCCCGTCAGGACTATCATGCGGTCGAGCTCGACCGCTGGCGGCGGTACCTGGGCATGCCGCTCAATCTGCGGCCAAAGTTCTATCCGTGCCGATCGATCGTACCGGCGGCGTGCACCATGATCGCCGCCCAGCGCGCTGGCCACGATGCGCGCCGGCTCAGCTTCGCCATCCAGCGGGCATTATGGGCGGAGGATCGCGACATCGCGGATATCGGCACCCTTCGGTCGATCGCCGGTGAGCAGGACATTCCCGATCCCGGCGACCTGATCGTTGAGGACTGGCCCCGGACAATCGTCGATGAATGGGAAGGCAACCTTGCCGAGGCCGTCAGGATCGGGATCTTTGGCACACCGACCTATGTCGTCGACGGGTCCCTGTATTGGGGGCAGGACCGGCTGGAGTTTCTGGAGCGAGACTTGACGGGCCCGTGACCTTTCTGTCCCGGCTGCCAGCCCATTTCTTGTTCAAATTGACCCCCGCGAATTGGTCTATCTCCATATTTTTGCGCAAATACGCCGTCGCGAACCGTTTCGGCTCGCTCGGGATTTGCCCTACCCGGCAATCGGCGTCCAGTTTCTGCGCCGGCGTTCGAGGCGGGGTTCCAGGCCTTCGTCGTCATAGACGGTTTGCCGGGGAGGCTTGGTGAACAGCGCCCGATCCGCGTAATGCCTGATGTTGGTCGTCGCGTAGCCCGGGGTCTTATCGTCGTCCATCGTCGCGCCGAGATAGACGCCGCAATGCCGGCACAGGATGAAATCGCAGGACTTGGTGCCGAACTGGTACCGGTTGATCGCTCCCGGGGTGTTTTCGATGTAGCGGATGCGCCCGGCCGGATCGCTGGCCGAGATCGCGCCATGGGCGCGGCAGAAAGAGCATTGGCACTGACGAACGTCGACCTCGGCGGGATCGGTATCCGTCTCGAGTTCGACGGCAACGGCGCCGCAATGGCAGGCGCTCTTGTAGACGGTCATGATCGGTCCTTTCCGGGGAATGTAACGGCGTCGATCTTAATGCCGTCCGGGCCTTTCACGAAAGTCCCGCGGCGAGCGGACGGGCGGAATTCACAGGTGTCCCCGGGTTGGCCTGTATCAGACAGATGAAGCGTACGGGCTGCAGCGAACGCCCGGACCGCACCCGGCTAAAGCCATGACGCGCCGCAAGGGCAGCTCCGGTACATTGATCACGGATAGTGACAGCGACCGTCAGCCTGTAGACTGCATCCATCCGGCCCGGTCATGCCGTCCGCCATACAATGCCTGCACCAAACTCAGGGGAAAGCACGATGAAGATTACGCTGTTAGGCACCGGGACCCCGACGCCGTCGTTGCGGCGGATGAGCTCGGGCTACATGGTCGAAGTCGGGGACGACCTGATCCTGCTCGAT
>JAOTYV010000184.1 GCA_029861675.1 Alphaproteobacteria bacterium
TAAGAAGAGTCCTGTGCGCTATAAATTCTACCGCCATCGCTGCGGGCGCGATCAGAGGATCAGTGACCTCTGGGGCGACAAGGCGCATTTCGGAATCGCCAAGCACTAGGGATATGACATTCCGACAGCGGTTAGATTGCGGCCGTCCGGAATAATCGTCTGCGCGGTCTAGTAGAGGCCGAAACGGGCATTCTCATGGAACGCTCCACAGATTGAGGTTTTTCAAATAGGCGCGCAATGGCGCCAATGCGTCGGCTTTGATTGCGAGGTTCCATCGACCCTTGGTGAGGTAGCCGATGAAGCGAACATCCGTTGCGTCCCATTGCCGGCTGTTCCGGCCCTTTACATAGAGGATCGAGTGCATCAGGACGGCGTTCGCGCGCTCGGAATAGACCAGCCATTTCCGCTCCGGCGGGGCGGTGGGTGCGCGCCACTGGCCCAATCGTCGAGCAGGACGACCAGGCGGTCTCTTAGCTTGCCGCCCTGTCGGATCGGGAAAACCTTGAGCACCCGAATGGTTTGGATATCGGTGTTGCCCTTGCCTGTTGGGTTCGCATCGATCCTGCGGAACTTCAAGGTGGTTTTCGGCGAGATGCTGAAATTCTTGTTTTCGAATTCCCAGCGCCGGATCTGCCAGCCGTTGCGCAAGCGCCGGGCGAAATTGACCGGCGTTTGCCCCATCTCGAATGCCGCTCTCTTGCGCCTCGGTTTCTGGGTCCGGGTGACGAAATAGGATCCGTCCGGCGCGGGCGCGAAGCTCAGCACGCGGTCGCGCGTATCGCCAAACAAGATGGCGGCGCAGGTGATCTTCGGCAGGCTGGACAGGGAATTCCGGCCCTTGGCAAGATGCGCGGCCAATTCCTTGGTCACGACCTGTGGCATCGGCTTGGCGCAGGCTGCCTGAATTGCCGCGCTGCTGCCATATCCGGCTGCGCCGGCGGGCATTGTCATCGAGCAAATCGAGAAGGCGACGGCACAGGTGAGGCGGATCATGGGGGGCAACTTCTGACGGTGAGCACGAGATTGGCTAAGGATCGGAACAGGCGGTCCAAGCGGATTGATATACCATTAGAAAAATTTCCCTAATGTCCGATTAAGTTGACAAGGGCGCGGGTGGCACATGATCCTGCGGGCAGGATGTCCCAACGATTGCCGCTGGGAGGATCGACGTAACGGCGAGACGGGTCTATGACGGAAAAATATTCGAATCTCGGCGTCATGGACACGCGGTTCCGCGCGGCGCTGACGCGCATGTCGCAGGAGGGGCGGGTGCAGACCTATACCGCGCCGGCCGACACCAATCTCGAAATCGCATCGATCATGAAGCAGCGCGACGGCGGGCCCGCGCTGCTGTTTCCTGCCGGCGAAAACACGGCCATGCCGATTATCGGCAATCTGCTGTGCTGCCAAAAGAATTGCGAGGCGGCGTTCGGTGTCGACTATAACGGCATTCGAAGTCTTGTCGGCCGGGCTTTGAGCGAGCCGCGGCCGCCCGAGACGGTCAAGAGCGCCCCGGCGCAAGAGTGCGTATTCACCGAGGATTTCGATATCCGCGATATCCTGCCGGCGCTGTTCCACACGGACGAGGATGCCGGCCGGTTCGTCACCGCCGGCGTTGTGATCGTCCGCGATCCGGATACCGGTGTGCACAACGCGTCCTATCACCGGCTGCAATTGCTGGGGCCGAACCGCACCGCGATCAAGCTCGATTATGGGCGGCATTTGCGGGCGGCGTTCGAGCGCGCGCAGCGGTCCGGCGAGAGCCTGCCGATCGCGATCTGCATCGGCACCGACCTTGCCCTGCAATACACCGCGGCCACCATGGGATCGCAGATGCCGGAGACGGCGGACGAGATCGCGGTTGCAGGCGGCCTCGCGGGCCGGAGCCTGCCGGTGGTCAAGGCGGTGACCCAGGATATCGTCGTGCCGACGGAAACCGAGATCGTTCTCGAAGGCCGGATCCTGACCGATGAGACCGTCTCCGAGGGACCTTTCGGCGAATTCATCGGTTTCCAGTCGCCGGAGGGGCCGGCGCCGGTCGTCGAGATTACCGCGCTGACCCATCGGCGCAAGCCGATCTATCATGCCATCAACGGCTATGGCCGGGAGACGGTGATGCTGCGCAAATACGTTCTCGAGGCCAGCCTGTTGCAGGTGCTTCAATCGGCGGCGCCGATCGTCAGCGACGCGGAGATGACCGCCGGCGGCCTGCACCGGTTTCACGCGGTGCTCCAGGTGCGCAAGACCATGCCGCAACACAATGGGCTGCAGCGGAATGCGATCCTGGCCGCGTTCGGCGCCTTGAAGGACCTCGATCTCGTAACCGTGGTCGATGACGATATCGACATCCGCGACCCGCACGACGTCGAATACGCCATCGCGACCCGGTTCGAGGCGTCGCGCGATTTGATCCCGATTCCCGGCGCGCGCGGACATGAATATGTGCGGGTCAGCGACGACGGCATTCGCACCAAGCTTGGCATCGACGCGACCGTCCCATTCGAGGACCGGCACCGTTTCACCCGCTGCGGATTTCTCGACATGGCGGTCGACGATCGTGATCTCGCCGACGGCCACGACGCGGTCGCGGCGCTTGTCGAGGATTGATGTGTAGGCTCCTTTGGAGATATCAATGATAAAAACCGGCGACAAACACCTCGAATTGCTGCGCGACGGCCGTGAGGTGTTTTTGCGCGGCGAGCGCGTCGCCGACGTGACCGACCATGTTGCGTTCCGCAATTCGGTGCAATCGGCCGCGGCGCTGTACGATGTCCAGGCAGCGCCCGAGAATGTGGACTTGCTTACCTTCGCCTCGCCGGAAACCGGCGACCGGGTGAACCGGCAATGGCAACAGCCGACGACCTACGACGAATTGCTGACCCGGCGGCGCGCGCTGGAACGCTGGGCCGAGACCCATTACGGCTTCATGGGTCGGTCGCCGGATCACGTCGCTTCGTGCATCAGCGGCATGGCGATGGGCGCGGAGCTGTTCGACGAGTACGACAAGAAGCGCGCCGGCGCGCTGCGCGACTATTACCGGTATGCCCGCGACAACGACCTGTTCCTGACCTACGTGATCATCAACCCGCAGGCCGACCGCTCCAAGGCTGCGCACGAACAGGCGGATGAATACCTCGCGGCGGGCGTGGTCGACGAAGACGGCGAGGGGCTGACCGTACGCGGCGCGAAGATGCTGGCCACGTCGAGCATCATGGCCAACGAAGTATTCGTTACCTGCATTCAACCGCTCCAGCCGGGCGACGAAAAACATGCGCTCTCCTTCGCCGTGCCGATGAATGTCAAGGGCCTCAAGATCCTCTCGCGCAAATCCTATGAAGAGGCGGCGCCGTCGGTGTTCGACAATCCCCTATCGAGCCGTTTCGACGAGAACGACGCCGTGCTGTATTTCGACGACGTCAAAGTGCCCTGGGACCGCGTCTTCGTGAACCAGGATACCGAGATGACCCTGAAGCAGTTTCACGCGACGCCGGCGCATATCTTCCAGAACTACCAATGTCAGATCCGGCTGCTCGTGAAGATGCGCTTCCTGGCCGGTCTCGCCCACCGCATCGCCGAGGTGAACGGGACGCTCGGTTTCCCGCAGGTTCGCGAACAGCTCGGTCAACTCTCGGCCAATGTCGGCCTCGTCGAGGGGCTGCTCTATGGCATGGAGGCCAAGGGGCAATCGGTCGGACAGTACTACGTGCCCGACCGGCACCTTCTCTACTCGGCGCAGGTTTTGACCCAGCAGCTCTATCCGACGGTCGTCAATACGCTGCGCGAACTCGCGGGCGGCGGCATGATCATGCTGCCCTCGGGTGTCGAGGATTTTGCCAATCCGAAGCTCGCCGACTTGATCCACAAGACGCAGAAATCGCCGGCCGCCGCGCCGGAAGAGCGGGTCAAGTTCTTCAAGCTCGCCTGGGATGCGGTCGGGTCGGAATTCGCCTCACGGCACGTGCAATACGAAATGTTCTATGCCGGCGCATCCTTCGTCACGCGGGGGCACGCCTACCGGACATTCGATTGGACGGCGAGCGCGGCGCTGGTCGAACACATGCTGGACAGCTATCCGACGCCGACACGATAGAGTAACGAGAACAAGGAGCCATCATGGCGATCACCAAGGAACACAGGGAATTCTTCGCGCTCGACATGGAGAGCGGCTGGGAAGTGCCGACGGGCTATCCGGACGGCATTCAGCAGAAGATCCTGTCCGGCAGCCTCGACGAGGATGGCAAACGCGGCAGCCGGACGCGGCTGCTTCGGTTCGACCCCGGCGTCTACACGACCGAGGCCTTTGTCCACGACTACTGGGAAGAGGTCTTCCTCGTTTCGGGGGACCTGACCGTGGGGAATGACGCGAACGGCGACGGCGGCGAAGCGTTTGCCCCGTTTACCTATGCCTGCCGTCCGCCGGGCACCCATCACGGTCCCTTCAAGTCGGAGGCCGGCTGCATGTTGTTGGAGACCCATTATTTCGATCCCGTTTGACCGGGTTTGCCCGCGAAGACCCGGAAACCACCCTGCCGCGATTTGAGGTCCCAAGAACATGAAAGCGCCCGATCTGAAGACTCTGAAAGCCTACCTGGGGAGCGGCTTGAAACAGGGCGACGGTTACCCCGACCTGCATCATCACATCCTGGCGCTGGCGGAGCACGGGCGGCTGGTCGTGGTCGATCAACCGGTGAACAAGGATACGGAGATGCATCCCCTGGTGCGCTGGCAGTTTCGCGGCGGGCTCAAGGAATCCGACCGCATGGCGTTTCTGTTCACCAACCCGGTCGATGCGAAGGGCAATGCCTACCATGGTTGGGTGCTGGTCGCCGGATTGGCCGGCAACCAGGCGATCTACAGCATCGGCATGGGCGCGCCCGTCGAACAGATCGGCGAGAAATGGCTGCACGCGATCGCCAATCCCATCACGCCGGAGATCGTCGACGATCCGCTGTGTCACGAAATCGTCCAGACCGGCGAGGACCTGTTGGCGTCCGATGGCGGGCTCGGCGCCATCCCGGTGCCGATTTCGACGCCGGGTTGGGATTGCGCGCCGTTCTTGTCGGCGGGCCACTACATCACCTGCGATCCCGATACCGGCATCCCCAACCTCGGCAATTATCGCGGCCAATTGAAAGGGCCGGGCCGGCTCGGCATGAACCCCTCGGTCGAGCAGCGCGCCGGCATCTATCTCCACTGGCTGAAATACAAGGAGCGCGGCGAACGGATGCCGACGGCCGTGGTCGTCGGCGCGCCGCCGGCGGTCTCGTTTACCTCGGTGCAAAAACTTCCCGAGAATATGAACGAGATTACCGTCGCGGGCGGGCTGGTCGGGGCGCCGATCCGGATGGCCCGCGCGAAGACGGTCGACCTGCTGGTGCCGGCCGAGGCCGAATACGTTATCGAAGGCTTCATCGAGACCGATTTCCTGGAACCCGAGGCGCCGTTCGGCGAGTCGCATGGCTACGTGAACTTGCAGGAGTTCAACGCGGTGATGGAGGTGACCGCGGTGACGCGCCGGCGCAACCCGGTGCTGACGTCGTTTATCAGCCAGGTGACGCCGAGCGAATCGAGCACCATCAAGCGCGTGGCCTACGAACCGCTGTTCCTGCAGCACCTGCAGAGCACCCTGGGCATCCGCGCGGTGAAACGGGTGCATATGCATGAGCCGCTGACCAGCGTCGTCGCACTCGTGGTCATCCAGATGGCGCGCAATACGTCCGAGACCGAAATCTGGCGGGCGCTCTATGGCGCATCTGCGCTGCATCGCTTCGCCGGTAAATGGGTCATCGCCGTCGATGAAGATATCGACCCGGAAAACAGCGACGCCGTTTTCTGGGCTGCGTGCTACCGCAGTCAGCCGCAATACGATCTGCGGGTTCTCGACCGTAAGGACCCGGGCCATGGCCCGCGCGGGCCGCGCGACGGCGGCGAGAGCGCGGCCGTTCTGATCAACGCCACGCTGCGCGGCGACTACCCGCCGGTCGCGCTGCCCAAACGGGAATATATGGAGCGCGCGCGGGAGATTTGGGACGAGATCGGGTTGCCGCCGTTCGAGCCGCAGACGCCGTGGCACGGATATTCGCTCGGCGACTGGTCCGAGACTTTCGAGTCCTTCGCGGCGATGGCGGTCAAGGGCGACGGTTTCAAGGTCGGCGATATCGTGGCCCAGCAGCGCCGGTCGGATGTCGAGATGAACGACCCCGTCGTCGATGAAAAAGAGTGAACCATGTCGGATTTGGAACTTTCCTTCACCGTTCACCGGGGCAGCGAGACGACGCCGATCAATTTCACGCCCACCGATCTGGTGGTCGCCGGGTGGACCGGGCGGGACGCGGCCGAACGGGACAAACACATCGCCGAACTGGAAGCGCTCGGCGTGGCGCGGCCCGCATCCACGCCGATCTTCTATCGGGCGTCGGCGCGCCGGCTGACCACCGATGAACGCATCCAGGTTTGCGGGTCGGACAGCAGCGGGGAGGCGGAATTCATCTTGCTGGCCGATCACGGCCGATTGCTGGTTGGCACCGCATCGGATCACACGGATCGCAAGGTGGAGACCTACAACGTCACCGTGTCCAAACAGATGTGCGACAAGCCGATGGCCGTCGCGTTGTGGGATTTCGAAGACGTCGCCGATCATTGGGATCGGTTGATTCTGCGGGCGCATGCCTGGATCGATGGCAACCGCGTTTTATACCAGGAGGGCTCGGTAAACCGTTTGCTGCCGCCCCTGGAGCTCATCTCGACCTATACGGGCGGCGAGCGCCATCTCCCCGATGGAACCGCGATGCTCAGCGGTACCCTGGCGGTGGAAGGGGGCATCCGCCCCGCGGCGCGCTTCGAATTCGAACTCGAAGATCCGGTGCTCGACCGGCGCATCGGCCACGGCTACGACATAGAGACGTTGCCGAACCGCGGCTGATCGCGAACCGTCGTTCAGTACAGCGACATTTCCTCGTTGGGGCAAACGTCCGTTACCATGTCGTCGCCCGCAAGCGTATCCGCGAGGTCGGCGGGGCCGAGCACGCCGTAGACGATCTCGGTCTCGCCGAGCGGCACCGGCCGGTAGTCCGCGTCGACGGTGCAGCCCAGCGGCGCGAGCTTGTCGCGCAACTGTTCCAGGCTGACCGCGGCATCGGTGGTGACGAGCCATTTCTTCACGGGGCGTCGATCCTCAGACCATCATAATTTGGCTGTTGGACAGAATATTGTAGCTGGCTGCGGCATTGACAATACCGTGGCCGTGATCGTGATCGAAGCCGATCGGGCCGACCGACATCGCGCCGGCGATCAATGCATCCTTCAGCTCCGGCGCGGTCAGATCGGGGAAGGCGCAGAGCAACAGCGCGGCCACGCCGGCCGCGACCGGTGTCGCCGCCGATGTGCCGTTGTCATAGGGCTGCGCGAAGCCGCCCGGCCGGCCGGGACCGAAATTGCCGAACAGATGGGTATAGGACGCGATATCCGGTTTGTCGGTGGCAAACATGCCCGGTCCCTGCGAGGAGTATCCGACCCGTTGATGATGCGCATTGACGGCGGCGACGGTGACGACCTCGTCCAGGCTGTTGGAGGCGTGGATCGAGCGCTCCGGCCCGATGCCGCTGCTGTGGCAGTTGCCGCTCGGGCATTCCTGGCCGCAATTGCCCGCCGCGAAGAACGCCGCCGCGCCGGACGCGATGACTTCCAGGACCTTGCGATGCTGGACATGGTTGCGGTCCCAGATCGGATGGCGCGGCGCTTCCGATTGCGGCGGCACGCCGGTGAAGCCGTAGCTGTTGTTGGTGAGGTGGGGCGTGCCGTCCTGGCGGCGCTGCTCGAGCACCAGTTGAAACATCTGCAGCATGCCGCCGGAATCGGGCACGCCGAGAAACGGATAATCGTAGAGCTGTGCGGCGGGCGCGGCGACCAGGATGTCCGCGGCGCACATCGACCCGTGGCTGGTAATCGGGGCCGCGCCCGGCGGGCGGATCTGCGACAGGTCGGAGCCGCCGATGACCGGGTACACGTCGCCGTTGACGCCTTCGTCGATGATGCCGACGACGATGTTCTGTCCGTGGAAACCGTCTTCCCAAATCGACTGGACGCCGAGCCGGTCGCGAATTGTCGCGATGTCGACGCCGTCGCGAAACGGCCGGCAGTCGAGGCCGCCGCGGCTGCTCGGCCAGCCGAACAGGGTTTCGATGTCGGTCGGCGGCGCCATATCGCCGTCGCCGTTGCCGAACAGGGTCATCTTGGCGTTCGGCCAGACCGCCGCCACGTCTTCGTGCTTGGTCAGCTTGTCGAGGTTGCTGTGATCGATATGGGCACAGATGACGTGGGTGTCCGACGGGGCATCGGCATTCACGGTGGGCGAGGCGAAGTCTGCGAAACTGAGGCTCGCGACCGCCTTTTCCGATGAATCCTTGGTGAACATCGGGACCGGGGCGAAATCCCCCTGAATATCCAAACCGAGCTTGGCGAGGCTCTTGCCAAGCGCCTCCGACTGCGTCGTCGATTCCATTTCCGAGCTCATGGCGGATCGATGCATGGCGAATGAATCGGAGCGCTTGTCGGCAATCTCAATCAGGACACTAATTTTGGACACCTTGAATCCTCCTCGTTGAAAGATCCACTATAGCGTGAAATTTTGACCTCATTATGTCGTTTGTGTGCGGATACGCCCGGAAATCGTCGCACGTGTTGACGGCGGGGCGCATCGCTGGTCTTTCTGTCGGACCATGGGGGCGCGCTCCAGAAAACGTAGATCGGGGGTGAGGGGCAGGTGACGAGCGGTAGCGATATTCGCGTCGATGTTGCGCACGGCGTTGCCGTGGTCACGCTCGATCGCCCGGCGGCACTGAACGCGCTGACGCTCGGCATGATCCGCGACCTGCATCCGATTTTGGATGCCTGGGCGGACGATCCCGCGGTGCGCGCCGTCGTCGTGCGCGGCGCCGGCGACAAGGCTTTCTGCGCGGGCGGCGATATTCGCGCGCTTTACGATGGGCGCGGCGGCGCCGTCACCGCTGAATTTTTCCGCGAGGAATACCGGATCAACCGCCGCATCTTTCACTATCCGAAGCCCTATATCGCGTTGATGGACGGCATCACCATGGGCGGCGGCGTCGGTCTGTCGGTCCATGGCCGTCATCGCGTCCTTTGCGAAGCCACGATGTTCGCCATGCCGGAAACCGGGATCGGGTTGTTCCCGGATGTCGGCGGTTCCTATTTCCTGCCGCGGCTGCCGGGCGAGATCGGCCTGTATCTGGCGCTGACCGGAAGCCGGTTGCGCGCCGCCGATTGCCTCTATGCGGGCATCGGCGATGCCTATGTGCCGGTGGACCGGCATGACGCGGTCATCGACGTGCTGCGGGACGACGCGGAGCCGTCGGCGGTGTTGCGCGAAGCGT
>JAOTYV010000185.1 GCA_029861675.1 Alphaproteobacteria bacterium
AAATGGTCTATCTCTTGGTTTTTACGCAAATACGTCGTCGCGAACCGTTTCGGTTCGCTCGGGGTTTGCGCTATTTCACGCACTCGATGACATAGGTGAAGACGCCTTCCTGCTTGTCTTCCTGGGCGTCCAGCAGCTTGTGCCCGGCGGTGTCGCAGAAATGGCGGAAATCGATATAGGACGCCGGATCCGTCGCGAGCACGGTCAGCACGTCGCCCGGCGCAAGCTCGCGCATCGCGCGGCGCGCCTTGAGGACGGGGATCGGGCAATTGTGGCCCTTTGTATCGAGTAGTTTCTGCATCGTGCTCCTGTGGCAATTCCCATAGCGCGTTTGCGCGGTTCGCGCATCAATTTCACGCGCCGGCAGCCTCCTGGGCCTCGGCGAAGAACAGCCATCGCTCGATCAGCACACCGAAGAGCGCCACCAGCGTCGCCAGGGTTGTCAGCGTGACTGCCGACGCCGCAGGGCTGACATTCGCCAGGGTGATCAGCAGAATCGGCGCCATGAAGGCGGCGGCGATAGCGAGTTGGCGCAGTTTGTCCGCATAGGCGCGGGCAAAGATATGGTACCGCCCCTCGAGCAGATAATTTTGCGGCGCCGGTTCCGCTGTATCCGCCGGATCGGGTGCGTCGGCTGGTTGTTCCGGATCGTCCGGATCGATGGCGGCGGCGGGCGGGCTCACCGGCAGGTCGCGGTCGATCATCTGCCAGTACCGCATCTTGACGACTCCGGCGAAGACGATGGCCAGGGTGGAGACCCAAAAATACGCGGAATTGAAATAACCGAAAGCAGCCGTGAGCGCGTGGAGGATCAACGCGCCGGTCAAAATCGACAGGCCGAAAAATCCCGTCGGCACCCAGGCGTTGGACCAGGCGCGGATCGTTTTGCGCGAAGTATAGATCATCGCGGTGCAATAAACGGTCTGCATGCAGAGCATCGCCGCGACCATGCCGACGGCGGTAAGATAATCGGGACGCCAATCCGCATACCATCCGGCCGCATAGGCGCCGGCCGGCGGATAGGTCAGCAGGGCAAACGCGACGGTCCGGCCCCGCCAGGATGTGTGCCATTGACCCGCCGCCGCCCAGGCCTGTGACAGCCTGCCGGGACGGAGAACCGGTGCAACCAGCCCCACGGTAATCAACGCGAAGGCGATGGTGAATCCCACGAGGCCAAGCTTGGGATTGGTGGGCAGAATGCCGCTCGCCTGGAAGATCGCCATCAGGGCGATCAGGCCATACCCCGCGCCCGACGCGGTGGTGAAGAAGATGGTCGCAACCGTCGGGTTCATCGCCGGTTTCCTAGCGCGCGGAGAGCGGCATGCAGCCGCCGGCGTCCCCGGCGTGGGCGAGGATTGTAACGGGTTCGGGCACCGGTTCGTGCGGCCGCCGCGCGGCTTTACACATTGCGGAAGATCGCATTGGCGCCGAGCCCTGCGAGGATCGCGATGATGATCGCGGCGATGCCGTAAAGGGCGGGATAGCCGTATGCCAAATCATAGACCTGCGCACCCAGCCCGGCCTTGTCGATCAGCAGGGGGGTTGACTGGATCGCCTTGACGTCCCCGTCGCGCACCAGCAGGACATCGATATTGTAGAAGCCTGTCAGCACATTGGCGGGCAGATAGAGGTCGGCGCGAAATAGTTGGCCACCCATGAATTGCACCTGTCCCGCGGTGTCGCCATACCGGCCGATCCGCTGCATGTTGCGGATCAACGCGTTTCGGAAGTTGGCGACAACGACCGGGCCGACCCGCTCGACGGTCGGGAGCTTGAGGTGTTCGACGCCGATCTGGAACAGCTGACGGGTGTGCTGCGGCAGCCAATCGTCCAGTGGCGCGCTGGTCATGATGTGATAGTAGGACGGCGCATCCTTGAACTGCACCGCGCGCTTGTTGACATAAATGAGGCCGGCGACCTGTTCCTTGTGGCGCACGGAAACGGTCTGGCTCGGCCCGCGGACGATAATTACGATCTCGCCGTCGCCCTCGATGGAGCCGAACAGCAGGACTTTGGCGCCGGTGAAGCCGGTGGTAATTTTGAGTTCGCTTTCCGACAGGTCGGCCAGCAGCGGTTCTGCCCGCGCCGGAACCGACGCCGTGATCGCCAAAACCATCAGGTACAGCATCCAGCGCATCAGCCATGCCCCATGATTTGACCGATGGAATAGGGATCGGCCGGCATTGCCCAAAGATCGTAAAAAATCTTGCCGCAAACAGCCAAAACCATCAATGCCAAGAGGCCCCGCAGTTGCTCGCCTTTTAGGTAGCTGCCGACTTTGGTGCCGAACTGCGCGCCGACCACCGCGCCGACCAGCAGGAGCACCGACAGTACGACGTCCACGGTTTGATTCAGGTAGGCTTGGAAAAACGTGGCGTTTGCGGTCACGAAGATGATCTGGAACAGGGATGTGCCGATCACGACGGCCGTCGGCATGCCCAGCAGATAGATCATCGCCGGCACCATGACGAAGCCGCCGCCGACACCCATGATGGACGCCAGGACGCCGACAAGGAAGCCGACACCGAGCGGCAATAAAGCGCTGATATAGAGCTTCGAACGGCGAAAGCGCATCTTGAAGGGCAGGCCGTGCAGGAAATTATGCTGATGCAGCTTGCGCTTCGGTCCCGTCGCGGCGCGGCTGCGCCAGATCGCACGGATGCTTTCCACCATCATCATCGACCCGATGGCCCCAAGGAAAACCACATAGCTCAACCGAATTACCAAATCGATTTGGCCGATCGAGCGGAGTTCACGAAACAGGAAGACACCGAAGGTGGAGCCTATGAGCCCGCCGATCAGCAAGACGCTGCCCATCTTGAAATCGACATTGCCGCGCCGCCAATGCGCCAGCACGCCGGAAACCGAGGACGCCACGATCTGGTTGGCTTCGGTGCCGACCGCTATGGGGGAGGGGACGCCAAGGAAAATCAGGAGCGGCGTCATCAGGAAGCCGCCGCCGACGCCGAATATGCCGGACAACATGCCGACGCCCGCGCCCATCCCCAAGATGAGGAAGATGTTCACCGACATCTCGGCGATCGGCAGATGGACATACATGCTCGGTGCCGTATTTCCGTCGGCCGTGGCGTATCACGTCATCGGAACTGGTGGCGTGGAGTAACCGTCTAGGATGCCGACTTTTAGCGCGGGAAGTGGCGCATAATGCGCCGCGCGCCGGCGAAGTCAACAGGGTGCGGCGACTGATGCGACAATTCGCACCGGCTCGTACCGTTAATCATCCCCGCGGGGTTCCTGACACCCGCCCGGCGCAGGGCCGCTAGCGTCCAGCTTGGACGCCGCCGCCCGCCGCTTTCCAGCCCATTATGCCGCCGGCAAGGCGGTAGAGTTCGCGATATCCCGTGTTTACCAGCATTTCCGACGCGATCCCGCAGCGCACGCCGCTGGCGCACATGATGAGCAGTTTCTTGCCCTCGTGGTCGGGAATCTTCCCGGAGTCGAACGCGGACAGCGGAATCAGCGTGGCGCCGTGGACATGCTCGATGGCGAACTCATGGGGTTCGCGGACGTCGACCAGGACCGCATCCCCGCGGTCGAGCCAGAGCCGGGCGGTTTGCGGATCCACCATTTCAACACGAACGCCCTGCGCCGCTTCGTCATTCATTGCCGGTTTTTCCCTGCGTAAGCACGTATAAAATCGTTGCGGGCCGCCGCGTCACGCGCACTGCGCCCTATTGGCGGTAGTCGGCGCCCTCGCGGTCGAGCATACGCAGCAGGCTCTCCCATTCGAGATCGCCGTAGGTTCCGTTGTCGAAGCTGCTCTTGTATCGAGCGATTGCCTGGCTTCGGACGGGCTCGGGGACCTCGATCAGTTCGCCGTCGCCGGCAGCGGTCTGGATCTGGCAGGCGGTTTCCAGGAAATACATCTTCTTGAAGGCTTCCTGGATCGATTTGCCGATGGTGAGCAGCCCGTGATTGCGCAGGATGATGTTGTCGGCCTTGGCGCAGTCGCGGCCGAGGGGATCGCGTTCGTCCAGGTTACCGCCGGCAACGTCGTAGTCGTGATAACCGATGCTGCCGAGCACCAGCAGCGATTGCTGGCTCAACGGCCGGAGCCCGCAGGCCTGGGCCGATACGGCGACGCTGGCCCGGGTATGCAGGTGCATGACGCAGTGCGCGTCCGGCCGCGCCATCAGCACCGCGCTATGAATGACGAAGCCGGCGTCGTTGAAATGGCCGGGGTCGCCGATCACCTTCCCGTCGAAATCCATCTTGACCAGGCTTGACGCCGTGGTCTCGTCGAACAGTTCGCCATAGCGGTTGATCAGGAAATGTTCGGGCTCGTTCGGCACCCGGGCGGACATGTGCGTATAAATCAGGTCGGTCATGCGCAACTTGTGCAGGATTCGGTACAGTGCGGCGAGATTGCAACGAGTCTCCCATTCGGCGTCGCTGATCGAGGATTTCTTGGATTTAAGCTTCGTGACGGACATGAATTATACTCCTTGCTTGCACACCGTTATCGTACCGGGACTCGCCGATATGGTGCCCGCGGAGAGACTCGAACTCCCGACCTGAGGTTTACAAAACCCCTGCTCTACCAGCTGAGCTACACGGGCACATTGGCGGAATTTTCGCACCCATCCTGTACCCTTGTCGATGGCTCCTGTCCAGGGGCGGTGCCGTCCCCGGATACCCTTTCGATGCCGGTCAGAAGGCGTCAAAGTCGATCGGTTTCGACCGGTCAAGGGCGCGGGTCATGGGCGGCATATCGGATTTGAGGCCGCTTGCGCAGTTGAACAGAACGACGCGGTCTTTCGGCGACACGCGGCCCCGGGCCAATTCCTGGCGATAGGCGGCAAAACACGCAGCGCCTTCCGGTCCAAGGTGGACGCCATCGGCGGCCGCGACCTCCGCGCGGAGGCCCTCGACTTCGCCATCATCGACCGCGGAGCCGAAGCCGTCGCTCTCGTACAGGACCTGCAGGCACAGGAAATCACCCAGAGGTTTCGGCACCCGCACCCCGTGCAAGGTGGTTTCCACCGGCGCCCAGGCTTCCTCCACCTCGCTTTTGCCCTCATCGAAGGCCTTGACCAGCGGGCCGCAGCGGGTCGACTGCACCGCCACCATGCGGGGCCGTTTCCTGCCGATCCAGCCGAGCGCGGAGATTTCGGCGAAGGCCTTCCACATGCCGATCAGGCCGGTGCCGCCGCCGGTCGGATAGAAGATGACATCGGGGAGCTCCCAGCCCAATTGTTCCGCCAGTTCGATACCCATCGTTTTCTTGCCCTCGATGCGGTAGGGCTCTTTCAGCGTCGACATGTCGAACCAGCCCATGCGGTCCGCGCCCGCGGCGACGATTTCGCCGCAGTGGTTGATCAGCCCGTTGACCCGCCAGGTCTTGGCGCCCTGCAAGGCGATTTCGCGCACCGTGACCTCGGGCGCATCCTCCGGGCAAAACACGTAGCTTTCGATGCCGGCCCGGGCGCAATAAGCCGCCAGCGCGGCGCCGGCGTTCCCGGCGGTCGGCATGGCGATGCGCTTGACGCCGAAACCATGGGCCATCGAAACGGCGACGGCGAGACCGCGGGCCTTGAAGCTGCCGGTGGGCATGCGGCCCTCGTCCTTGACCAGGATTTCGCCGCCGCCGATGCGGCGTGCCATGCGGGGCAGGGAGATCAGCGGCGTTACCGGTTCCCCCAGTCGGATGATGTGATCGGATCGGCGCATCGGCAGAAGCTCGCGATAGCGCCACATTTCGTTGGCGCGGGCGGTTAGCGCGTCCTTTGGGAACCGTTGCCGGAGAGCGTCCAAATCGTATCGAACCAACAGCGGCATCCCGCTGTCGGAAACGTTCCGAAGCTGGTCCGCGGGGTAGTGCCGGCCGGTCTTGCTGCATTCGAGGTGGGTGACGAAGTAGCCGTCATCCGGCCGGGTGGGGGGGATTTCGGTCTTGGCCATGGCTTTTGCGCTCTCCTTGGCGGTGGCGGGTGGTGGCGGGACGCCTATTCGGCCGATTTCCGCACCGCTTCATACAACGCGATGGCGGCCGCGTTGGAAACATTCAGGCTGTCGATCGGGCCCCGTGTCGGCAGCCTGACCAGTAAATCGCAGCGTGCGGCGGTGAGCCGGCGCAGACCTGCCCCTTCGGCGCCCAAAACCAGGACCACACGGCCGGTAAGGTCCGTCTGCGCCAAGGTTTGGCGGGCACCCGCATCCAATCCAAGGCACCAGAAGTTGTTCTCCTGCAATTGCTGGAGGGCGCGGTCCAGATTGGCGACGGAAACCATGGGCACATGTTCGAGCGCTCCGCTGGCCGCCTTGGCGAGAGTGGCGCTTTGCGGCGGCGCATGGCGGCGGGGAATGAGGACGGCGGCGGCGGCGAACGCTGCGGCGCTGCGCAGAATTGCGCCGACATTGTGGGGATCCGTCACCTGGTCGAGCAACAGGAGCACGGCGTCGTCGGCGGCGCCTTGCAGGAGCGTTTCGAGCGCCGGCTGCTCCAGCGGGCGGGTTTCGAGGGCGACCCCCTGATGCACGGCCCCGGCCGGGAGCCTGGTGTCGATGGCGGTCCGGTCGAGTATGGCGCAGTCGATCGCGGCCAGTTCGGGAGTCTCTTCTTTAAGCCGGCGCGCCGCCCCTTCGGTGGCGATTATCCGCAATTTGTCCCGGCGTGGGTTTCGCAGCGCCGCCTGCACCGCGTGATACCCGTAGAGCCAAAGAGTCCCTGGGGCGTCGGGCGACCGGGTTCGCCGCGGCGGCCGCTTAGCCGGCGGCGATTTGGTTGTCTTGATTTTAGCCATCTTCCACCTTACTATTGAGTTGTCGAAGGATACGCAACTCGCACTGCGCCACCTGCTTTGCAGAAGCCGTGCGAGCGGCGGGCTTTGTGCTATTCGGGTGTCGGTTTTGCCGTTGACAATCAGTGTTAAATCACGATAGTGCCCAATCCGCCGGGACAGCGGTTCTGTACGGTCGCGGAGGGGTGCCTGAGTGGTTAAAAGGGACGGGCTGTAAACCCGTTGGCTATGCCTACGTTGGTTCGAATCCAACCCCCTCCACCATCATTCGGCGGCGTCCGATGCGTGGTGGAATGGTCTGGCCAGCGGATTTGTATGTGGGGCCAAATGAGGTCGAGACGAATATAGGTGCGGGGCCGGAACAGTTCAGCGGGCGTCGTATAAAGGCTATTACCCCAGCCTTCCAAGCTGGTGATGCGGGTTCGATTCCCGCCGCCCGCTCCAGCATGTGAAGGCGGTAGTGACAAGGGGCCGGCAGCAGATATTGCGCCGAATAGTCGTGAGGGGGAACCGGATCGGAAACAAGATCTGGTCCCTGGCAGGTTTATAGGGTGTTCCGCCGGTTGGCGGATGGGTTGAGGTAACGAATAGGAAGAACGAGGCCAATGTCGAAAGCGAAATTTGAGCGTACGAAGCCGCATTGCAACATCGGAACGATCGGGCATGTTGACCACGGCAAGACGACGCTGACCGCGGCGATTACGAAAGTGCTTGCGGAGGGTGGCGGTGCCGATTTCACGGATTACGCTGAGATCGACAAGGCTCCGGAAGAGAAGGAGCGGGGCATAACGATCAACACGGCGCATGTTGAGTACGAGACGGCTGCCCGTCACTACGCGCATGTTGATTGTCCGGGCCATGCTGACTACGTGAAGAACATGATCACGGGGGCGGCGCAGATGGACGGCGCGATTTTGGTTGTGTCGGCGGCGGACGGCCCGATGCCGCAGACGCGGGAGCACATCCTGCTGGCGCGCCAGGTCGGTGTTCCTGCGATCGTCGTGTATCTGAACAAGGTCGACCAGGTGGACGACGAAGAGCTTCTGGAGCTTGTCGAGCTCGAGGTTCGGGAGCTTCTGTCCTCGTATGATTTCCCGGGCGACGACATTCCGATCGTGAAGGGTTCGGCGCTTGCGGTGCTGGAAGGCGGCGATACGGCGACGGGCGCGGACACGATCAAGGAACTGATGGAGCAGGTTGACGCGTATATACCGCAGCCGGACCGTCCGAAGGACTTGCCGTTCCTGATGCCGATCGAGGATGTTTTCTCGATTTCGGGCCGCGGCACGGTTGTCACGGGCCGTGTCGAGCGCGGCATCGTGAATGTTGGCGACGAGATCGAGATCGTTGGTATCCGGGACACGTCGAAGACGGTGTGCACGGGTGTGGAGATGTTCCGGAAGCTTCTGGATCAGGGCGAGGCGGGCGACAATATTGGCGCTTTGCTGCGGGGCATCGACCGGGAGGGTGTTGAGCGGGGCCAGGTATTGGCGGCGCCGGGCTCGATCACGCCGCACACGAAGTTCAAGTGCGAGTGCTACATCCTGACGAAGGACGAGGGCGGGCGTCATACGCCGTTTTTCTCGAACTACCGTCCGCAGTTTTACTTCCGGACGACGGATGTGACGGGCTCGGTTGTATTGCCTGACGGGACGGAGATGGTGATGCCGGGCGACAACATCTCGATGGAAGTGACGCTGATTGTGCCGATTGCGATGGATGACGGCCTGCGTTTCGCGATCCGTGAAGGCGGCAAGACGGTCGGCGCCGGCGTCGTCACCTCGATTATCGAATAAGAAAACAGCCGATTGGCGGCAAATGACTACAGGAGTGTAGCTCAATTGGTAGAGCGCCGGTCTCCAAAACCGGAGGTTGCGGGTTCGAGCCCCTCCACTCCTGCCAGTACCCGTGGTGGGCAGTGGACGATCAACGGGAAATAGAGGCCAAGAGATAGGGACCATGGCAAAAACGAGTCCGGCCCAATTTATGCGCGAGGTTCGCCAAGAAACCGAAAAGGTTACTTGGCCGACCCGAAAAGAGACAGGAATCACGACCGTGATGGTGTTCATTATGGTGGTGCTGGCGGCAATATTCTTCTTCGCGGTGGATGCGATAATTTCGCAGCTCGTTCAATTGGTGTTGGGAATCGGAAGCTAGTCATGGCGCATCGCTGGTACGTCATTCACGTATATTCGGGATTCGAGCGCAAAGTGGCGCAGTCGATCACCGAGCAGGCCCTTCAAAAAGGGCTTGAGGACGATATCGAGGAAGTATTGGTGCCGACCGAGGAAGTTGTCGAGATGCGGCGTGGGTCCAAGGTGAACGCGGAACGCAAATTCTTTCCCGGCTATGTGATGGTCAAGATGAACATGACCGACGAAAGCTGGCATCTGGTCAAGGATACGGCCAAGGTGACCGGTTTCCTCGGGAGCCGGGGCCGGCCGAGCCCGATCAGCGAGCGCGAAGCGCAACATTTGCTGCATCAGATTAAGGAAGGGGTGGAGCGGCCGAAGCCGTCTGTCACCTTTGAAATCGGCGAGCAGGTACGGGTCAGCGACGGCCCGTTTGCGTCCTTCAACGGCAATGTTGAGGAGGTGGACGAGGAAAAGGCCCGG
>JAOTYV010000186.1 GCA_029861675.1 Alphaproteobacteria bacterium
GGACCTGCCCTAGGCCGGTCTCGCCGCCACTTCTGTCGCCGCGACGCCGACACTTCCCGCACGGGCATTAGGCGGTGGCCATTGACAGCACCCAATGCTCGGGCCGACGCTCGGATATTGCACTAGAACGAGGAGGCAGCCGTGGCCGGTTCCGACGAATGGGTAGTATGGTTCAATGGAGAGATCATCCCGGAGCGCGATGCCCGCATTCCGTTTCGTGACCGGGGTTTCAAATACGGCGACGCGGTATTCGACACGACCCGTACATTCGGCCACAAAATTTTCCGCCTCGACGACCACATCGACCGGTTGTTTCGGTCCCTGGCGTATCTCGACATCGATCCAGGACTGACGCGGCAGGAGTTTTGCAGCATCACCGAAGACGTTGCGGCGCGCAATCTGCGGCAAGTTTCAGTGGACGAAGACATTTGGGTGACCCAACGGGTGACCCGCGGGATCGATCCGGCCGACGGGCAGGCTTGGCCGGATTTTGACGGCCCGACCGTAATTGTCGAGTGCCGGCCGCTGCCCTTCCGTGGCCGGGCAAAGTTTTACCGGCGGGGCCTTGAGCTGGTCATTCCCTCGGTGCGGCGGCCGCCGCCGGATACGTTGAGTCCCCGGGCCAAAATGCAAAATTATATCAATCTCGTGATCGCCGACCTCGAGGTGCGCGCGCAGAATTCGGAAGCGCAGGCAATCATGCTCGACACCAACGGCAATCTTGCCGAGGGCCGCGGCAGTAATTTCTTTCTGGTCCGTGATGGCGTGGTGCTGACGCCGAAGGAGCGGTACGTCCTGCCGGGCGTCAGCCGGCAGACGGCGATCGATCTCGCGCGCGAACTCGGTATTCCCGTCGAGGAGGCCGATCTTGATTTTTTCGACGCGGTGTCCGCCGACGAAGCATTTATCACCTCGTCCAGCTGGTGCATCTGTCCGGCAACCAGCATCAACGGCCGGCGGATCGGTGACGGCGAAATTCCGGGTCCGATTACCAAGCGGTTGATCGAGGCCTATGTCGCGCTGGTTGACTGCGATTGGCTCGGGCAATACCTGAAGTACGCCAACGAGTAAGCCTGTCGAGCACGGCCCGGCCCGTTCGGCATGCGCCGTGGCTAGACCAATTTTTGTTTAAATTGACTCACGTGAAATGGTCTAACAGGCTGCAGAAAAACGTGTCGCTCGCAGCCGCACCCTTCGTAAAGCTCAGGGTGAGGCTAAATGTTTCCAACGGGTTGACCTCATCCTGAGCTTGACGAAGGGTGCGGGCAACCCCCGCTGAGCGTGTTTTTCAGCAGCCTGCTAACTCTTTGTTTATACGCAAATACGTCGTCACGAACCGCTTCGGTTCGCTCGGGATTTGCTTTAGCGCGGCAGCGTCGACTCGCCCATGAGAAACCGGTCGATCGAGTGGGCGCATTGCCGGCCTTCGCGGATCGCCCAAACGACGAGGGATTGGCCGCGCCGCATGTCGCCGGCGGCAAACAGTTTCGGTGTCGAGGTCTGATAGTCCTCGGTATTGGCCATGACATTGCCGCGTCCGTCGAGCTCCATGCCGATTTCCTCGATCATGCCGCCATGGACCGGATGGACGAATCCCATGGCCAGCAGCACGAGGTCCGCCTGCAAGGTGAAGTCGCTGCCGGGAATCTCCTGCATCGAGCCGTCGAGACGCACGCCGTGCAGCGTGTCGACCACGCCATTGGTGCCGGTCAGTTCCTTCGTGGCGACACCCCAGTCGCGTTGGGCGCCTTCGGCCTGGGATGAAGAAGTGCGCATTTTTGCCGGCCAAAGCGGCCAGGTCGAACCCTTGTCCGGGTGTTCCGGCGGCCGCGGCATGATCTCGATCTGGGAGACGGACACCGCGCCCTGGCGGAAAGCCGTGCCGATGCAATCCGAACCCGTATCGCCGCCGCCGATCACCACCACATGCTTGCCGTCCGCGAGAATGTCTCCCACGTTCCCCAGCGGTTCCTCGCCGATGCGCCGATTCTGCTGCGTCAGGTAGTCCATGGCGAACTCGACACCCGCCAGATCGCGGCCGGGTACCGGAAGGTCGCGCGGTCTCTCCGAGCCACCGGTCAGAGCCACGGCGTCGAATTCGTCCAGCAGGTCCGCCGCCTTGACGTCGACGCCGACCGCGCAATTGTTGCGGAAAACGATGCCTTCCGCTTCCATTTGCGCGACGCGGCGGTCGATCAGATGCTTGCTCATCTTGAAATCGGGAATGCCGTAGCGCAGCAATCCGCCGGGCTTGGCGTTCTTTTCATACAGGACGACATCGTGGCCGGCGCGTGCCAACTGCTGCGCACAGGCGAGACCCGCGGGCCCCGAGCCGACAACGGCCACCCGTTTGCCGGTTTTGCGTAGCGGCGGATTGGCGACGATCCAGCCTTCGTCCCAGCCGGTGTCCACGATCGTGCATTCGATGGTCTTAATCGTGACCGGATTGTCGTCGATATTGAGCGTGCACGCCTCTTCGCAGGGCGCCGGGCAAATCCGGCCGGTGAATTCGGGGAAATTGTTTGTCGAGTGAAGCACTTCGAGCGCCCCTTGCCAGTCCTCTTTATAGGCGAGGTCATTCCAGTCCGGGATTATGTTGTTCACGGGACAGCCCTGATGGCAAAACGGGATGCCGCAATCCATGCAGCGGGCGCCCTGTTGGGCGACCTGCTTGTGATCCATCGGGATGAGGAATTCATTGAAGTGCCGGACCCGGTCGCCGGCCGGCGCGTATTTTCGATCCTGGCGATCGATCTCCAGAAAACCCGTTATCTTTCCCATGTTACGCCCCCGTCCGGGTCGTCTTGGAGGGGTTCCGGGTTGTGTGCATTTCCTGCAAGGCTCGGCGGTAGTCCACCGGCATTACTTTCACGAAACGGCGCTGATAGATCTCCCAGTCGTCGAGGATCATGCGCGCCCGCGCAGAGTTCGTGTAATGCGCATGCCGTTCGATCAACTGGTACAACCGTTCGCTATCGAACTGCGTCATGTCGCGCATGATGTCGACGAGGCCGTGCGATTCCAGGTCGCCGCCCTGATGGGCGGTTTGTTCCAGCTTGTCGTCCTCGGCGCTGATCGGTTCCAATTCGACCATCGCGAGATTGCAGCGTTCGTCGAAATTGCCTTCCTCGTCGAGGACATATGCGATGCCGCCGCTCATACCGGCGGCGAAGTTGCGCCCGACAGGGCCAAGCGCCACGACAATACCGCCGGTCATGTATTCGCAACCATGATCGCCGGCGCCTTCGACTACCGCGATAGCGCCGGAGTTTCGCACCGCAAACCGCTCGCCGGCGACGCCGTGGAAATAGCATTCGCCCGCGATCGCGCCGTACAGCACCGTATTGCCGACGATAATGCTTTCTTCCGGAACGATCTTGCTGTCTTCGGGCGGACGGATTACCAGCCGTCCGCCGCTCAATCCCTTGCCGACATAGTCGTTCGCTTCGCCGATCAACTCGATCGACACGCCGTGGGCAAGAAAGGCGCCAAAGCTTTGCCCGGCGGTCCCGGTCATTGTTATCGAGATGGTATCTTCGGGCAGTCCTTTGTGGCCGTAGCGCTTGGCCACCGCACCCGACAGCATCGCGCCGACCGTGCGATCTGTGTTGCGGATTTTGCTTTCGATGGTGACCGACGTGCCATCGGTCAGGGCCGGCTCGGCCTGTTCGATCAGCGACCGGTCCAGAACCTTGTCGATTCCGTGGTCCTGCCGCTCGTCATTGCGGATCGCTACTCCCGGTGCGGCCTCCGGCGTGTGCAGTATGCGCGACAGGTCGAGACCCTGCGCCTTGAAGTGTGCAATCGCCTTGTGCTGGTCGAGAAGGTCGGAACGGCCAATCAGCTCGTCGAACTTCCGGAATCCCATTTGCGCCATGAGTTCGCGGACTTCCTCGGCGACGAAGAAGAAATAATTGATCACGTGTTCCGGTGTCCCGGTGAAACGCTGGCGTAATTCCGGGTCCTGGGTCGCGATACCGACCGGGCAGGTGTTGAGGTGGCATTTGCGCATCATGATGCAGCCGGCGGCGATCAACGGGGCGGTCGCGAACCCGAATTCGTCGGCGCCAAGCATTGCGCCGATCACGACATCGCGCCCGGTCCGCAAACCGCCATCGACCTGGACGGCGATGCGCCCACGCAATCGGTTCAACACCAGCGTCTGATGCGTCTCCGCGAGCCCGATTTCCCAGGGAGAACCGGCGTGGGTGATGGAGGTAAGCGGGCTTGCGCCGGTACCGCCCTCGAATCCCGATATCGTTACGTGATCGGCTTTCGCCTTTGCGACGCCCGCCGCGACCGTGCCGACGCCGATCTCGGAAACCAGCTTTACGCTGACGTCGCCGTACGGATTGACGTTTTTCAGATCGTAGATGAGCTGCGCCAGATCTTCGATCGAATAGATATCGTGATGCGGCGGCGGTGAAATCAAGCCTACGCCCGGTGTCGAATGACGCACCTTGGCGATCACGGCATCGACCTTATGGCCGGGCAGCTGGCCGCCCTCGCCGGGCTTCGCGCCTTGCGCCATCTTGATCTGCATCATGTCCGAATTGATCAGATATTCGGTGGTCACGCCGAACCGGCCGGACGCGACCTGCTTGATGGCCGAGCGCCGCGAATCGCCGTTCGGCATCGGCGTGAACCGGTCGGCTTCCTCGCCGCCCTCGCCGGTATTCGACTTGCCGCCGATCCGGTTCATCGCAACGGCGAGCGTGGAATGCGCTTCGCGCGAGATCGACCCGAACGACATGG
Source organism: Alphaproteobacteria bacterium (assembly GCA_029861675.1). The sequence continues at coordinate 4,756 of JAOTYV010000186.1, forward strand.
CGCCGGTGGAGAACCGCTTGACGATCTCGGCCGCCGGTTCGACCTCATCGACCTTAATCGGAGCATTCGAGTGGGTGAATTCGAACAGCCCGCGCATTGTCATCATCTGCGCGCTCTGGTCGTTCACCAGCTCGGCAAATACCCGATATTTTTCCTCGGCGTTGCCGCGGACCGCATGCTGCAGGCTGGCGATGGTATCCGGTGTCCAGGAATGCGCTTCGCCGCGGACCCGCATCGCGTACTGGCCGCCGGCATCGAGGAAGCTGCGATAAATTTCATCATCGCCGAAGGCTTGGTGGTGACGGGTGACCGTTTCTTCGGCAATTTCCCGCAGACCGACGCCTTCGATCGCGGTGTGCGTGCCGAAGAAATGTTCATCGACGAACGTGCTCGCCAGCCCCACGGCATCGAAGATCTGCGCACCGCAATAGGATTGATAGGTCGAGATGCCCATTTTGGACATGACTTTCAAGATGCCTTTGTCGGCCGCCTTGATGTAGCGCTTCTCCGCCTCGGCTTGGGTGACTTCTTCGGGTAGTTCGCGCCGCATATCCGACAATGTCTCGAAGGCCAGATACGGATTGATGGCTTCCGCGCCGTAACCCGCAAGAACGCAGAAATGATGTACTTCCCGGGCTTCGCCGGTCTCGACCACGAGGCCCAGTCCGGTGCGCAGGCCCTTGCGGATGAGACGGTGATGCACCGCCGATGTGCCGAGCAGCGCCGGAATGGCGATGCGGTCCGCGCTGACCGGGCGGTCACTCAGAATGATGATGTTGCAGTTCTCGTGGCGCGCCTTTTCCGCCTGATCGCAAAGCGCCGTCAGCGCGTCCTTCATTCCGTCCGCGCCGCCGTCGGCCGGATAGGTCAAATCGAGCGTTATCGTTCGGAAGGCGTTGTCGGCCACCTCGCCGATCGACCGAATTTTCTCCAAGTCATCGTTGGTCAGGATCGGCTGGCGGACTTCCAGCCGCCGGTTGGTGCCGGTCGTGTCCAGGCCGAGAAGATTTGGCCGCGGTCCGATAAACGAGATCAGCGACATGACCAATTCCTCGCGGATCGGGTCGATCGGCGGGTTGGTGACCTGGGCGAACAGTTGCTTGAAATAGGCGTAGAGCAGTTTCGGACGCTTCGACAACGCAGCGATCGGCGTGTCGTTGCCCATCGACCCCGTCGCTTCCTGGCCGGTGATCGCCATCGGCGCCATGATGGTTTTGAGATCTTCCTGCGTGTAACCGAACGCCTGTTGGCGGTCGAGCAGGCTCGGTGTATTCGACCGTTCGGGGCCGTGCGTTGTCGCCGGCAGGCCCTCGAGCTTGATTTGCGTACGGTCGAGCCATTCTTGATAGGGCCGCGCTTGGGAAAGCTCCGCCTTGATTTCCTCGTCGTCGATAATCCGGCCCTGATCGAGGTCGATCAACAGCATCTTGCCCGGCTGCAGCCGCCATTTCTTGACGATGCGCCCCTCCGGCGTGGGCAGCACGCCCATTTCCGAAGCCATTAGCACGGTATCGTCATCCGTCACCAGATAGCGCGCCGGGCGCAGCCCGTTACGGTCGAGTGTCGCGCCGATTTGGCGCCCGTCGGTAAAGGCAACCGCCGCCGGCCCGTCCCAAGGCTCGATCAGCGCGGCATGATATTCGTAGAAGGCCCGGCGTTTCGCATCCATCAGGGCATTGCCCTTCCAGGCCTCCGGGATCAACAGCATCATGGCGTGCGCCATCGAATATCCGCCGCGGAGCAGAAGTTCGAGAGCGTTGTCGAAACAGGCGGAGTCGGATTGACCCTCGGCGATCAGCGGCCAAACCTTGTCAAGGTCGTCGCCGAACAGATCGGACTGCATGCTGTGCCGGCGCGCGTTCATCCAGTTCAGGTTGCCGCGCAAGGTGTTGATTTCACCGTTGTGGCAAATCATCCGGAACGGATGGGCAAGCTTCCAGGTCGGGAAGGTATTGGTCGAAAACCGCTGATGCACCATGGCCAGTGCCGAAACCACCCGGTCGTCGGCGAGGTCGCGGAAATAGCTCCCGACCTGGTCGGCCAGCAGCATACCCTTATAGACGATGGTCCGCGCCGATAGGGATGGGACGTAAAAATCCCCATAGCCGTCGCCCATTGCCTCGATCGTAAGCTCGGCCTGCTTGCGGATGACGAATAATTTGCGCTCGAATGCATCCGTATCGGGACAATTGGCGCCGCGGCCGACAAAGACCTGCCGAATGGCGGGTTCGGTCGGCATGACCGACACACCGAGATTGTCCGCATCGACCGGGACGTCGCGCCAGCCGAGAATGGACTGACCCTCGGCCACGACGAATTCCTCGAAAATCGTCTCGCATTCCCGCCTTTCCGCGGCGGATTTCGGCAGGAACACCATGCCGACGCCGAAATCCCCGGCGCCCGGCCACTCCAAGTCCAAGGAATCGCATTCTTCGCGAAAGAAGGCGTCCGGCAGCTGGATCAGGATGCCGGCGCCATCGCCGGCTCGCGGGTCGGCGCCCACCGCGCCCCGATGGGTGAGGTTGCGCAGAATCTGCAAGCCCTGATCGACGATCGAATGGCTTTTTTTGCCCTTGATATTGACGATGAATCCGATACCGCACGAATCGTGTTCGTGACGACCGTCGTAGAGTCCCTGCGGCTTCGGGAATCCCGGAATTCGGGTATGGCGACGGACGGCTGGCTTCACGTTTTCTCCCCTACTTGCCGCCACTCGGGCGATCTTTTTTCATTTGAGCGAGATCGGACGGCTCGCGCGCCGCAACCTATCAATATTGCGGCGACAAAACAAAAGCCCCGGGCGAACTCGCGAGGGGCTAGCGAATATCCAAAAAAGTAGATTGCCTTGGCAAATTGTCAACAAAAACGGTAGTGCCGCCAGCCGTTATCCGGGGTGTGGCCGGGCCGACCCACGGTGCCGTTAGTGCCAGATGGTGGCGCGCCATTTGAGTCCGATCAGCGCGGTAAAGGTAATCCCGACAATGCAATAGACGGTAATCGTGGTGGCATAACCGATCCAGCCGATGAGCACCCCGGACCCCATCAACCCCAAGGGCAGTCCGTAAATGGCGAGCGCGCGAACGCCCATGACACGGCCTCTGTATTCCGCGGTAACCGTGCTGAGCAAAGTGACCGACATGGTGACCATCCCGGCGCCTTGGGCGAGGCCGATCAGGACCAGCGTGGGCGCGCCGGTCGCCCGGGATTCAAGCTGTCCCAGCACCAGCAACAGCGCATACCAAATCGAAATGTAGATCAGCATGAACCGGGCGGGGCGCCGTGGTCCGCCGGTCCATGCCATCAACAATGATGCCAGCAGGGCCCCGCTGGCATATCCCGCGACGAGCTGTCCCAGACCGTTCTCGTCCAGCATATAGACCTCCTTGGCGACATACGGCAGCAGGCCGTTCGACATGGGATAGGCGGTGAGGTTGACCAGGAATGCGAGGCACATGATCGCGAGGACACGGGGCGTGTTCCAGACGTAGGCGATGCCGACCTTCATTTCGCGCCAGAATGATGGTCGGCCGGGGCTTCCGTCGGCCGCCGGTTCGGCCGCGTCGGGCTTCGGGCGGATGTTGGAGACGCCGAGCGTCAGCAGGAAGCTCGCCGCGTAGAAGACGGTGACGAAGATATAGGCCGCGCCGATGCCGAGAATCGAAAACAGCCCGGCACCCGCGAGCGCGCCGGCGATCCGGGCGGAATCCTGCGTCGTACGCGACAATCCCAGGGCATTCATCAGCCGGCCCGGCGGCATGGTGTCGCCGATCAGTGAATTGCGCATGACCAGATCGGACGGGCGGCCCAAGCCGACCAGCGCCGCGACGGCGAAGACGAGATAGGGCGTGAGGTGATCCGTCAGGCCGGCGGTCATGATCACCGCCGCCATTGCGGTGTAAAACGCCCGCATGATGCACAGCATCGTGCGCCGGCCGACCTTGTCGGCGACGAGACCTAGCATCGGCGCGATCAGGGTGCCGAGAAACTGCAGCGATCCGAAAATCGTCAAGAGGATCACCGATTCGGTCTGGACCAGCACATACCAGCCGAGGATGATCGTTTCCATCTCGAACGCCCAGGAGGTCGCCAGATCGGCGGGCCACTGAAACCGGTAGCTGCGCACCTTGAAGGGAGCGAGGAACGATGCGGCGCCGTAATTTTTCAATGCGTATTTGCCGCCGTTGCCCGGTGCCGAATCCGGCGCTATGCCGCTTGCGTCGCGGTGGGCGTATCGCCGGCGATCGTGGTCCGGCGCATATCACGCTTGTCGGTCGTGTCGTTGAACCGCCGCACCCGGTGCATTGTCTGCCTGTTGTCCCAGATGACCAAATCATGCGGGCGCCAGTGGTGTATATGAACAAACTCCGGCTTGGTGGCGTCCTCCATCAGATCGCGCAGGAAAATGCGCGCTTCGGGCATCGGCCATCCGACGATGGTGCCCGCATGCGCGGACAAATAAAGCGACTTTCGGCCGGTTACCGGATGTGTCCGGACCAGCCGCTGGCGCACCGGCTTGAAGTTTGCCTTTTCTTCCGCGGTCAGTTCGTCGAATCCAAGCAGCCCGCGCGAGTAAATCAGCGAATGCTCACACACCAGGTCCTCG
>JAOTYV010000465.1 GCA_029861675.1 Alphaproteobacteria bacterium
CGGGGCGGCATCCCGGGCGTGTTGATCACCTCTCCGGTGGTCGGCGACGCCAAGATCGAACGGCTGATCGCCCTCAATGCCATCGCCGACGGCTTGAAAGTCGCCGCGGACAACGTCGAAAACGTGCAGGTTCTATCCCGCGCCGCCGGGGCGGCGGACAAGCCACTGGAGGTGTTCGTCGAAATCAATATCGGCGGCGAAAGGACCGGCGCGCGCAGCGCGAAGGCGGCGCTCGGCGTGGCGCAACAGGTTGCCCAATCGAACAGCCTGAGTCTTGCCGGCATCCACGCCTATGCAGGATACCTGCAACATATCGCCGATTACGCGGAGCGGCGGCGCGAAGCGGATATGTGCGCCGGGCGCCTCGCCGAACTCACCGGAATGCTGGAAGCGCATTCGCTGATGCCGCCCATCGTTTCGGGTGCGGGGACCGGATCGCATGAAATCGACTCCCGGCGCGGCAACTACACGGAAATGCAGTGCGGCAGCTATATCTTCACCGACGTGCAGTACAACGCCTGCCCGCTGCGCGAAACCGAGGCCCATCCCTTCGCGCAATCGCTCTTCGTCCAATGCACGGTGATCAGTTCGAACGGCGATGGACTCGCGATCACCGATGGCGGCACCAAGCGGTTTCACGACGATGGCACGAACCCGGAAATCGTCTCGGGCGCGCCGGCCGGATCCCACTACATATTCAAGGGCGATGAACATGGCGCGGTGGTGCTGCCGGACGGCGTGACCGATTTGCCGCTCGGCACGATCATCGAATGCCTGACGCCGCATTGCGATCCGGCGGTAAATCTGCACGATTTCTATCACATTGTTCGCGGCGATACGCTGGTCGATATCTGGCCCGTCGACGCGCGCGGCGCATTCTGACGCAACATTCACATCACGTTTGGAAGGGACAAGCATGGCCGAAGATCTCGAGAAACTGAAAGACTGGATCGGCAACAGCGAAACGATCGAGGATCGTGCATCCGCGCATCCGGTGCATGGCTATGCCGCGCTGATGGATCAGGAAGGCGTCCCCCAGGAAGGCGATCCGATCGGCCCGATGGGGCACTGGTTCTTCTTCAAGCCGAGAGTCCCGGCCTCGCAGATCGGTCCCGACGGCCACCCCGAGCGCGGCGGTTTCATGCCCCCCGTGCCCCTGCCCCGCCGGATGTTCGGCGGCGCCCGCACCACCTATCTCAAACCGCTGCTGGTCGGCGAACGGATGACCAAGACCTCGACCATCACCAATGTCACGATCAAGGAAGGCCGCACCGGCACGTTGGTGTTTTGTACCGTCACGGCTGAAATGTCCGGCGAGAACGGCCTTGCCGTGACCGAGGAGCAGGACATCGTCTACCGTGACAACCCGCCCGCCGACGCCAAGGGCAGCGGCGGCAACAGCGGGCGCACGAACACGGCGCCTGACGACCACGCCTGGATCCAGGAAATCACACCCGATCCGGTCATGCTGTTCCGCTATTCGGCGGTCACCTTCAACGGCCACCGCATTCACTACGACCGCACCTATGTCACGGAGGTCGAAGGCTATCCCGGCCTGATCGTACACGGACCGCTGACCGCGGGATTCCTGCTTAATCTCGGCATCGCCAACAATCCGGGCAAAGAGCTGACCGGTTTCAGTTTCCAGGCGCGGGCGCCGCTTTTCGACATCGCGCCGTTCAAGGTCGCGGGCAAACCGGGCGACGACGGCACGTCGGCCGAGCTCTGGTCGATCACGCCGGAGGGCAATGTCGGCACCTTGGCAACCGCGACATTCGGCTAAGGAACGGCAACAGCGGGGTTGACCCGCCACGCCGCAAGCCCGCCGAACAATCACACGGGAGGAATCGCGCCGCATGCCAGACAACAAACCGAAGCTGCTGATCATCCCGGGCGACGGTATCGGCCCCGAGGTCATCCGCGAGACCACGCGCGTCGTGGAATGGTTCGAGACGAACCGCAATCTGGCCTTCGACGTGACCGAACGCCATCTCGGCGTCAAATCGTACAATGAGACCGGCGCGATGCTGCCGGCGGAGACCCTGGAATCCGCCTTCGCATCGGACGCAATCCTGTTCGGCGCGATCGGCGGCGACGGGTATGAGGACATCCCCATCGAGGTGCGGCGCGAAAGCGGGCTGCTTGCCATGCGGCGCAAGCTCGGCCTGTTCGCCAACCTCCGCCCGGCGGTGGCGTTCGACGAATTGCTCGACGCCAGCACGCTGAAGCCCGAGGTCATCCGCGGCGTCGACATGATCATCGTCCGCGAACTCAGCAGCGGCATCTATTTCGGCGAACCGCGCGGCATCGAAGACCTCGGCGGCGGCGAGCAGCGTGGCTTCAACACGATGCAGTACACCACGACGGAAATTAAGCGCGTCGCCCGGTTCTGTTTCGAGCTGGCCCGCACCCGGTCGAACAAATTGTGCTCGATCGAGAAATCCAATGTGCTGGAAACCAGCAAGCTGTGGCGCGCCGAAGTCCGCAAGCTTCATCAGACCGACTATGC
>JAOTYV010000012.1 GCA_029861675.1 Alphaproteobacteria bacterium
ACCCGCCCCTATTATGATCAATGGCAGCAAACCTATGCGGCGATGATGGTGAATTCCAGCGTCGCCACGGTCGAGGAAATATCGACCGGCAGGATGAACGCGCCCGTCACCGGCCTGCGCCCGCCAATGGCGCCCGAGGACGTCGAAAACGCAAAAAAGGCCAATAAACGTTTCGACCGCAAAATCGACGAACCGCCGGCATTTTCGGTCGGCGATACGGTGCGCACGCAGACCCATGGCGCAACGGGACATACCCGGCTGCCCGCTTATGCGCGCGGCCGTCGGGGCACCATCGAGGCGTTGCACGGCGCACACATCCTGCCGGATTCGAAGGCCCATGGCGGCGACCTCGCGGAGCCGCTCTACACGGTCGGTTTCGATGCGGCCGAACTGTGGCCGGACGCCGAAGACGCCCGCGACAGGATCAATCTGAACTTGTGGCAAAGTTACCTTGAACGCGCATAACACAACGCCGATCGCACCGCTGGCGAGCCGGGACGGCGAACCGACATTCGCCGAGCCGTGGCAGGCGGAAGTTCTGGCGCTGGCATTTGGGCTTATCCAGGAAAACGTCGTCACCGCGGCGGAATGGTCGGATATGCTTGGCGCCGCGTTGCGCCAATCGGCGGAGGATGGCGACCCGGACGATCAGACCACCTACTACATGGCGATACTGACCGCGCTGGAGCGCCTTGTCGCCGCGGATGGCCGCGTGACCACCGAGTGCCTGTCCGAACGTGTCGAGCAATGGCGCCGGGCCTATTTGAACACGCCGCACGGCCAGCCGGTCAACCTATCCGCCGGCGCGGCGGACCACCGCGCACCCTGAACAACGATCTTCACGAGATCGACGGATATCTGATCGCCCTCATCGAGCGCGTCATTGTGCCAATCAGTATGAATAATCGGCGCCCGTGCGCCCGCAACTCAGGCGCCAAACTTTTCTCCGGCCAACGTTGTTTCGTCGCCTCCTAACGCCTTGACCTAACCGCCAGCGAACTCCAAACTTGGGTTAACCGTTGGGACGGGCCGGCAGGCCTCAGTCCCGACCTTTTCGAAGGCCAGGGAGCTTACGCATATGTCTTACGCCGTTTCGATGACGGTGAACGGCAAGTCGGTCAGCGGCGACGTCGAAGGCCGCACCTTGCTCGTTCAGTTCCTGCGGGAACATCTCAGAATGACCGGCACGCATGTCGGATGCGACACCAGTCAGTGCGGCGCCTGCGTCGTCCACGTGAACGGCACGTCGCTGAAGAGCTGCACCATGCTGGCGGTTCAGGCCGAAGGCGCCGATGTCACCACCATCGAAGGTCTGGCGAACGGCGACGAGTTGCACCCGATGCAGGCGGCGTTCCGCGAGCACCACGGCCTGCAATGCGGCTTTTGCACGCCCGGCATGGTCATGAGCGCGATCGACCTGGTGAACGAAAATCCGGATCCGTCGGAAACCGAGATCCGGGAGTGGCTGGAAGGCAATCTCTGCCGCTGCACCGGCTACCACAACATCGTCAAATCGATCGAGGCGGGCGCCAAAGCAATGCGCGGCGGCTAAAGCCGCAGCGCCTACCGGGAGGAGCACCTATGACTGCCACAGGAATCGGCGCCGCGGTAAAGCGGGTCGAAGATTTCCGCTTTCTCACGGGCCGAGGGAACTACACCGACGACATCAACCGCCCGGGCCAATCCTATGCCTGGATCCTCCGCAGCCCGCACGCCCATGCGCAGATCAAGAAACTCGACACCTCGAAAGCGGCGGCCGCGCCCGGCGTAATCGCGGTCTTCACCGGCAAGGATTTGGAAGCCGACGGCATCGGCGGCCTGCCCTGCGGCTGGCAGGTCAACAACAAGGACGAGTCACCGATGGCCGAGCCGGCGCATCCGGCGCTCGTCACCGACAAGGTTCGCCATGTCGGCGACCAGGTTGCCGTGGTGATCGCCGAGAGCAAGGACGAAGCACGGGTCGCCGCCGAACTGATCACGGTCGACTATGCGCCCCTGCCCGCCGTGCTGGACATGAACGCCGCGATCGGCGGCGGTGCGCTGGTGCATGACGACGCGCCCGACAACACCTGCTATGACTGGCATATCGGCGACGCGGCGGCGGTGGACGACGCCTTCAAGAAGGCCGCGCATGTCACGCAGATCGACATCGTCAACAACCGGCTCGTGCCCAATGCGATGGAGCCGCGCGCCGCGATCGGCGATTTCGACAGCGCCACCGGCGATTACACGCTTTTTACGACGAGCCAGAATCCGCATGTCATCCGGCTGCTGATGGGCGCCTTCGTGCTCAATATTCCCGAGCACAAGCTGCGCGTCATCGCCCCCGATGTCGGCGGCGGATTTGGATCGAAGATCTATCACTACGCCGAGGAAGCCATCGTCACCTGGGCCGCGGGCAAGCTGCGCCGGCCGGTGAAATGGACCGCGGAGCGTTCCGAATCCTTCATCACCGACTGCCACGGCCGGGACCACGCCACGAGCGCGGAGCTGGCGCTCGACAAGGACGGTAAGTTCCTGGCGCTCCGGGTCGCGACCAAGGCGAATATGGGCGCCTATCTCTCCACCTTCGCGCCGTGTGTACCGACCTATCTCTATGCAACGTTGCTGGCGGGTGTGTACACGACACCGCAAATCTACTGCGAAGTCCGCGCCGTCTTCACCAACACCGTGCCGGTCGACGCCTATCGCGGCGCGGGCCGGCCCGAGGCGTCCTATCTGCTGGAGCGGCTGGTCGACCGGGCCGCGCGCGAGACCGGGCTGAGCCAGGTCGAAATCCGCGAGCGGAATTTCATCGCGGCCGACGCCTTTCCGTACCAGACGCCCGTTGCGCTCGCATACGACAGCGGCGACTACGGGGCGACCCTGGAGCAGGCGCTGACCGCCATCGGCCACGACAAGTTCGAGGCGCGCAAGAAGAAGTCGGCGAAGGCCGGCAAACGCCGCGGTATCGGCTTCTCCACCTATATCGAGGCGTGCGGCATCGCCCCATCGGCGGTCGTCGGATCGCTCGGCGCCCGGGCCGGCCTGTTCGAGTCCGCGGAAGTGCGGGTTCATCCCACCGGCAGCGTCACCGTATTCACCGGCTCGCACAGCCACGGCCAAGGCCACGAGACGACGTTTGCACAGCTCATTTCCGACACGCTCGGCGTGGAGTTCGAGAACATCGATATCGTCCATGGCGATACGGGCCGGATTGCCTATGGCATGGGTACCTACGGTTCGCGCTCGCTCGCCGTCGGCGGTGAGGCGATTATGCGCGCCACCAACCGCATCGTCGACAAGGCCCGCAAGATCGCCGCTCATATGCTGGAGGCGTCCGAGGAAGATATCGAGTTCAAGGACGGTACCTTCACCGTTTCCGGCACCGACAAGGCGCTGAGCTTCGGTGAGGTCGCGCTGTCCGCTTATGTGCCGCATAATTTCCCGCACGAGACGCTGGAGCCCGGGCTGGACGAGACGGCATTCTACGATCCGGCCAACTTCACCTTCCCCGGCGGCTGCCACATATGCGAAGTGGAAATCGATCCGGACACCGGCGAAATCAAGATCGCGGATTTCGTCGCCGTCGACGATGTCGGCCGGGTCGTCAATCCGATGATCGTCGAAGGACAGGTACATGGCGGCGTCGCCCAGGGTATCGGCCAGGCCTTGCTCGAAGGCTGCGTCTATGACGACAGCGGCCAATTGGTGACCGGCTCCTACATGGACTACACCATGCCGCGCGCCGACAACCTGCCCTCCTTCAAGGTCGGCAACCATGCCACGCTGTGCGCGCACAACTCGCTCGGCGTCAAGGGGTGCGGCGAGGTCGGCGCCATCGGATCGCCGCCCGCCGTGATCAACGCCATCGTCGATGCCCTTTGGGACGACGGTGTCCACGATATTTCAATGCCGGCCACGCCGGAAAAGATCTGGCAAGCAATCCAGGCCGGCCAACGGGCCGCCGCCGCGGAATAAGGAGACAACGAAATGTACGATTTCAACTATCACCGGGTCGGCTCAACCGACGAAGCCGCGGAAAAACTGAAGGCCGCGGAGGACGGGACGCTGGTCGCCGGCGGTATGACCCTGATCCCGACGCTCAAACAGCGCCTCGCCAGCCCGACGGACATGGTCGATCTCGGCGGTGTGTCGGATCTGGTCGGCATCTCGGTCGATGGCGACACGGTGACCATCGGCGCGATGACCACCCATGGCGCGGTCGCGGGATCGAGCGACGTCCGCGGCGCCATCCCTGCCCTGGCGGACCTTGCCGGCGAAATCGGCGACGCCCAGGTGCGCCACCGGGGCACCATCGGCGGATCGGTCGCCAACAACGACCCGGCGGCGGACTATCCCGCCGCCTGTATCGGCTTGGGCGCCACAATCGTAACCACCGCCCGTGAAATCGCGGCGGACGACTTTTTCACCGGGCTATTCGACACCGCGCTAGACGAGGGTGAAATCATCACCGCGGTCCGGTTCCCAAAACCCAAGCGCGCCGCCTACATGAAGTTTCCAAATCCGGCCTCCCGCTATGCCCTGGTCGGCGTTTTCGTCGCGGAAGCAAACGACGGCATGCGCGTCGCGGTCACCGGCGCCGGCGAAGACGGCGTTTTCTGCGTCGCGGAAATGGAAAGCGCGCTTTCCAAGAACTTCACCCCGGACGCGATTGCGGATATCGCCGTTCCGGACGGCGGCTTGAATTCCGACATTCACGCAAGCGCCGAATACCGCGCGCACCTCATCACCGTGATGGCAAAACGCGCGGTCGCCGCCGCCGGATGACCGGCCGGGCAATCGCTCCTGATTGCAGGGGCCGGGGTCCTAACGGGCCCCGGCCCCATGCGTTACCCGCATGAGCACCGATAGCGAACAACCGGCGGCCGCCGGCCCGGATATGAGAGGCGGCGGCCCGCGCTGGCTCAAGCGTCTGTTGATCGGTTCCGGCTTATTGGTGCTGCTATTGGTCGTCGGCGCTGTCCTGGCGGTGGTCAACCGGACGAGCCTGTTGGCGTGGGCGGTCGAAACCTATCTTGAGGACGACACCTTCAAATCCGTATCGCTCTCCGCCGAAAGTTTCGATACCGAACAATTGCACATTCGAAACCTGCGCCTTGCCGGGGACAACACGATCACCGTCAAGAACATCCGGCTCGATTACGATCTTGAGTCGGTATTCGGCGGCACGATCAACAAGATCCAGGCAACCGGGATCCGCAGCGAGCGGACCGGGTCCGTCATCACCGTAAAGGAGATCGTCGGTGCGGGGCGGTTCGACTCCGGGCCCGGCGGACCGCCGCGGCTCCAAGCAGGCTTGGACATCCTGCATCTGCAGATCAACGAACATCCGTTCGAGCCGGGCAGGATCGAATTCGACTTCGAGAATGATCGCCTTGCGGTCGAGGCGGCGATCGGCGCGGCGGACGGCTTCCTGACCTTTATCGGCAACGGACCGTTGGGCGAGGCGCCGGACGGCTTCAAGATGCACCTGTCGGGCCGGATCAACGCGGCGCCCCTTGCAGCCCTGGTCGGCGGGTCCACGGCCGCCAGCGGTCCGATCAGCGTGGTGATCGCCGGCACGACGGCGGATCCGTTCTCGTTGCTGCAGGAAGAGGATCCCAAGAACAAACAGCCACCCAATCCGCTTTCACTCACCGGCCACCTCGAACTGGCTCTGAAGACCTTGCGTATCGGCGATACTGAATTGCCCACGGGCGGCACCGATCGCATCGACTTCGCCCTGACCGACTTCAAGGCCACGGACAAGCAGACAACGACGAAGTTTGCCATCGGCGTCGCCATCGCCAAACGGGATGCCCCCACATTCGGATTCGATCGGGCGACGCTGAAATTTGCTGGAAAAGTTACGCACACCCCAAAAGCGACGGTCGTTTCGATCGGCGGTGGCGATCTCGTGACGCTCCGCAACCTGCGTGTGGCGGATGGCGGCCCGGTGAACGGTGACATGTCCTTGGCGCTGACCGGCCATCGGAACACCCTGACGGCCCGACACGACAAGGAAACCCTCCGCCACCAGTTGCAGGGGAAACTGACGTGGAACGCCGGTACGGTAACCCTGCAGTCCGAGGGAGACTTGAATGCGGAAGCGGACCCGTTGGTGCTCACCCTCCGAGGTGAATTCGACGCCACGCCTTTCCTGGCGTTGCAGCCGGCGCTGAAAGACGCCACCGGCAAGGCCAACCTTTTTCTCGCCGGCCGTATTAGCCAGGTTCTCGACCTCTTGGCCGACCGGAAACCCGATCGCGATTGGGCCGGTTCGGTGCGGCTGGACGGCGCCTTTAAACTGGACCTGTCCGGGTTTCAAATTCCGGATATGCCGGCCTCCGGCACCCCCAAGGACAGTCTCGAAATAACGCTAAAGGGCTTCAACGGCAGCGGCGGTCATCAACGCGGCAAGCTCGCCCTCACCGCGATGCTGGATGGCCGGCGCAGCAGCGGGATTCGGTTCGCGGGCGCGCGCCTCGCATTGGATGGACGGCTCGACATCGGTAGCAAGGGAATCACTTACGTCCCGGCGTCTGACAGCGCGCTCGCCATCTCCAAGGTCAGCTTCGATAACGGGTTTGCCGTGCCGGATGGCGTCACCTTTCAACTGACGGGAATTGACAATCACCTGACCATCGCGCCGACCCTCGACGGCGCCGAGCACAAGCTGACTTTCGCTCATTTGGAAATCGACGGGCTGTTCGACGCGGGGCATCGGAAGCAACAACCGATTCGCATCACCATACCCCGGTTCGGAAGCGAAAAGACCGGCAGCCAGCCCTATCACTTCTACGCCACCGGCGGCGCGTTGGAGCTGCCCACGCTGCAGATAAACGCAAACGGGATCAATCTGTCGATCGAGCAGCGTCCCGACGAAATCCAATACGGGCTCGAAGCCGCCGACGTGCGTCATACGGGCCGGCCGCCGCAGACGAAGCCCCTGGCGATTTCCGCCAAGGGCAAGATGAGGAAAGGCATTGCACGCGCAACTCTTTTGGCGAAACAGCGCCACGGCCCGGTATCGGTGCGAGGCCGTCTGAAACACAAGCTGAGCAGTGGGGCGGGCCGGCTCGATTTCGAAATGCCGACGGTAACCCTGACGCCCGATACGTTCACACTGGCCGACCTGTATCCGCCCGCCGAGAAGTGGTTCGACACAGCCCTGGGCAAGGCGTCCGCCAAGGGACATCTACTCTGGGACAAGGACGTACTGTCCGGGCAAATGTCGGTGAAGCTCAATGACGTGCAATTGGTGTCGGATGAATTCGGCCTCAAGGACGTCAATGGCAGTATCACCTTTATCGAGCTGATCCCCCTGGTCATGCCGCCGCGCCAGCGCCTGAAAGGGCTCGTTTCCTATGGTGAGCTTGGCCCGATGCCGGCGCAGCTCGAATTTCAACTACAGGATGACGGCAAGATCGCGATCCAGGACCTCGACCTGACGCTCGCGGGCGGTCACCTCAACACCCGCGGCCTGCTGCAGACCGACAAAGAATTGAGTGCAAAGGCCGCGATCGGCGTGCGGGCCGTCGACCTCAAGGAGCTGCTTCAACTCATCGGCGTCGAAGGCTTGAAAGGGACGGGAAAGCTCAGCGGCAGCATTCCCATTCGCATTACGGGCGGCAACCTGGTCATCCGCGATGGCAAATTGCGGGCGCTCGGCCCCGGCAGGCTGCGGTATGGCGGCTCGGCGCTCGAGAAGCAGCTTTCCGCCCGAAAAGATACGGCGGGCACCGTATCGAAAGTTCTCTCCGATTTTCACTATCAGAAATTGACCATGCGGCTCGACAAGCAAGCGAAGGGGCTGGGCACGATCATGCTTCAAATGGAGGGATCGAATCCGGCGGTCTACAAGGGACATCCCTTCGCCTTCAACATCCGCATAGAGAGCGATTTCGACAAGCTGGGACGGATCGCCTTCGGCGGCGCCCAGACCTTTTCCGAGGCGCTGAAGAAGGCGCAGAAATCGACCGAAGCGGAATGAGCAGTGCGCGGTGGCGAAATATCGGTCGGCGCGCTATTCTAGGCTCCGCAATGATTGCCGATACCGCGTTTTAGCCGCGGTCGCGCAGGGAGACGCTATGAAACGCGCCTGTATAATCCTAGGACTATCGCTGGCCGCCGTTGGTTGTACGCCAACCGTCGCGGTTGAAGCGCCCAAGGAACCGATCACCATCAACCTCAATATCAAGTTGGACGCGGAAGTTCGCCTCCGCATCGAGGAAAAAGCGAAAGAAGATGTCAAAAATAATCCGATCTTTTGACCGCCGAGCCTGCCTGACCGCAATCGCCCTGCTGCTATTCGTAGCGGCGGGATTTGCACCGGCGGAAGCGGCCAAACGCCCGCTCGACCCGCCGCGCGCCCAGGGCATTGTCGGCGAACGCTATGACGGTTTTGCCGTGCTGCGCAAGAAAGCCTCCAGCGCCATCAAAAAACTGGTCAAGCGGACCAACGACAAACGGCGCGCCGTCTACCGGAAACGGGCAAAGGCGACGAAAACCTCCGTCAAGGCAGTCGGCCAGATTTACGCCAAGGAAATCATGAAGAGCGCACCCCGGGGAACCTGGTACCTGAGCCAATCGGGCAAATGGTCTAGGAAAAAATAACTATTTGAAAATAATAATCTATTTATCGTTCCTCAGCCTTCATCGCCCGGACGCAACCACAAGTCGTATGGTACTATGATGGCGCTGTGCCCGTTGTGGCGCGGCGCATTTCATCCGATACCCGACCTTAGATATTCGGACTGAACCCATGACAAAGCCGCTTCCAGATTCCGTCGATGCCGCCCTCGCATTGCTGTCGAAGGGAGAGTATGTGGCCGACCGGAGCCTGGCGACGGCCCTGTTTCTCGCGCTAAAGCTGGGCCGTCCGCTGTTCCTCGAAGGCGAGGCCGGGGTCGGCAAGACGGAAATTGCCCGTGTGCTGTCGCAGACCCTGGATCGGCCGTTGATCCGCCTGCAATGCTATGAAGGCCTCGATGTCTCGTCCGCGGTCTATGAGTGGAACTACGCCCAGCAAATGGTGGAAATCCGCATGTCCGAAGCGCTCGGCGACCAGGACCGCGACACGCTGGAAAGCGGCATTTTCAGCGACCGTTTCCTGATCCGCCGGCCCTTATTGCAAGCACTGGAACCCAGCGCCGACGGACCGCCGGTATTGTTGATCGACGAACTCGACCGGACGGACGAGCCGTTCGAAGCCTTCCTGCTCGAAGTCCTGGCGGATTTTCAAATCACCATCCCCGAAATCGGCACGATCAAGGCCGCAGAGCCGCCGCTCGTCGTCATCACCTCGAACCGGACGCGCGAAATCCACGATGCCATCAAGCGCCGGTGTTTCTATTACTGGGTGGATTATCCCGACGCCGCACGGGAATTGGAAATCCTCACCGTGAAGGCGCCGGAAGTGCCCGCCGCCCTCTCCGCGCAAATCGTCGCCTTCATACAAAAGCTCCGCCAGGAAGATCTCTTCAAGCTTCCCGGCGTCGCCGAGACGATCGATTGGGCCCATGCGCTGACGCAGCTCGATTGCATGGCGCTCGACCCGGATACGATCAACAACACGCTTGGCACTTTGTTGAAGTACCAGGACGACATCGCCAAGATCCGCGGCAGCGAAGCCAGCCGGCTGCTGAGCGAGGTCCAGACGGAACTGGCCATCGCCGGAGCGGCCTGATGACCGCGCAGGCGCCCGACGGTACCGGCGGCCGGCTGCCCGAGAACATCATGCATTTCGGCCGCGTCTTGCGGGCCGCCGGACTGCCGGTTGGACCGGGCACGGTGCTCGACGCCATTCGGGCGGTCGCCGCCGTGGGAATCGGCAACCGCACGGATTTCTACTGGGCGCTGCACGCGGTGTTCGTGAACCGGCGCGATCAACGCGAACTGTTCGATCAGGCGTTCCATATTTTCTGGCGCAACCCGCGAATTCTAGAGCGGATGATGTCGCTCATGCTGCCGCAATTGCAGAGCGACGCCGACGAGCAACCGGCCGAAGACATATCGACCCGGATCGCGCAGGCGCTTGCCGCCGATAAAAATATGGACGACGCCGAAGAGAAAACCGCCGAAGAGCTCGAATTCGATTCCGCGATGACCTGGAGCAAAACCGAAGTCCTGCGCCAGAAGGATTTCGAGAAGATGACAACCGAGGAAGTCGATGCCGCGCGCCTCGCCATGCGCCGCCTCCGGCTGCCCATCCTGGCGCTGCCGACGCGCCGCTATAGACCGGACCGGAACGGCGCGCGGGCCGACATGCGCGCGAGCCTGCGCGCCGCGTTGCGCACCGGCGGCGACATCATTCCGCTGAAGTTCCGCAAGCGGCAGACCCGTCATCCGCCCCTGATCGTGCTGTGCGATATCTCAGGCTCGATGGAACGGTATTCGCGAATGCTACTGCATTTTCTGCATGCGGTGACCGGCGACCGCGACCGGGTGCATACGTTTCTGTTCGGCACGCGTTTGACCAATGTCACGCGCTATCTCCGCTACAAGGATATCGACGTCGCCCTCACCAAGATTACCGAAGAGGTAGAAGACTGGTCCGGTGGCACCCGTATCGGTCATTGCCTGCACACCTTCAACCGCGACTGGTCGCGGCGGGTTCTGTCCCAGGGCGCGGTCGTATTGCTGATCACCGACGGCTTGGACCGCGATGCGGGCGCCGGTCTGCGGATCGAGACCGACCGGTTGCATCGTTCCTGCCGGCGCCTGATCTGGCTCAATCCGCTGTTGCGCTATGACGGGTTCGAGCCGAAGTCCCAGGGAATTCGCGCGCTGCTTCCCTATGTTGACGATTTTCGGCCGGTCCATAACCTTGAAAGCCTGATGCATCTGACCGACATTCTTAGTGAGCCGGGATCGCGCCGCCATCCCGGCATGTCCAAATGGCTGGAGGCTGCCGCATGACCGCTCTCGAAGCACTCGACGAATCCGTCCTGCAACGCGCCGCGGACTGGCACGGCGCCGGCAAAGACGTTGCCATTGCCACCGTCGTCCGAACCTGGGGATCGTCCCCCCGCCCCGTCGGCAGCCAGCTCGTGGTCAATCAGGACAGCGAGTTCCTCGGTTCCGTTTCCGGCGGATGCATCGAAGGAGCGGTCGTCGCCGAAGCCCTCAAGGTCATGCAGGAGGGCACGCCCTCGATGATGGAATTCGGGGTCACGGACGAAATGGCTTGGGAAGTCGGCCTCGCCTGCGGCGGTACGGTCGAAGTGTTTGTGGAGAAGCTGGACGGATGAAACGCGCTCAACTTGACCTCCTGCTGCGCGCCCGCGTGGAAAAGAAACCCACCGTCCTGGTGACCGATCTGACCGGCGGTGCGCAGCTCCTGCTGATCGACGGCGAGGCGTCGGGCGACCTCGAGGCCGACGACAAGCTCTCCGCCGAAATCGACCGGGCCGGGATCGACGATCGCAGCCGCACCGTGGAAACCGAGCGAGGCAAATTCTTTATCCAAATCTTTAACCCGCCGCGCCGGATGATCGTGGTAGGGGCGGTTCATATCGCACAATTCCTGGTACCGATGGCCGCTATCGCGGGGTATGCGGTAACGGTTGTGGACCCGCGCGGCGCCTTTGCGACCGATCTCCGCTTCCCCGGCGTCACCTTATCGCAGGAGTGGCCGGACGAGGCCCTGGAAGCCTTGGCGCCCGACCGGCGAACGGCGGTGGTCACCCTCACCCACGATCCAAAACTGGATGATCCGGCGCTGGCGATCGCACTGCGCTCCGATGTTTTCTATATCGGTGCGCTCGGCAGCCGCCGTACCCACGCCCGGCGCCTCGACCGGTTGCGGGAGCTCGGCATTGACGATCGGACACTGGACCGCATCAACGGGCCGATCGGTCTCGATATCGGCGCGGTCTCGCCGGCCGAAATCGCCATATCGATCCTCGGCGAAATCACGCAGACCCTTCATCGGCCGGCGGCGGACAAGGCTGCATGAAGTTCGGCGAAACCCCGCTCGACGACGCGGCCGGCGCTATCCTGGCGCACAGCGTCCGGCGCGACGGACTCGCGTTCAAGAAAGGCCGCGTCCTGACACCGGACGATATTACGGCATTGCGCGACACCGGCATCGACACGGTTGTCGCCGCGCGTCTCGATGCCGACGATGTCGGTGAGGACGACGCGGCAACCCGGATCGCCAAAGCGGCCCAGGGCGCGGGATTGCGGGCAACATCGGCATTTACCGGCCGGGTGAATCTGGTCGCCGATGCACAAGGCATCGCCGTCATCGACCCACAGGTCGAAGCGCTGAACCTTATCCATGAGGCGATTACTGTCGCGACCCTGCCCCGCTGGGAGCTGGTCGATGCGAAACAGATCGTGGCTACGATCAAAGTCATTCCCTTTGCCGCACCAGCCAAGGTCGTCGCCGACTGCGAAGCCCTGGCGGGACGGATCGCCGGCGGCATGATCCGGGTCGCGGCGCTGCAGCCGAAACGGATCGGCCTGATACAGACACGCTTGGCGGGCACGAAGGAATCGGTTCTCGACAAGACCCGCAATGTCTTGGAAGCGCGGCTGCAAACACTCGGCGGCACGCTGGTCGGTGAATTGCGGTGCCCCCATGAGAGCGCGGGATTGGCCGCCGCCATCACCAAAATCCAGACCGATAGTGTTGATATTGTTCTCATCGCCGGCGCGTCGGCGATCACGGACCGGCGCGACGTCATCCCGGCGGCGATCATGGTAAGCGGCGGTATCATCGACCATTTCGGCATGCCGGTTGATCCCGGAAACCTGCTGATGGTCGCCCGGATCGCCGACACGCCCGTGGTCGGCCTGCCGGGCTGCGCCCGGTCACCCAAATTGAACGGCGTCGATTGGATACTGCAACGGCTTTGCGCGGATTTGCCGGTGGCCTCCGCGGACATCATGGCAATGGGTGTCGGCGGCCTGCTGAAGGAAATTCCCGGCCGGCCACAGCCCAGGAGTGCGGGGGAACCGCGTCCGGCCGCCCCGCACGCGCCGCGTGTCGCCGCGCTCATTCTGGCCGCCGGACAGTCGCGGCGGATGGGGCCGCTCAACAAGCTGCTGCAGCCGGTCGACGGCAAACCGATGGTCCAATGGGCGGTCGAGGCGGCGCGGGAATCGCATGTGGAAGCGGTGTATGTGGTCGTCGGACATGAAGCGCAAGCCGTGCGCGCGGCGCTGGACGGCGATGCGGTGTCCTTTATCGACAATCCCGATTATGCGGATGGCATCAGCACGTCGATCCGGCGCGCCGTCGCCACGCTGCCGGACGAATTGGACGGCGCCGTCGTCTGTCTGGGCGACATGCCGCGCATCGGCCCGCAACAGATCGACCGCCTGATCGCCGCCTTCAATCCGGTCGAGGGCCGCTCGATCTGTATTCCGACGTGGCGCGGCAAGCGTGGCAACCCGGTCCTTATCGGACGCCAATTCTTTGCCGAAATTCAGGAAATCTCCGGTGATGTCGGCGCGCGCTATCTGATCGGCCAGTACCCGGATCTCGTTTGCGAAGTGGAGATGGACGACGACGCAGTGCTCGTCGATGTCGACACCCCGCAAGCCCTGGATGCGCTGAGCGCCTAGAGTAAATCCCGAGCGAACCGAAACGGTTCGCGACGGCGTATTTGCGTAAGAACGAAGAGATAGACCATTTCACGTGAGTCAATTTGAACAAGAAATGGTCTAACCGGCCGTCAGCCCGTGATGTGGCGTCTCAGAAAATCCAGGACTTGCCGGGCAACGCCAAAATCGTAGAGATCCGCATGGCCGCCGCCGAGCACGACTTTAAGTTCCTTCGGCTCGACCGCCGCGGCGAAAAGTTTTTCGGCAAACCGGATGGGTATCGTGCGATCCGCGCTGCCGTGGAATATCAACAGCGGCGCACCGATGGTCGCGATCCGGTCACTGGACTCGAACTTGTCGAGCAATATCCACCGCGCCGGCGTGTACCAATAATGGCTTTGCGCAACGTCCGTCACGCTGCTGTACGGCGCTTCCAGAACCACCGCCGCGACCTTGTTCTCTGTCGCCAATTTCGTAGCGACGCCGGAACCCAGAGATTCACCATACAGGACGATCCGGTCCCGCGGGACGCCCGTCTCCAGCACGAAATTATAGGCGGATCGTCCGTCCTCGTAGAGCCCGTCCTCGCTCGGCTTTCCACCATTGCCGGCGTTGTAGCGGTAACTCACCATCATGACGCCGTAGCCCTCATCCAGATAGGCACGGACTTTGAAGGCACGATCGCCAATATGGCCGGCATTACCATGGAAATAGACAATGGTCGCCTTATCGGCGCGCTGCGGTGGCCGCCACCAGCTATAAAGATTGAAACCGTCGGGTGCCGGAACATCGACCTGCTGCATTTCCGGAACGCCGAAATCGGCGGGTTTCGGCCGCAATTCCGACGGATGATAGAGGATGTTTCGCTGCGCCACGAAGAGCAGAAGCACGAGGAAGGCGTATCCGCCGAAAACCAATCCAATGAAAGCCGGCATGCGCCGTTCCCTTTGCCGGCGGCTCACGTCGCCGCCCTCCGAACACGCGATGGTCCGCCTCGTTGCGGCCACCGAAAAAGACCTAATACCGGACTCATAACATGTGTTCTACATTAAAAATATTAATACTCTTGTAGCGGTGCCCGATAATCATGAAACAACCAAATGAAGACTATAATTCTTCTATTTGCACCACAGGTTGTGGCGCAAATTTCATGACCTCACGCCTCCATGGCGCCGGCACGGCCAGGGGCCGGCCAATTGCCGTCCGGATAGTCGATAGATCATGCACATAACGATTGCCGGGTTGTTGCTGATACTGATTTTTGGTGTGCCCGTTTCGGCCCAAACCGTCACTGTCCATCAAGTCCCGCTGGACCAGGACGACCCGTATCGCGACCGGATCGACAATCTGATCTGGCGCGGCGGCTTGGAAATCGTTTCGTCGGACAAGCGGTTCGGCGGATTGTCCGGCCTGCACGTCTCGGCAGACGGCAAACGACTGATCGCGGTGTCGGACCGCGGCCACTGGATCACCGCACGGTTGCGGTACCGCAACGGCGTCTTGACGGATCTCGACCATTTAAAGATCGGCTCCCTGCGGCGGCCCAACGGCAAGCGGGTTAGAGGGAGACGGATCGACGCGGAATCGTTGGCGGTCGCCCGGGACGGAAATCTGCTGGTCGCCTTCGAACGCCGTCATCGCATCGTCCGGTATTCCGGCAGTCGGGATACGCCCTTTTCCGGCCGGCCGCGCCGCGCCGGGGCGCCGCCGGACGCAAGGTCGCAAACGCGCAATAAGGGGATCGAGGCGCTCACGACGCTCTGCGACGGCCGTTTATTCGCCCTCTCCGAAGGCCTGCGTGTCCGCCAGAACAGCTTAAGAGGCTGGATCGGCTCCGGCACCCAATGGCGTGATCTTGAATATATTTACCGGTCTGGCGGATCCGCCGATTTCAGGCCGTCCGGGGCCACGACGCTCGCCAATTGCGATGTCTTGCTGATCGAACACATTTTCACGCTGCCGGGCGGCGTGCGCGCCCGGTTGACCCGTCTGCCGGCGCGCCGTCTCAAAGCGGGCAGCCGCATTCGCGGAGAAATCATCGCCACCTTGGAAGGCTCGC
Organism: Alphaproteobacteria bacterium; assembly: GCA_029861675.1. Next base: position 15,596 of record JAOTYV010000012.1, read on the forward strand.
TGACGGTCGACAACATGGAAGGCATCGCAGCCCGGCAGGGCCCGGCCGGCCAGACGCTCGTCTATCTCATCTCGGACGACAACTTTTCCGTATTCCAGCGCACCCTTCTCATGATGTTCGAACTGGCGCCGGCGCGATAAATATTAAATACCGCCCGGCGGTGCCTAACCGTTTTCCAGCCCGAGCGTCTTTTCGTTCAGCATGCCGCTCGACCGGATGACGCGGAAGACCGCGACCCGGGAATCGAACAGGGCCTCGACGAAATTGATTTGCGCGTTGAAGACTTCGCCCTCGGCATCGAGAACATTCAGGGCGGTTTCCTTGCCCGCCCGGCGGAGCCGCCGCCGCGCCCGCAGCACCTCTTGGGCAATCCGCACGGCATTCTCCAGCAATGTCACCCGATGACGCTGCGTGGTCAGGCTCTCCCAGGAGAGCCGCACTTCCTCCGCCACCTTTCGATGACTGAAATCCAAGGTCCGCTGGCTCGCTTCATAGGTGCGGTTGGCCGCTCGAATCCGCGCGCGTGACTTGAAGCCCGAAAAGAATTCCCAGCGACCGCGCACGAACACGCCATAGGTCTCGTCATTGCCGTCAGTGCCGTTCGCATTGCCCTCATATTCGATTTCGCCGACCAAATCGAGCGTCGGGTAGTATTCCGATTTGGCGGCCGTGCGGCGCTCCCGATTGGCGCGCGCAGTGAAGTCGCCGGCCTGCGTGGTGGGATTGTTGGCTTTAGCCAGCGCCAATGTATCTTCCAGGTTCGCCGGCACCGCGACCTCCAGCAGCGGCGCGGCCGCCATGGCGGTCGCATCCGGCTGCCGGTCGAAAATCTGCAGGTACTGCGCCTCGGCGGCCCGCAGGCGCCCTTCGAACGCGACACGGCGTTCCTTTGCAATCTGCAGCCGCGACTTCGCCTGCAGGACGTCGACGGTAATGCCGGCCCCGCGCCGCACCCGCTCGTCCTCGAGCCGCAGCCGGTTCTGGATATTGCGTTCATTGAGCCGGGCAATGTCGATCAACTGGCTTTCCCGCAATATGTTGAGGTAGGCGGCGATGCCTTCGAGCAGGAGCGATTGCTTGGTTGCCGTGAGACGGGCGTCCAATACGGCGGCATCGTGCCGGGCCGCCTGCAGCCGGGCGGAATCGCCGAACCCGTTGAACAAATTTTGCGTGACGGACAATCTCAACCGATCCCGACGGCCGCTAAAGGGTTCGCCCTGGGCGCGCGTGACGTTGTTCTCGGCGCGCTCGAAACCGGTTTCGCCGACCACGTCGGCGCGCGGCAGAAAGCCGCTGAAGGCTTCATCGATCCGGTCGATGCCGGCCTCTTTCTGTTTTCGCGCCGCCGCGATTTGCGGATGGGTGGTGAGCAGCCGCGCAAGCTCCTCGCGCATTTGCTGCGCCTGTGCAGGCGCGGAATCGCCCCACAGCGGCACGACCGACACCGCCAAGGCCAAGAGCGACAGGCGAAGATGCTTAACGTTCACGGAAGGCCTCATGCCGCAATTTCAGGACGGGTTTGATCAGGTAGTTCAGGACCGATCGCGTGCCGGTATTGATGTCCACGATCGCCTGCATGCCCGGCGTGATCGGCAACTCGCCCTCGCGGTCGCCCAGATAGGTTCGATCCGTGTGCACGATGACCCCGTAGTACGGCTGCCCCGTGGCGCTATCCGTATTGGTATCGGCCGCAATCTGCGCGACCTGCCCGCTCAAGCCGCCATAGCGCACGAAGTCATAGGTCGAAATCTTGACGATGGCCTGTTGGCCTTCCTGGACATAGCCACGGTCAACCGGGCTCAGGCGCGCCTGGATCACCAGCTTGTCGCCGATCGGCACGATCTCCATGATCGCCTCACCGGGCCGGACCACGCCGCCGATCGTGTTGAAGCGCAAATTCTTCACGATACCATCAATCGGGCTGCGAATTTCCGTCCGCTTCACCCGATCCGACGCCTCGGATAGCGTTTCACGCACCCGGGCAATCTGGAGCGCCACCTTATTCAATTCCTCGACCGCGCGGCGGCGGAACTTCTCCGTCTCTTCCTCCTGGCGCGCCAACGCCTCGCCGAGCGCCGCCTGCGACCGCGGCACCGCCTGCTCCAGAACCTGCGCCTCGCCCCGAAGGCTCTCGAATTCGCGTTTCAGTTCCAGGTGCTCCAGGCGCGGGGTCAGACCGTTCTTGAGAAGCGACTGCGACAGTTTCACGCGTTCGCGGACAAGCTCCAAATTGGCCCCGATCGCCGTCTGTCGGGCTTGCAGTTCCTTGACCTCGAGTTCGCGCTGGCGAATTTGCGTCACCACAACGTCGCGCCGGCTCTTCAATTCAGACTGCCGCGCCTGGTAGGTCCGGCGTTCCGCGACCACCAACAAAGGTCGCCGTTTCGCCTCCGCCGCCGGAAATACCAGCGCCGCGTCGGAGCTCTCCGATTTCAGGCGCGCCCGGTTGAGGATGAATGAGTCGAGTTGAACCTGTAGGTCCTCACGGCTGGCGCCTGCACTGCCGAGGTTGAGCTGAACGAGGACCTGGCCGCCTTTTACCAGCGCGCCCTCCCCGACATCGAGCCGCTGAATGATACCGCCTTCCAAATGCTGGATGACCTTCACCTTGGCGGACGGGATGACTTCGCCGCTCGCCATCGAGACCTCGTCGAGCTGTGCGAAGGCCGCCCATGCGACAAAGCCGCCCATCAGCGCCATGACCAGCCACGCCAGGTGGCGCACGCCAAGCCGGCGGTCGCGCGCGAGCAGGCCGTCCAGACCAGACGACGTTCCGGCCGCCGGTTGAGGCAGTGCGTTTGCCGAGCCGTCCCGGGTCATGCGGTTTTCTTTCGCGTTCGGGCGGGCGCCCGCTTGGCGCGTTTCGGCCGCTGGGGCGGTTTGGCGGTTTGTGGCGGAACCTGCGGCGCTTGCGAGGATTGCGGCGCCGGCTTTGCCAATTGCCTAGCCTGCGGCTGCAGCTGCTGGAGCACCGCCGGCGCCGGTCCTGCCATTGCCACCCGGCCGCTATCCAGAACAAGCAACGTGCCGCATGCGGCCAGGAGCACCGGGCTGTGCGTCACCACCAGCACGGTGCTTTGGCGCGCCATGTCCTGCAGCGCCTTCGCGATTTCGCGCTCCGCATCGTTGTCGAGATTGCTCGTCGGCTCATCCAGCAGCAGGACCGGGGGCGCCCCGAGGAACGCGCGCGCCAAGGCAATCCTTTGCAGTTGTCCGCGGGACAGATTTGCTCCCGCCTCGCCGACATCCGACGCGTATCCGTCCGGCAGATCGATGATGAATTGATGGGCCGTCGCCACTTTCGCGGCCGCAATGACCGCATCGTCCGGCGCCCCGGGATCGGCAATCCGGATATTGTCGCGAATGCTGCCGGAAAACAGCACGCATTCCTGCGGCATATAACCGATCCAGCGGGACAATTCCGCCCGCGTGAACTGCAGGATATCCGCATCGTCGAGCATCACGCGCCCATCGTCCGGCGCATAGAGGCCCGCGATGATTTTCAGCAGCGTGCTCTTGCCGCAGCCGTTGCGGCCGATGATGCCGTGCATGCCGCCCGGTCCGATACGGCCGTCGATTTTATCCAAGACGTTTCCACCGTCTTCCGAATATCCGAAGGAAACGGTCTCGAGCCGGATCGTGCCGTTGGGCCGGCCGAGTGAGATCGGCGATTCGCCGCGTTCTTCCGGCAGGGCAAACACGCGGTCGAGCCGCGCCATCGCCTGACGGGTTTGCGTCAGGCTGCGCCATTGCCCGACGAGCTGCGTCATCGGTGCGATCATGCGGCCGCCCAGCATGTTGGCGGCGATCAGCGCGCCGATCGTCATCTCCTGGCCGAGGATCGCGAGGGCGCCGACCGTGGTCATTGCGACGGTTGTGCCTGTCATCATCACATGGGCAAGAATCTGATGGCCGTCGGTTTTTTCACCGCGGTCTTGCGAGGCGGCTATCGCCTCGGCGTGCCGCGACTCCCACCGGGGCCGCACACCGTCGGCGAGCGCGAGCGCCTTGACGGTCGCACGGCCGGCGACCAACTCGTTCAGCAGCTCCTCCCGCGACAGGCTGGATTGGCGTTCCGCGGGCGCCGAATGGCCCATTTGGCCACCCGCGCGCCACGCCAGCGCCATGAACAGCACCAAGGCGACGACCAGAACCCAGGCAACGGGCGCCGCGATGATGAATATCAGGATGAAGAACAATATGGCGAAGGGCAGATCCACCGCCATCGCCGCCGTCGGGCCCGATACGGCATTGCGGACTACATCGATGTCGCGAAACAGCGACTGCCAATACGCCGAAGGACGCCCCTCCAGCACCCTCAGCGGCAGGTTCAAAATCTTGTCGAATAGCCGCCGTCCGACCACAACATCGATACGCAATCCAATTGACTGGAATATCTTGCTGCGCGACCGCCGCAGCACATAGTCGAACACCACCACCAAGGCCATGCCGAAAACCAGGCCTTGCAAGGTGGTCAGCCCCGCATGGAAAACCACGCGGTCATAGACCTGCAGCACGAAGACAGGGGTCGCCAACGCCAAGAGGTTCACAAACAACGAAACCAATAGCGTGTCGCGCGCCGCCCCGCGCGCATCCGACAGGGCGTCCCACAGCCATGGGTGCCGCCGCGCATCTTGGGTTTTTCGTTCCTGCCCAGGCATTTCTGGTTCTGCGTCCAAAATCCAATCTGGCCGGGATCGTAAATCCTCTTTGGTTTCCAGATGATTAACATTTGATAAAGGCTGTTGTGCGATTGTTCCGTCGCGCGCGCCATGACCGCGGCCGGTCTTAGCGTGGATAAGGACAGTACCCCGCCGGATCCCAGAATCGGCAGACTGGCACGAGGTTCGAACAGGTGACCGAATCCGCGATCCCGCTCAACACCCAATCGGGGAGGCAACGCCTTCCCGTAATGCAGCGGCTGCGCCGGTCCCTGAGACGCCCAACGCCGCGGATTTCCGACCCGCAGTCGAATTTCAACCGCCCACGCTGGAAACGCCTGATCCCCGGGACCGGAACGCTGGTAGCCTTGTCACTGCTGCTTGCCGCGTTGTCTGTCCGCATCGCCGACCCTGCCCCGGTAGAGGCTTTCCGGGTAAAAGCCTTCGACCTGTATCAGAACCTCTGGCCACGGCCGATCGGGAACCATCCGGTCGCGATCATCGATCTCGACGAAAAAAGCCTGAGCGAATTCGGCCAATGGCCGTGGCCGCGCACCTTGGTTGCCGAACTGATCGAGAAACTGGGCGCGGCGGGCGTTCTTGTTGTCGGATTCGACACGATTTTTGCCGAGTATGACCGCCTGTCGCCAGCGCAAATCGCCGATTTGATACCGATCCTAAACGCAAGGGAGCGCGCTGCACTCAAGAAGCTTCCGAGCAACGAATCAATTATGGCCAGGGCCATGGCCAAGACCAAAACCGTGCTGGGTCATGCGGGTCTCGAAACACCGCTGCCGGCGGGCCGCGCCAAGACGATGATCCGATCACCGGTGCGCGCCATGGCGGGCGGCGATCCCCGCCCCTTTCTGCCTTCCTATGCCAGCCTGTTGCCCAACGTTCCGGAGCTCGAGGCGGCGGCGGCCGGGCATGGTGTCTTTTCGCTCGGCGCAGAACGGGACGGTAAGGTCCGCCGTGTGCCGTTGGTGGTAAGCATCGGCAAGGATATATGGCCGACCCTCACGCTCGAGATGCTGCGCGCGGCCTATGGCGACAATACTCTGATCACACGGCGCAACGTGGCCGGCATGGAATCGGTCCAACTGCAAATACGCAGAGAGCTGGGCAGCGGGCATTTCGTCGTTCCGACCGACGCAAATGGCCGCATCTGGGTCCATTACAGCAAGCCCGATCAGTTCAACACCCCGAATAACGCGGGCCGACTTTATATTTCCGCCGCCGATGTCCTGAAGGACCGGGTACCCGCCGAACGCCTGCGCGACAAGTTCGTTATTGTCGGCACCTCGGCGGTCGGTCTCAAGGATCTTCGCGATACGCCGGTTCTCAATCGCATGCCCGGCGTCGAGATTCACGCGAATATTCTCGAGCAAGTTTTCGCCGCCGAAGCCGACTATACCGCCGCCGTCCAAAGGAGGATTTCGGAACTCCGGCAAAATTCCGTAGGTAAATCGGCGGCCGCCCAGATTGCGATTTCCGAATTGGACAAGGAGGATTTCTTCCTCCGCTACCCGAACTATTCAAACAGCGCAGAGTTGTTTCTGACATTCCTGGCCGGCCTGATTTTGATGATCCTGATCCCGCGTGCCGGTCCGGTAAAAACACTCTTTGTGCTGGGAGCCGGCGGAACAATTCTTGTAGTGTTCGGCGGGTACCTTTACAACGCGCACAAATTGCTGCTTGACCTCACCTATCCGGGCTCAACCATGATCGCCCTCTACGCGGTCCTGGCGTTCGGCAACTACACCCGGGAAGCGGCAGAGAAAAAACAGGTCCGCAGCGCCTTTCGGCAGTATCTGTCACCGACCCTGGTGGAGCAGCTCGCGGATAATCCCGACCGGCTCCAGCTCGGCGGTCAGTCGAAGGAAATGACGTTCCTGTTTTGCGACGTCCGCGATTTCACGTCGATATCGGAATCCTATAAATCCGACCCGCAGGCGCTGACCATTCTGATCAACCGCCTGCTCACGCCGCTGTCCGAAGCGATCCTGGCGCACAGCGGCACCATCGACAAGTATATGGGCGACTGCGTGATGGCGTTCTGGAATGCGCCGATGGACGTGGAGGATCATGAACGCCACGCCTGCAACGCCGCGCTCGACATGCTGGTCGCGCTCGAACAGATCAACCGGACCCGGTTTGCCGAAGCCATGGACGCCGGCATGGAGTACATCCCGCTGCGTGTCGGCATCGGTCTGAATACCGGCGAATGCGTCGTCGGCAATATGGGCTCGGCGCAACGATTCGATTACTCGGTTCTGGGCGATTCCGTGAATCTCGCCGCGCGGCTCGAGGCCTATTCCAGCGACTACGGCGTGACCATCGTGCTTGGCGAAGCCACGGCAGAGAAGGTCAAGGATCAGTTCGCCTTGCTCGAACTCGATCAGATCACCGTCAAGGGCCGGAGCGAGGCATCGACCGTTTATGGCCTCATCGGCGACCAAACCCTGCTCGAGGACGATACCTTCCACACGCTGAAAACGCTCAACAGCCGGATGCTCCGCGCCTACCGCGCCCAGAAATGGCGCGAAGCCTCGTTGCTGGCGGGCCAATGCGCGGCGATGGATCATGCGCCGGACGGCCTGTATGCGCTCTACCGCGAGCGCATCGAAGCCTATCAGATTGATCCGCCGGCTGAAGACTGGGACGGCATATTCATCGCGACCACGAAGAAAGGCCAGCCTGCCAACCTCAGTTGACGCGGCGTCATCCTCACGGTTATCTGCACCCCGTTTTGTGTTGATGTATCCAGCCATTTTCGGGGACGCGATTGGTGGCCACCGCTCAACCCCTTGCAGGATTGCGCGCGATCGAAATCGGCGCCAGCGTGGCGGCGCCGTACGGCGCATGGATTCTGGCCGAGCTCGGCGCGGAAGTCATCAAGGTTGAACGGCCCGGCAAAGGGGATGATGCCCGCCATTGGGGGCCGCCCTTCTGGCAGGACATGGCGGCGATGTTCCTGGCGATCAATCGCCACAAGAAGTCGATCACCGTGGATATGCGGGACGACGCGGAACGCGCCCGGTTGCGCACGCTGATCATCAAAACGGCGGATGTGGTGATTCAGAACATGCGACCGGGCAAGGTCGAGGCGCTCGGCCTCGGCGCCGACTCGCTGCGGGCCGAGAAACCGTCGCTGATCTACTGCAACATGGGCGCCTTCGGCAAACAGGGCCCGTTCAAGGACCGGCCGGGCTACGACCCGCTGATGCAGGCATTCGGCGGACTGATGAGCGTAACCGGCGAAGCCGGGCAGCCGCCGGTCCGCGTCGGCACGTCGATCATGGATATGGGGACCGGCATGTGGGCGGTGATCGGTATCCTGTCGGCGCTCCGCGAACGTGAGAATACCGGGGCCGGTATGACCGTCGACGCCTCGCTTTACGAAACGTCGGTCGGATGGATGACCACGCATATCGCCAAATTCGGTATCGATGGCGTCGTGCCGGGACGGCACGGTTCCGGCGTTGCGGGGATCGTTCCCTACCAGGCCTATGAATGCGCGGACGGCTTTCTCGTCGTGGCCGCCGGCAACGACGCGCTGTTCAAGGCGCTGGCCGGCGTGCTGGACCTGCCGCATTTGACCGAGGACGCGCGCTTCCGCGGTAACCCGGACCGGGTGAAGAACGCGGCCGACCTCAACGCGCTGATCATGCCGGTCTTCAAAGCCGAACCGCGCGCGCATTGGCAGGAGAAACTGGACGCCGCCGGCATTCCCTGCGGTCCGACCCAATCCACCGCCGAAGTGCTCGACCATCCGCAGACCCGTGCGCTCGGCATCGTGCAGGATCCACCAAATGACGGCCCGGCGCTGTCCGGTCTGCCGCTCTCGTTCGGCGGCGTACGGCCGCCCCTTACCCGGGGCGGACCGGCAATTGGCGAACATAATGAGGAAATACTCGGGGATCCCCGGCTCGACGACTGAACCGCCCCCCCGGCCAACAGGAATGGACGACTGGAGGAAACGTGACCGATAAACTGCCGCTGGCGGGCATTCGCGTGGTCGAACTGGGGACCAGCGTCGCCGCGCCCTATGGCACCTGGATTCTGGCGACGATGGGTGCCGAAGTCATCAAGATTGAGCGGCCCGGCACCGGCGACGATTGCCGCCAATGGGGACCGCCCTCCGTCTCCGAGGATTTCCGCTCCTTCTTTCTCGCGCTCAACGCGATGAAGAAATCCGTCGTGGTCGATTTTACCAGCGAGGAAGAAGTCGCCCGGCTGCGGAAATATATCGTGGAGAACGCCGATATCGTGGTGCAGAACCTGCGGGCCGGGCTGGTCGAGAAATTCGGCTTGTCGGCCGACGACCTGATGGCGGAAAACCCGCGCCTGATCTATTGCCACAGCGCCGCTTTCGGCACCGAAGGCCCGTACAAGGACCGCCCCGGCTACGATCCGCTGATGCAGGCCTGCGGCGGCGTCATGAGCGTCAACGGCGAGGAAGGACGCCCGCCCGCCCGGGTCGGCACCTCGATCATCGATATGGGCACCGGCATGTGGAACACAATCGGCGTGCTGACCGCGCTGCATCAGCGCAACGCAACGGGTAAGGGCTGCCGCGTCGATGCGTCCCTGTACGAAACCGCGCTCGGCTGGATGAACTATCATGCGGCGGGCTACTTCGGCACCGGCGTGCCGGCCAAGCGGGTGGGCTCGCGCGCGCCCGGCATCGCGCCCTATCAGGCCTTCGAATGCTCGGACGGGTATCTGGTCATTGCGGGCGCGAACGACCGGCTGTTCCGCAAGATGGCCGATGCGCTCGGCCATCCCGAGTGGGCGGATGATCCGCGCTTCGTCTCGAACCCGAGCCGGTGGGAACATATCGAGGCGCTGTGCGAAATGATGGATGCCGTCCTATCGAAGCATCCGCGCGCCCAATGGCAGGACAAGCTGGATACGGCCGGTGTGCCCAACGCGCCGACCCAGAGCATCGACGAAGCGGTGGCGCATCCTCAGACGCTGGCGCTCGGCATGCTGCAGGAAACCGACGATCAGATCTTCAAGCTGCTCGGGCTGCCGCTGCGATTCGACGGCAACCGGCCGCCGCAGCCGATTGGCCCGCCGGCGCTCGGTGAGCACACCAAGGAAATTCTCGGAGACTAACAAGGAGTAAGGGGCCAATGCGCACCGATTTCGAAACACTGAAGCTCGACCGTGTCGAGGACCACATCCTGGTGGTCACCCTCAACCGCCCCGAGCGGGCCAATGCGATGAACACCCAGATGGGGCTCGACCTGCGCGACCTGTGGCGCGACCTTTATGTCGATCAGGAGGACGTGCGCTGCGTGATCATGACCGGCACCGGCGAAAAGGCGTTCTGCGCCGGCGGCGATCTGAAGGACCGCGACGGCATGACCGACGCCCAATGGCAGCATCAGCATGCGGTATTCGAGCAGGCGGTCACCACCATGATGGACGTGCCGCCGCCGATTATCGGCGCGATCAACGGTGTGGCCTATGGCGGCGGCACCGAATTCGTCCTGCTGTGCGATTTCGCCTATGGCGCGACTCATTCCCGCTTCGCGCTGACCGAGGTGACGCTCGGCATCATGCCGGGCGCCGGCGCGACCCAGATGCTGCCCCGCGCGGTCGGCCTGCGCCGGGCCAAGGAATTCCTCATGTGCGGCGCCCCCTGCTCCGCCGAGGAAGCGCTCGAATGGGGTATCCTCAACAAGGTCTGTGAGCCGGACAAGCTGATGGACGAAGCCCTGGCCACGGCGCGTAAGATCGCCGCGAATGCGCCGATCTCGATCCGGCAGGCCAAGAAGTCGCTCAACATGGCGGCGCAGACCGATTTCCGGAACGGCTATGTCTTCGAAATCGAGGCCTATAACCGGATGGTGCCGACCGAGGACCGCATGGAAGGCATCCGCGCGTTCAACGAAAAACGCAAACCAATCTATAAGGGGCAGTAACAACGGGTGAGCCGGGGCCGGACTGAAGAGGTATTGGCCCCAAAATGTAATTGCACCGTAATGGCCCTGGGAACATTTGCGATTCTAGGAGCCCGCTGCCATGCAACGACACTCACTGATAACCCTCGCCGTCTTCGCCGCGATGATCGTGGCGGCGCTTTTCGTCGCCCTGCCCGCGCTGGCCGACGGCGTTCCCTACAAGCTGCCGGTGAAACGGGCGACCGTCGATTCTGCGGCGAAGCTCGCCGACTACTTCGCCGACGCGGACTATACCGTGAAGGGGATAAATCAGGCCGGCGGGGTACCGCGCATCTTTGTCCGGCATCTGCCCGAAGGGATCGACGCGCTGCCGGCGGCGGACAAGGAAGGCCTGTTCATCCGCGTTCTGCTGCCGATGATCGCCAAGGGAAATCACATCATCCTGCAACAGCGGGAGCGGCTTTTGGGAATTCTGCGTCAGCGCGCCGCCGGCTGGCTGCCGACCGGGAACGACCGCTATTGGCTCAGCCAAATTGCGCAGGCCTATCAAACGAGCCCGGATAACTTCCACGCCCTTCTGCGGCGCGTCGACGTCGTTCCGGCCTCCTTGGCGCTCGCGCAAGGGATCGAGGCGAGCGCATGGGGCACGGCCGGGCCGGCGCGGACGCAAAACAACCTGTTCGCCACCCACGCGCGCGACGGCGTCACCGGCGACGCCGGTTTTCCGACCCTGATGCGCGGCGTGCTGGCGTACATGTACAAAATTAATGTCGCGGCGCGTTACAGGGAAGCGCGCTACATTCGGGCCGAAGCACGCGAAGATGGCGATTTCCCCACCGGCGACGCCATGGCGGCCGGATTGGCGACGGACCCGGAGGACGCCACCAAGTACGGCGAGGCCCTGCGCAACATCATCAGCACGCGCAACCTTGCCGCCTACGACCGCATCAAGCTGATGCCGTACGGCAAAACAGTGCTTGTCGCCCCGAGCACATCCCCGAAATCGCGCAACCGGGCCCTAAGCGCCACTACTCCCTGGACCTAAGGAGGCGTCGGGCGGGGGAGTTCGGCCGGCAAAATTTATTCTCTGAAAGCAGTGGTTACGCCACGCAGCGGCAACGGCGCTTCGTGCGCCGACAGATTCCGCGCCCTCAATCTTCCCTGGTCATCGTATCGTAGCGCACCTTGTCGTGCGCCTCTGCCGGGCCGACACCCTGGCGTGCCGCATCGTTGTATCCGGGCGGTGACGTCTGGTAAACTCCACTTGTCCGGACAAGTTCACCGCACCCTCAGGACCGACTCAATCACCGAAGAAAGCGCTGCGTTGCCATGAGTTTTGAGACCCGCCCCCTCGAAAATTTCGGCGCGGAGGTGATCGGCGTCGATCTCGCGCGCGACCGCGCCCCCGGCACGATCGAGGCGCTGCGCCAGCTTTGGGCCGAGAACGGCGTGCTGCTGTTCCGCGATCAGAATTTGGAAGAAGCGGACATCGTCGATTTCAGCCGGCAATTCGGCGCGCTGGAAATTCACGTGCGCGAGGAATACCTGTCGCGCGAGCATCCGGAGCTGCTGCTGGTCTCGAACGTCAAGCAGGACGGTAAGCCGATCGGCATCCTGTCCGACCATGATGTAGGCTGGCACCACGATCAGATCTATCTCGAGAAACCGGCGGTCGGCTCCCTGCTCTACAGCGTCAAAATTCCGTCCAGCGGCGGCAACACCGCCTTCTGCAACCAGGCGGCCGCCTATGCCGCGCTGCCCGACGAAAAGAAGCGGCAGATCGACGGTTTGCAGGCGATCCAGTCCTACGAATACTTCAACAGGCAATGGAGCGAACCGACCAACAAGAAGCAGAAAAACCGGACACCCGATGTGCGCCACCCGCTGGTCCGCACTCATCCCATCACGGGCCGGAAGGCGATCTACGCCGACCCCGGCATGACCGCCGGCATCGACGGCATGGACCCGGAGGCGGCGCAGTCGCTGCTGCGGGAACTCTATGACTGGTGCCTGCAGCCGCGCTTCTGTTACGACCATGAATGGCGGCTCGGCGACGCGCTGATGTGGGACAACGCGTCCACCATGCACCGCCGCGGCGCCTTCGACCCCACCGCCGAACGGCTGATGAAACGCACCACCATCCTGCCGCCGCCCGACCGCGCGGTGCCGTTTTAAGGTCCGGATTCTGAAGCTATATTGAGACGTCATCCCCGCGAAGGCGGGGATCCAGCAATCTCATCAAACAGATCACACCAATTTGGATTGTTCGCCTCGACCAGAGCAATCTTCCAAGCACGCCGCCATTTCTTCATTGCCTTCTCCCTGGTGATTGCGTTTGCGATATCAGCATGCGTTTCAAAGTAGACGAGCCCCTTAACTCCATAACGAGCGGCAAATCCCCCGCTTTCTCCGGTACGGTGCTGCCAAACTCGCTTCACGAGATCAGACGTTACACCGATATAAAGCGTACCGTTTCGCTTACTCGCAAGGATATAGACGTAACCGCATCTCTCTGTGGACACTGGCGTAACCCGGGCACTGGTTTGCTGTTCGCATCCCCAAGATGGATTCCGGATCAATGCTGCGCATTGTCCGGAATGACACCGCGTCTGTAGAACAGTTGACATATTACAGTGCCGCCATCGCCGCAAAAGCGGCGATCCAGACATCGCGTCTACAAACCTCTATTTACCCAATCTGGAATACTCCCATCTCGCCTCTCCACCCGCCGCCCCGTATGCTCGCGCGCATGCCAAGGCCCCTGCCCGTTCTGATCCCCCTGCTCGCCATGTTCGCCGTCCAGACGATGACCTCGATGGGCGACCTGACGGTGCCCGTGCTGGCCCCGGCGGCGGCGGGCGACACGGGCGTCGCGGCCACCTATATCGGCGTCTGGATGGGCGTGCTGTACGCCGCCGCGATGGCCAGCGGGCTGCTGACCGGCGGGCTCGTGCTGCGCCATGGCGCGGTACGGGTGTGTCAGGGGGCCGCCGTGCTCGCCGCCCTCGGCCTCGGCGCCTTCGCGCTGGCGCATCCGGTGGCGGCGCTGGCAAGCGCGGTCCTGCTGGGATCGGCCTATGGGGTGGTCAATCCCGCGGCGTCCCATGTGCTGGCGGCGCAATCCCCGGCGCGCTGGCGGGCGCTGATCTTCTCGATCAAACAGTCGGGGGTGACGCTCGGCGGCATGCTGGCGGGCGCCGTGGCGCCGACCCTGGCGGGGCTGGTGGGGTGGCAAGGGGCCGCCCTCTGGATCGCGCTGGCGTCACTGGCGATCGGCGCGGCGATGCAGCCGACCCGCGCCGCGCTCGACGCCGACCGGCAGCCCGACGCCGCGCGCCGGCCCGGCGGCGTCACCGCGCCGATCCGCCTGATCCTGACGACGCCGGTGCTGCGCGGGCTCACCGTCGCGGCGTTCTTCTTTTCCGGCGTGCAGGTCTGCCTGTTCTCCTTCTACGCGCTCTACATGACCGATGCGCTCGGCCTCTCGCTGGTCACCGCCGGGCTCGCCTATGCGTCGGTGCAGGCAGGCGGCATCGCCGGCCGGCTGCTCTGGGGCGCGCTCTCCGGCGGCCTAATATCCAGTGGCGGGATGCTGTTCCTGCTCGGCGGCGCGGCGGCGGCTCTGATGCTGATGACCGGTGCATCTGCCGCCGACCTGCCGCTGCCCGCGCTGTTTACGCTGAGCGCCCTGCTCGGCGCCTGCGCGCTCGGCTGGAACGGTATTTTCCTGTCGGAGGTCGCCCGCCTCGCCCCGGACGGCCGGATCGGCGAGGCCACCGGCGGCGCGCAGTTCTTCTTCTTCGCGGGCGCCGTCCTCATCCCGCCGGTCTTCGGCGCGGTCATCGGCTTCACCGGCGACTACGCGCCCGCCTTCATGACCACCGCCGCGATGTCCATTGCCGCGAGCCTGTCCGTGGCGCTGGCGCTGCGGCGGCGCTAGACCATTTCTCGTTCAATTAGGCTCAAGTGAAATGGTCGATCTCTTGGTTTTTACGAAAATACGTCGTCGCGAACCGTTTCGGTTCGCTCGGGATTGGCTCTAGCGGGATCCAGGCAGCGCCGCCAATTCGTCCTGCTTCGCCGCCTCCAGCCGGGCGATCGTGGCTTCGCGGTCGGTGCAATCCATGAATTCGGTTGATTCCATATCGACGCCGCCGCCGGCCGAATAGCACTCCTTATACTGGCCGGAGCGCCTGACGAGTCCGATTTTCTGATCCCACCGGGCGATGATCTCGGCCCGCTGCGCGGCGAGATCGGCTGTGGGGGCCGTGGGGGCTGTGGGGGCTGTGGGCGCTGCGGGCGCTGCGGGAACTACAGGCTGCGCAGGCGTGACTGCCGCGCGCTTCGGTGCTTTGGGCGTGTCCGGCTGCGCTGGCGGCACCGGCTGGCGTCGCGACGCCGGCGTCGCGATGGGCACCGGGCCCAGCAGCGGGCCGTAGATATAGCCCCGGCGCCCGCCCGGCAGTTCGGCCCGGACCCAATCGGAGTTCGCGACCTTGCCGGTCACGGTCAGGACCTGCCCCCGGGGAATAATGGTGATGGTCGCGCTCGAGGTGTCGGGCCGCGCCCGCACCCGGGTCTTGGTCCGCGCCGCGCGTTGCAGCCGCGTCGGCGTAACCTTGATCGGCGCGATTTTCACCGACGGCAGCGCCGGTTTCGGCCGGGTTGCCGCCGGTGTGTCGCCGCGCAGCCGCGCCAGTTTGTCTTTCGCCGATCCTGCGTATTTTCCATCCGGGAAGATCGCAAGAAATGCCTCGAGATCGTCGGCGCTGTCTCCGTCCTTGATGAAGGTCCAGAGTTCGGCCTCGAAATCCGCCGAACCGGCCGCAAATTGCAAGGACGACGCGCCGTTGGCGGCCTCTTCCATGTCGTTCGCCATGGCGCCCATGCCGACCATCAAAGCGCCGGCCATCGCAAGGATCGCGGCGGCCATGCGAACCGGTTTTTCCGCCGGGGCCCCGCCCCGATTAAGGCGATGGGCCGGCTGCGCCCGGCGGCACGCCCATCCATCGACCATCCAACTCCAACCACGCGGCATATTGCTGTCCTCTTATGCGCTTACCGATAGGAACGCGCACAGCCGTCCTCAGGGGTTATCGCCTTCGAAATAAATTCCGTTGCCGGGCAGCACCAGCACGGTCGGCCGGCGCGGCAAAGTCGCCCGGGAAATCACCGTGGCCGGCACTTTCGAAATCTCGATCCGGAAGGTCTTGGGCATGCCCGCGATGAAGGTTTTCAACGACGACCCGTCGAAATAATGCATTGGGATGATCAGGCTCGCCTTCAACTCCTTCATCACCTCGATCATCGAGGCGAGGTCGAGCGTGTAGCTGCCGTCGACCGGTACGAACACCACGTCGAGCCGGCCGATCTGCGCCATCTGCGCCGGCGCCGGCTTGTGATGCAAATGGCCGAGATGACCGATGCAGAGGTCCGCCACCTCGAAGATGAAGATCGAATTGCCGAAGTGCTCGCCGAGCCCGTCCCAGCCGCGGATGTGGGTGGCGACATTGCGGATCAGCACGTCCTCGACCATCAGCCGGTGCACCGCGGCGCCACCCTTCGGGTTCCAGCCCTTCAGCACATGGCGGATCGCCGGATCGGGGAAATCGGTGTAGTGCGTCTCATGCGCATGGTTCATGGTCACCACCGCGGGCACCGGCCCCTCGCCCGCCCAGCCCGCATAATCGGTCGCGATCACCACGCCGGCCGGCGTGCGCACGCGAAACGTGGAATGGCTGACATAGGTGATGTGAACATCGCCCGCCGACGCTGCGGCGGGCATCCTGAACGCCGCCGGAATGATCGACGGCGCGCGGTAGGCATAGGCGATGCACCGGCTGGCCCATGCCGGGCTCGGTGCAAGCACCGCCGAAAGCACGGCGCCCAGCGCCGCGGTAAGGATAAGACGCACCATGGCCGTCCCCCAAAAGGTTGACCGATCACAACGGCGGCGCACCGCGACGGCGTATCCGCCGATATCTATCTTGGTAAATTCCGCCGCCGACTGCCAGCAGGAATTATCGATCGGCGTTGCTGGATTAGCCAAGCCCGATGCCGGCGCTGCGCCAACAAGGCCGGCCCGCGTGCTCCTGCCTGCGCGAAGCCGAGGCTTCGCTTCGGCGAAGGCAGGTCGCCACGCTCAGCATGAGGGCCCAGGGATGGGCCAGACGAAACATCCGCTTGCCAACCTCATCGAACGCAATAGGAGGACCCCCTGTTGAGCCTGACGCAATATGCGGCCCGAAGGGACGCGCCGCCCCCTGTACACCGCCCCACCCGGCCTTCATTCGCCTTGCCGCCAGCCATGCGCTAAACACGCGCGATGCGGGATTTGATCCGGAGCGATGCGGCGGTTGCGCTGCCGAGCATGCTTGGGGCGCAGATGATCATCACCATGGCGGCCTTCGCGGTGCCGGTGGTGGCGCCCGTGGCCGCGCCGGAAATCGGCGTGCCGTCGCTTTATGTGGGCGGCTTTACCTCGCTGGTCTATCTGGTGGGCATGATCACCGGGCTGTTCGCGGGGCCGTTGATCGCGCGCCTCGGCTCGATCGGGCTCTCGCAGTGCCTGCTACTGATGATCGCCGCCGGCATCGCCGTGTTCGACCTGGCGACACCGCTGGCGGCGCTGATCGGCGCGGTTGCGATCGGCATCGGCACCGGGCCGATGAACCCGGTCAGCACGCACCTGCTGGCGCGCACCACGCCGCCGCGCTGGCGCGCGTTTACGCTGTCGGTCAAGCAGGCGGGCACGCCCGGCGGCGGCATGCTGGCCGGCGTGGTGATCCCGCCGCTGGTGATCGCCTTCGGCTGGCAGGTCGCGCTGACCAGCGTCATCGTGGGCGCGCTGGCGGTGGCGCTGCTGCTGCAACTGGCGCGGCCCCGGCTCAGCGCGGACCGGCAATCCGACCGCCCGGCCGTCCGCCTGTCGCTGATCCGGCCGCTCCGCGTCGCCCTGTCGAGCCCGCCGCTTCGCGCCGTCAATTTCATGGGGTTCGCCTTCGCGGGCGCACAGGTGACGCTCGCTTCCTATATGGTGGTGTTTTTCACCGAGGAGATCGGCCTCGCGCTCGCCGCCGCCGGGCTGCTCTACGCGGTGTTCAGCGGCTTCGGCATCCCGATCCGCCTCGTCTGGGGCGTCATCGCCGAGCGCTGGATCGCGTCGCGAACCATCCTGATCCTGACCGGCATCGCCATGATCGGCTGCTTCTGCGCCATCACCCAGGTCACCGTCGCCTGGAGCACCGCGGCACTACTCGGGTTGGCCGTCCTGTTCGGCATCAGCGCGAATGGCTGGGTCGGGCTGTACTTCGCCGAGATCGTCCGGCTGGCGCCGGAAGACAGCATTGCCGACGCCAGCAGCGGCAGCCAGTTCTTCTCCTATGGCGGGATCATGGTGACGCCGATCGTCTTCGGCACGCTGGTCGCCCTCACCGGCGGCTACACGATTCCGTTCTACATGCTGGCCGGGCTGTGCGGCATGGCGCTGCTTTACCTGCTGGTGGCGCGGGAAACGCCGGCCGCCGACGGCGGCGCTTGATACGCATCAACGCACAAGGCCGGAGAGTGCCGTGCAATCGCCCCCGCACTCCGA
>JAOTYV010000466.1 GCA_029861675.1 Alphaproteobacteria bacterium
GGTCGACCCCGCCTCTCCAAATCCGATAAACGCAAAACTCGGCGCCATGGTGATCCTCTTGCTGCGGGACTTCAGCCCCGGCCATTCTCACTTCTTCCGGTCGAGCGCCGCTTGCATCAATTCGAACCGGTCGTTTCCGAAATACATGTCATCGCCGTCGATGAAGAAAGTCGGGGAGCCGTATCCGCCGCGCGCGATCAGATCGTCGGTCGTCTCGAACAGCTTCCGCTTGATCGCGTCGTCGCCAATCTTCTCAAAAAACGAGTCGGCGTCCATGCCGACGGCGGTGACGATTTCCCGCAAGACATCTTCCTGCGACAGGTCCTTGTCGTCGCGCCAATAGGCTTCGAAGCAGGCGCGCGAATATTCGGAGACCTTGCCCTCGTCGATCGCGACGAACGCGCCGCGCAGCGCCTTGACGCTGTTCAGCGGAAATACGCTCGGCCGGATCATCTCAATCCCCAAATAGCGGGCCCAGTCCTCCATGTCCTTGCGGTAATAGGCGTCTTTCGGCGGAATCGGATTCTCCCGGCGCTGATAGACGCTCGGGTTGACCTTGTTGAAGACGCCACCCACCAAGAATGGCTTCCAAACGAGTTCCGCGCCGTTGCGGGCGCAAAGGTCCTCGATCCGGGTGCAGGCGAAATAGGTCCAGGGGCTGGAGACGTCATAGAAGAATTCGATGGTCGGCATGATTTTGTGTCTTTCGGGGTCGATTGGGTGAGGTCCAGAAGTGGCAAATTCGGGTGCGCAACGTCCGGCGAGCGGCGTCCCGACCCCCAACTTTTAGCACGACGATGTCACGGGCGGGAGAGTGGGCGAGGCTCAATTCGGCAGCGCCGTATCGAACCGGGATACCTCCTAATTCCGCACGGTGCCGCTTGCACAATTATCCGCGCCCTCTCAAGATGACGGTGCGCTGGCGCTGCCACCTGTGACCGCGTGATCGAACGAGGACCCCGATGAGATCCATTTGCCTCTGTGCACTTTTGGCTTTGGCCGTGACCGCCTGCGAAACCACCGGATCGGCGACGAAATCGCCGGGTGCGACCGCCGGCGCGTCAACGGGCGAGCATGGTTCGGCCGCGTCCGGCGCTCAGGTGGCATCGAGAAATGACGCGGTCGCATCGGTCGCCTTTATCGATTCCTCGACATTCGACACCGATCTCCATAGCGCCCTGTCGAGAGATCCGGGCACGGTTCACGTCACGCCGGCGGCGCCGTTCAGCCTGAATAAGATTCCCCCCCGCATCGATAAATGGCTCGCCGCCGTCAAAAGCAGCGGCGGCAAGGTTGCCGCGCGTCAGGACACCGCCCTCGCCACCCGCGGGTTGATCGGCATGGTCATCGATGTGGTCGTCGCCCTGTTTGATCAAGCCGCCGAAAAGGCACTCTATGCGCCGGCGGAAAAATACGACGCGACGCTGTATTACGGCGCCGACGGCAAGGTCGACCGGGTGCTGTTCACCCGAAAATAGGATCCGGTCACCTATCCGGAATTGCTATTTTTTCTTCCGATCCAGTTGCTTCAGCCACTGCGTGGCGTCGTCGTAGGTTTCATTGGCCCATTGGCAGGACCGCGAGTCGCCGCATGGCGCCCCGTACCCAACGCTGGAGTCGTGCCCCATCGCAATGAAGCCCGTCCGCCCCGGCCTTGAATTGGGCTGCGGGAGAGTTTGACGAAGAGCTTTTCCGCCCGGAACCGCATGCGGCGAGGCCGAACGACACCCAAAAGGCTATTGAAATTTTGGCCAAAGTCGACCTTGATTGCTGCATCCGTCCAGGTTTAGTCCCGGGAAATTGCAGCGATTGCATACCTTGGCACGAATATCGCGCGATCCAAGCCGTTCTACAGATCGCCGCTGCGCTTGCGATGGATGACGATGGCCAGTAGCGCACACAACGCCAACAGCAGCGCACCGATCAGATAGAAGCTCGCATTGATGCCCCAAAGGCTCGCCACCCCGCCCATCACAACCGGCAGGATGATCGAGGCCAGCCGATTCACGGTGTTGCGGAGGCCGACCGCGATCCCCTGCGCCGACCGCCCCGCCCCTTGCGACAGGATCGAGAACAGGACCGGCTGATTGAGGCCCTGCGCGCCGCCCCGCAGCGCCGCCGCCGCCAGCAGCAGGATCATGACCTGACCGATCAGCGGCGTCACGCAAATGAAAAAGATCGCGCCCGCAATACAGATCAGCACCACCCAGTGCGGGCGGATAAACCGGACCGCAAACCCGGCCAGCAACGCGCCGATGCCGCCGCAGAGTTCCGAGACCCCCAGCAGCACGCCGATCATCGTGCCGGTGATGCCGATCCCGTTGAGGTAAACCACGTAGAAGGTGGCTTGAATCGCGCCGGGGCCATTGCGCAAAAATGTGAGAACCAGGACCAGGGCAACCGCCGGGATCGCGGCCAGCGCGGCTGCCCGCGTATAGTCGCTCCAGCGCGGTAGCACTGACCGCACCCCGCCGGCGTGCGAACCGGGCGGCGATTCCCCCTCA
>JAOTYV010000187.1 GCA_029861675.1 Alphaproteobacteria bacterium
CGCTATACGCGTCGCCGCGGCCGGGAACGAAAGTCGAAGACGTGGCTGCCGCCGTAAAATCGGAAATTCAGCGGCTTCTCAAGGACGGTGTCACCGAGAAGGAAGTGCGTGAAGCCGTAACCCGACTTCAGGATGCGGCGGTGTTCGCGCGCGATTCAATCAACGGGCCGGCGCAAATTTTCGGTGGCGCGCTGGCGATTGGCCTGGAGGTGGAGGACGTGGAATCCTGGCCCGACAGGATCGGCGCGGTGACCGCGGAGGCGGTCAATCGCGTTGCACGATCCGTTCTCGGCAGCGTCAAACCGGTAACCGCGGTGCTGCTGCCGGATGAGACGATCTAAAAACAACGGCCGAAGGAAGTCTCCATGAAACGAAGTGTTCGTGCGGGTCGAAACGCTCTGGTTCTGACCTTAGCGGCCCTGACGCTGGTCGTGATGCTTACGCCGTCCGCGCGCGCGGTCACGGTCGAGCGCGTGGTCAGCCCCGGCGGCATCGAGGCATGGTTCGTCAGGGACCGCACGGTTCCCTTGTTGGCGATCGAGTTTTCGTTTCGTGGCGGCGCCGTTCACGATCCCAAGGGGAAAGCGGGGCTGGCGAATTTGACGGCCGCGCTGTTGGACGAGGGCGCCGGCGACATGGACAGTCAGGCCTTTCAGGGCCGGCTGCAGAACCTCTCGATCCGGCTCGGTTTCAGCGCCAGCAAGGACAGCTTCAGCGGCACCGTGAAGACGCTCAATCGAAATCGCGCAGAGGCGATCCGGCTGCTGCGGCTGGCGTTGACGAAGCCCCGTTTCGATTCGGAGTCGGTTGAGCGGATGCGGACCGAAATTCTTTCCGACATCAAACGGCGCTCCAGCCGGCCCGGCGATATTGCGCAACGGACCTGGCGGCGCGCGGCCTTTCGCGACCATCCCTACGGCGCGCCGCTGAGCGGGACGGAGACCAGTATCCAGGCGATAGGCGTGCCGGAAATGCGTGCATTCCTGAAGCAGCGGCTGACCAAGGACAAGCTTGTCGTCGGCGTTTCGGGCGATATCAGCAAACCGGAACTGGCGGCGTTGTTGGACGAAGCGTTCGGCGGGTTGCCTGATAAAGGCGCGCAAACCCCGGTGGCGGCGGCCCGTGCCGCGGCGTTGGGGCATACCTTTGTGGTGCGGCGCCCGGTACCGCAGTCGACCGCCGTCTTTGGACTGCCCGGGCTTTCCCGCGACGACCGCGACTACTATGCGGCCTATGTCATGAATCATATTCTGGGCGGCGGCTCCTTCAGTTCCTGGCTGTACAACGAAGTGCGGGAAAAGCGCGGGCTTGCCTATTCGGTCTACTCTTATTTGAACCCGCGCAAGAGCGCGCCGCTCTGGATGGGCAGTGTCGCCACCGCGAACGCCCGGATGGGGCAGTCGGTGGACCTGATCAAGGCGCAAATCGTCCGCATGCGGGACCAGGGCGTCAGCAAGGAAGAGCTGAAGAACGCAAAGCTCTTCATCAACGGATCCTTTCCGCTGCGGTTCACCAGCACCGATCGCATCGCCTCGATCCTGGCGGCGCTGCAGTTCCACAATCTCGGCATTGACTATCTCGATCGCCGCGTGGTGCTGATCGATGCGGTGACGCGGCAGGACATCGCGCGGGTGTCCAAGCGGCTGCTCGATCCGGCCAAGTTGATCGTTACCGTGGTTGGCAACCCCGAAGGCATCAAGCCGACCGCCGAGCCGCCGGATATCGATAGCTGAGACTTGCGGCCGCGAGTCGCGCGACCGGGTCGCCAAGGCGCCGGTATCGTGCCGGGAAGGCCGGGCCGGTCAAGGGGTTGGCGACGTCATTGCGTCCGGGCGGGGTGACGGGCAATATGCGCTTAACCTATGATATACAGCCATCAAATTGAAACGTGTTTCGACGATGCCGTGGGCGCGCATGGGTTGAGCCGCGACGTCTTTATCGCGTTGGTCGCGGAAACGGCGCCGGCGCTCGAACGCCTGCGAAGCTGGCACGCGGATGCGAGTCTTCCGTTGCTGCGCCTGCCGGAAAATCGGGACGACTTGCGCGAACTCGAAAGCGTCGCCGCCGATTGCCGGCGACGATTCGACGACGTGGTGATTTTAGGAACCGGCGGGTCCAGCCTTGGCGGGTTGAGCCTGTACGCGCTGGCTGGTGAT
Source organism: Alphaproteobacteria bacterium (assembly GCA_029861675.1). Next base: position 2,157 of record JAOTYV010000187.1, read on the forward strand.
ACCGCGCCGCGGCTGCATTTCCTGGAGAATGTCGACCCCCATAGTTTTGCGACGCTGACCGATCGGTTGGCCGCCGGGCGGACCGGCATCATCGTGATTTCGAAGTCAGGCGGCACTGCCGAAACCATGACGCAGTTTCTGTGCTGCATGGCGTGGCTGAAACAGAGCGGCGGCGAGGATGCCTTGGCCGACCAAGTGATTGCCATTGCCGAACCCGGCGGCAACCCGCTGCGCAAGCTGGCAGGGCGGTACGGCTTTCGCGTGCTGGACCATGACCCGAAGGTGGGCGGAAGATTCGCCGTGCTGTCGCTGGTCGGCATGCTGCCGGCGCTGATCGCGGGCCTCGATGCGGCGGCGGTGCGCGCCGGGGCCGGGGCTGTTCTGTCAGATCTGCTGGCGACGGGCGATCCGGCGTCCTGCCCGCCGGTTGCGGGCGCGGCGCTCGCCGTGGGGCTGGCGCGCGAGCGCGGCGCCGTTATGTCGGTGCTGTTCCCCTATATCGACCGTTTGGCGCCTTTTGCCCTCTGGTACCGGCAGCTCTGGGCGGAGAGTCTCGGCAAGGACGGGCTGGGGACGACGCCGCTGCGCGCCATGGGCACGGTCGATCAGCACAGCCAGCTGCAACTCTATCTCGACGGACCGGCCGATAAGATGTTTACCGTCATCATGGGGCCGTCGGCGGGAACCGGTCCGCTGATCGACCCGGATTTAGCGGACGATCCCGCTCTCGCGCCGCTGCTGGGGCGGCACATGGGCGATCTGCTCGACGCCTGCCAGCGCGCGACGGCCGAGACCCTGGCGGCGCGCGGACGTCCGGTCCGCGTGATGACGCTGGAAGCCGTGGATGAGCGCAGCCTCGGGGCGCTGATGATGCATTTCATGCTGGAGACGATCATCGCCGCGCATTTGCTGGGCGTCGATCCGTTCGATCAGCCGGCGGTGGAAGAGGGCAAGGTGCTGGCCCGGCGCTACATGCAGGAAATGGACGGAGGCGGGTCATGAGCGTTCGGCGTCTGCCGGAAACCGTCATCAACCGCATTGCCGCGGGCGAGGTCATCGAACGCCCGGCGTCGGCGGTCAAGGAACTGGTGGAGAACAGCCTGGACGCCGGCGCGCGGCACATTTCGGTGGCAATCCGGGACGGCGGTAAGTCGCTGATCGCGGTGACCGATGACGGCACCGGCATGTCGCGGGAGGACCTGGAACTCGCGGTCGAGCGCCACGCCACCTCCAAGCTGCCGGATCATGACCTGCATGCGATCGCGAGCCTGGGGTTTCGGGGCGAGGCGCTGCCGTCGATCGGGGCGGTCAGCCGGCTGGCGATCACCACGCGCGCGGCCGGTGACGACTCAGCCTGGCAACTGGCCGTGGAAGGCGGGGCGAAATCCGGCCCGGTCCCGGCGGCGCATCCGGAAGGCACGCGGGTGGAGATTCGGGATCTGTTTTTCGCGACGCCGGCGCGGCTCAAATTCATGCGCAGCGATCGCGCGGAAACCGGCCAGATCACCGAAATGATGCACCGGCTGGCGATGGCCCGACCCGACGTTTCCTTCACCCTGGCGGACGAGAATCGCACGCGGATGCAATTGGATGCGGCGCAAGGGGATTTTCTGGAAAGCCGGCTTTCGCGCCTGTCCGCGATCATGGGGCGCGACTTCGCGGCCAACGCCTTGCCGATCGACGCGGAGCGCGAGGGTGTGCGCCTGACCGGATATGCCGGCTTGCCGACGCTGAATCGCGCGAATGCCGCGAAGCAATTCCTGTTCGTGAACGATCGGCCGGTCAAGGACCGCATGCTGATTGGCGCGGTGCGCGGGGCGTATGCGGATTTCCTGTCGCGCAACCGCCACCCGCTGGTCGCGCTGTTCCTGGAAATCGAACCGCGGTCGGTCGACGTCAATGTTCATCCCGCGAAGGCCGAGGTGCGGTTTCGCGATCCTGGAATGGTGCGCGGGCTGATCGTCGGCGCCTTGAAACATGCGCTTGCGGATGCCGGACATCGCGCGTCGACGACCGTGGCCGCCGCCGCGCTCGGCGCCGTGCGGCCGGGCGGTCTGCCGTCTCGCGGCGGTGGCGCTGTCGCTTACGCCTATCCGGCGCGATACCCGTCCGGCGGGCTGGCCGAAGCGGCGGCGGACTATCAGGCGCCGCTTGGCGAGGTCCTGACCCTGCCGTCGGCGGTGCACGCGGCGGACGGGTCCGCTTCGGCCGAAGATGCCGCTGGTTATCCGCTTGGCGCCGCGCGAGCCCAGCTGCACGAAACCTATGTTCTGGCCCAGACCGCGGAAGGCGTGGTGATCGTCGACCAGCACGCGGCGCATGAACGCCTCGTCTATGAACGGATGAAGGGTGCGCTCGCCGAACAGGGGGTGCAGGGCCAGGGGCTGTTGATGCCCGAGGTCGTCGAACTGGAGGAAAGCGCGGTGCAGCGGCTTGTCGCACGCGCGTCGGAATTGGCCGAGCTCGGCCTGGTCCTCGAAGGTTTCGGCGAGGGTGCGGTGGTGGTGCGCGAAGTCCCCGCTTTGCTGGGCACGGTCGACGTGCCGGGACTGGTGCATGATCTCGCCGACGAACTGGCGGCGCTCGGCGAGGCCTTCAGCCTGAAGGAAAAACTGGAAGAAGTGTGCGGCACCATGGCGTGTCATGGATCGGTGCGCGCCGGACGCCGGCTGACGGTGGAGGAGATGAACGGGCTGCTGCGCGAAATGGAGGCGACACCTCATTCGGGACAATGCAACCATGGCCGGCCGACCTATGTGGAGCTGAAGCTGGCGGATATCGAGCGGTTGTTCGGCCGCCGCTGACGGCCTCTACGCCCCGATCCGTAAAATAACGATCCGCGCCGCGCCGTAACGCCGATCGTCGAGCATTGTGAACCCGCCGGGGGCAGTGAAGTCCTCCTTTATGCCCAACTCCACCGAACACAACGCGTCTTCGGCGAGCCAACCGGCATCGGACAGGGCGGCCAGCGCCGGCGCGGCAAGGCCGCCGCCGTATGGCGGATCCAGAAAAATAAGGCCGCATGCAGCGTTGGCCCGAGGCGGCGCAAGGCAGTCGGCGCGCAACACTGTCGCCTGATCCGCCGCATCGCAACCGGCGATATTGGCTTCCAACGTGCGTTGCGCCACGCGGTCCTTTTCGATGAAGGTCGCATGACCGGCGCCGCGGCTCAGCGCTTCCAAGCCGAGCGCGCCGGTACCGGCGAACCCGTCCAGCACACGGGCGCCCGGGAGCGGGCTGCCGCCGCCGGCCTGATATCCACCATGCTGCAGAATATTGAACAGCGCCTCGCGCACCCGGTCGCCGGTCGGCCGCACCGCGTGGCCTTCCGGCGCGGCAAGCCGCCGGCCGCGCCACTTACCGCCGATGATTCGCATGCCGTTTCGGCTTTTCCGGGCCACGGCCGAGTTGTTCGGCCAACACCTTCTTGGGCACCTTCTCGATACCGCCCTTCTCCAAACTGCCGAGTTGGAACGGGCCATAGCTGATCCGGATGAGACGGTTCACGGTCCATCCAAGATGTTCGCAGACGCGCCGAATTTCGCGGTTCTTACCCTCCCGCAACCCCATGGTGAGCCAGGCGTTCGCCCCTTGCTGCGTATCCAGCTTCGCCTCGATCGGCCCGAATCGCATGCCGTCGACGGTGACGCCGCCGGCCAGCCGGCCGAGCAACGCGTCGGTCACCCGGCCATGCAGCCGGACCCGGTAGCGCCGAAGCCACCCGGTCGACGGATGTTCCAGCCGCCGCTTCAATTCGCCGTCATTGGTCAGCAGCAGCAGCCCCTCGGAGGTGATATCGAGGCGGCCGACCGAAAGCACCCGCGGCATCTCCTTGGGCAGCTTATCGAAGACGGTCGTCCGGCCCTCCGGGTCGCGTGCCGTGGTAACCAGCCCCGAGGGCTTATGGTAGCGCCAGAGTTGGGCCGGGTCGGGCGCGCCAAGCGCCTTTCCGTCAACGGTGATGCGGCTCGCGGTGGTGACGGTTACCGCCGGGCTGGTCAGCACGGTGTCGTCCACCGCGACGCGGCCGTCCGCGATCCAGCGCTCGGCCTCGCGCCGGGAACACAATCCGGCCCGGGCCATCACCTTGGCAATGCGCTGCGGTTTTTCGTCGGTCATGGGCGTCCGGCATGGTTGTCGAAGGGCGGCGGACAATAGGCGAGGGGTCTGGCCATTGCAATCGCGGTGCGCGGGTCCGGCACCGCCTCGGCGTCCGGCGGCGGGTCATTCCATCTTCGGCGGCATTTCGTCGGTGACGTGCTCGGTCGGCTGCGGCGTCGTGGTCATGATGGTGACGCCGTCCGGCGCATTGAACTGATGCCACGCACCCTGCGGGACGATCGCGACCATGCCGGCTTTCAGGTCCAGCGTTTCCGTGCCTTCCGCGGTGATCAGCGACAGGGTGACGCTGCCTTTCAGGATCTGCACGATTTCGTCGCCATTGGGGTGGCGTTCCCATTGGCTCACCCCGGAAAATCCGCCGGTGAAGATCGCACCGTCGCGATATTCCGCCACCCGCGCGAAGGTGCCCGTTGTGTCGGAAAACCGGGTCCGGCCCTCGAGGAAATTCAGTGTCGCGAGCGTGGCGTTAATATCGATCGCTTCGGTCATCGCTGTTGCTCCTTTCGAAATGAATATTTCCTTGCCGTCATACGGACGCCCGGCGCCATTTGACCCAGCCCGTCATGACCCGGCCGTCGGGCCATGCGCGCGAGAGTGTCAGCGTCAAATGGCCGTCCGCCGACATCTCCAGGCCGCGCACCTGTACGCCGCCGACCCAGCCGGGGTTGAGCGCAAACCGCACCTGCGTGGTCAAGACGCTGTCTTCGACGGTGAATTGGCCGCCATAGGACAGATAGGTGTCGAAGGCCGTCACCTTGTCCGCGTCGGGCGCATCCGAGTGCCAGGCGGGATCACCGGTGAGGGCCGGCCGGCCGCCCCAGCACACGATGGCATTCATCCAGCCATCCGGCGCGAAAATCATGAAGCCCTGCGGATCGTCGCCATAGCGGATTTTGGCCTGCGCCGCATCCTCTTCGCTGTCGGTGCCCCGGTCGACCATCACCCATGACCCGAGAATATCTTGTGCGCTTACCATCCGGTCCCCGATGTTTTGGTTGTCGGAAGATCATACCCGATACCGGGCTGGACAACAGCAATCTCGCCATCACCCCGGCTTGACCGGATATCGGCGCGCGGGCAGGGTGCCGCGATGGCGGATCGCGACAGCTCTATCATGGCCATGGCGCTTGCGGAGGCGGAAAATGCCGCCGCGCGCGGCGAGGTGCCGGTCGGTGCGGCGGTGCTCGACGGGACGACCGGTGAAGTGCTGGCGCGGGCCGGCAACCGGGTCGAGGCGCTGAACGATCCGACCGCACACGCGGAAATCCTGGTCTTGCGGAAGGCCGCCGCCGCGCTCGGCGCCCCGCGGCTGCCCGATTGCGATCTCTACGTGACGCTCGAGCCCTGCGCGATGTGCGCGACGGCGATCTCCTTTGCGCGTATCCGCCGGCTCTATTTCGGCGCCTACGATCCCAAGGGCGGCGGCGTCGAGCACGGCGCGCGCTTCTTCGGCCAGCCGACCTGCCATCACGCGCCGGAGGTCTATGGCGGATTCGAGGAACGCCGCGCTGCGGCATTGCTGCAGCGCTTCTTTCAGGACCGCCGCTGAGCGCGTGGCACACATCACTTCACATTGATGTGCGGGGGGATGGCGTTTTGCGGCGGCATGCCTTATCGGGGTAGTGCGGCCATGTGTGGTTGGCCGGGTGCACGATGTGTTTGTAAGAAAGGATCGCCATGACTGAGACGCCGGTAAAGATCACCGTGTTCCGCTGGGCCGGCGCCTGGGGACCGTTCAAGGTCAACATTCCCTGCGGCGAATGTTCGCTTACCCTCGATGTCATCAAGGACACCATCGAGACCGAGCTCGGTGGCATTCCGGTCGATATCGATGTGCGCGAATGGCTGTCGGAATGGTGGAAGCCGTTGCCGAAGGGCGGCTGGCATGCGCCGATCGTCATGGTCGAAGGGCGCATCGTCAGCCAGGGTGCGGCATTGAACCGGGGCGTACTGACCCAGGCGGTGATCGAGGCCCATGCCGCCCGCGCGCCGATCGCGGGCAATCACGTGTTCGGCAAGGAAACCTGTCCCCATTGCAAGCGCGCCAAGGGATATCTCGACGGTGCCGGCATCGACTACGTCTATCACGACGTGGTCAAGCAGCCGCGCGGGCTCTACGACATGCTGGCGCGGGTCAAGCCGATCATCGGTCCGAAGACACCGGTGACGGTGCCGCAGATCTGGATCGAGGGAAAATATGTCGGCGGTGCGGATGCCCTATCGGAAATCGTCCATCGCGACGTCGAACCGAACCCGGACCGCGGCCGATGCTCGATCTCGCCGGGAAGCCTTGCGGCGGCGGAGTAGCACACCTGCATCTTGCACGCTTAAGCCAACTCGCGAACAGTAGGAAGATGAACGGCATCTCTCGCCGCACAGTTGACCGCTTCTGGCGCATGATCTTGCTGGCCGGACTGCTTGCCGGCTGCGCGGGGTCGGGGCCGCCACGCATCGATCCGGGGTCCGGACGGTTCTGGTATCAGGATCCGGCCGAAGCGACCGGCAAGGGGTTGTGGGTTTGGTATCATCGGCCGGCGCGGTTGACGCCGACCACGCCCATCGTCTTCGTGTTGCACGGCAATGCGCGCAACGCGTCGGATTACCGGGACAATTGGACCGATTTGTCCGAAAAATACGGGTTTTTGATTGCTGTGCCGGAGTTCGACCGGCACGACTTTCCCTCCGCCGCCTATCACCGCGGCAACACCTACGACAACAGTGGCGGGCAGGTGGTTGCGATCGACCGCCGGCGCTGGACCTATCCCATAATCGACCGGGTGTTTGCGGCGGTGTGCGGAATCACCGGCAATCGTACCGAAAGCTTCAGCCTGTTCGGCCATTCGGCCGGCGGGCAATTCGTCCACCGCTACATGACATTCACCGGCGGGCCCAAGGTCAATGTCGCCGTTGCCGCGAATGCAGGCTGGTACACGATGCCGGACAAGGATCAGAACTTTCCGTACGGGCTCGGCGGCACGGCGATTGCCGCTCCGGACCTGAAGAAATTATTCGGATCGCGGGTGATCGTTCTACTGGGGGAG
>JAOTYV010000467.1 GCA_029861675.1 Alphaproteobacteria bacterium
TTGCACGATTGGCCATGTTGCTACCAGGCCGCAATCCGGGACATCGGCGGGTTCGGGCTTGGGATCGGGATGGGTGATGCGGTACAATCACTTATGAGGTTTTACTCAGGCCACGCCATCTTTGGCACATTTTCGGCGCTGCTCCTGTCGGCGGCAATCGGTTTTGTCGGCCCGGCATCCGCACAGGACGCCGGGAATGCCGCCGCCGTCTCGAAGCTGGTCGCCGCCGCCCTGGACCGCACGCGCCATCGCGTCACTTATAGCGGCGCCTACCGGCGCATTCCCTATCCGCGCGGCGACGTGCCGGCGGCCACCGGTGTCTGCACCGACGTGGTGATCCGCGCCTACCGCGCCGCCTTCGGCATCGATCTTCAGCAGCGGGTGCATGAGGATATGCGGCGATCCTTCGGGACCTATCCGAACCGCTGGGGGCTGACCCGGCCCGACCCCAATATCGATCATCGCCGGGTTCCCAATCTGCGGGTCTTTTTCAAGCGCCACGGCAAGGCATTGGCCGTTACGCGGCGCGCCGGCGATTACCGGCCCGGCGATCTCGTCACTTGGATCGTAAACGGTCGCCTGCCCCATATCGGCATCGTGACCGACCGCCGCACCGCCGACGGGACGCGGCCGATGATCGTGCACAATATCGGCGCGGGACCGCAGCTCGAAGACATGCTGTTCGATTATCCGATTACCGGCCATTATCGGTACCTGCCTGCCGGTTAGCGGCAGCGCTGCTCGAGACCTCCCGATGCTACTTCCCATGGTTGAATATGCCGCATGAGGACGACATCACGATGCTGCTGGAGCCTGACGAAAGGCTGATGTGGCACGGCCGGCCGAATGTCGAGCGGCTGGTCGGGCGTAAGCTCGGCGGGATTTTCGTCGCCGGCGCCGGGCTTGGGTTGCTGCTGCTCTGGGCGTGGATGTCCATCGCAAGTGGATCGGTCACGAGCGGATTCGTGGCGCTACTGTTTGTCGGCCTCGCCGCTATCCTCGCCCACGGCACATTTCGCGACGTCATGGACGCGCGCACCACACGCTATGCGGTCACCGATCGCCGGGTGCTCATTGTCGCCGGCCGCGCGATGGATATCCGACGCGTGTTCATGCCCGAAGAGGTCGGGCCCCTCGAAACCCGCAATGAATTGCACGGCGTCGGCGACCTGATGTTTTCCCATACGGTCAAAATTGGCCATTTCGGCCGCCAACGGACCGACAGTGACGGCTTTATCGGCATCGCCGAAATCGGCAAGGCCCGTAATGCCCTGACAACACTCATGAAAGACGCCGAAATTGGACCGGAGATTCGTGTGGCGCCTGATGTTAGTATCGGCTGAAGACGGACTACTCCCGCGATCGGCGACGCTTCGCCTTTATGGCTATTCCCATTTAAGGCAACCGCGCCATACTGACTCCATGTCAATCGCTCTGCGTGCCAAAAGGACCGAACCGATGGCGAGTCTCGACAAGCGGCTCAACGCGTTTCGCGACGATCTCGCCGATTCAAGCCTCAAAGGGCGGGTGAAATCGGCGCGTTTTGTCGATGGCGCCCCGCGCCAGGTCAAGAAGCCACTGGCGCCGCTGCGACACAGGCCGGCGCCAGGCAGCACCTTGGTGTCGGAATTGCTGAGCGGTGAAACCGTTCGGGTTTTCGAGGAAAAAGGCGGTTTCGCCTGGGTCCAGAGCGACACCGACCGGTATGTCGGCTATATCGACGCGGATGCGCTTTCCGCCGACATCATGACGCCGACCCATGTGGTGGCGCACATCCATACCTGTCTCTATCCGGAACCCCGCATCAAAGCGCCGCATTCCGCCGTGCTGCCAATGGGCGCAAAGGTCGCGGTAACCGGCGGAAAAGGCCGTTACAGCGACCTCGCCGGCGGCGGCTGGGCGCCGGCACAGCATCTCGCCGCGCTCGACGCCTTCGAGGACGATTTCGTCGCCGTGGCGGAACGCTTCATGGGAGTCCCCTATGTCTGGGGCGGCCGATCGAGCCAGGGCCTCGATTGCTCGGCACTGGTGCAGTTATCGCTCGCCCGCTGCGGCGTCAGCCTGCCCCGCGACAGCGACATGCAGGAAACCGCAGTCCCGAATACCGTCGCCTTCGATGGCGATGAAACCGTGCTGCGGCGCGGCGACCTGGTGTTCTGGAAAGGCCATGTCGGCATCTGGATCGAACCCGGACGATTCCTGCACGCCAACGCCTCGGATATGTGCGTCGCGACGGCCCCCCTGTCCCAGGTCATCGACTGGATTATCGAAGTCGAGGGCACGCCCGTCTCCTCGGTGCGCCGGCCGGGATAGAGCAAGTCCCGCGCGAGCCGAAACGGTTCGCGACGACGAATTTGCGTAAATCAAAGAGATAGACCATTTCACTTGAGTCAAATCTAACAAGAAATGGTCTAGGTCACCGACTCATAAGTTCGCAGCCAAATCCGCAATGAGGCGAGTTGGACGGATGCGAGGTAGTTGTCGTCTCTTTTGTCGT
>JAOTYV010000188.1 GCA_029861675.1 Alphaproteobacteria bacterium
TCCAAAAACGGCGCGACGAAATCCGGAACGGCGACGAAACCGATCCGCTGCCGATCCCGGAAATCACGTTCGAACCGGAAAGCGAACCCAAGCCAGTCTCGCAACAATCGAGCGGCCGCTAGCGGGGCGGCGTATCCCTTGCCAGCGGGTCAGCGGGTCAGCGGCTTATACTTAATCCGATGCGGCTGCTCGGCGGCGGCGCCGAGCCGGCGTTTGCGGTCCGCCTCGTAGTCGTCATAGTTGCCCTCGAACCAAACCACCCGGCTGTCGCCTTCGAAGGCGAGGATGTGGGTGGCGATGCGATCGAGAAACCACCGATCATGGCTGGTCACCAGCGCGCATCCGGCAAAATCGAGCAGCGCCTCTTCGAGCGCGCGTAAGGTATCCACGTCGAGATCATTGGTCGGCTCGTCGAGGATAAGAACGTTGGCGCCGGTGCGCAGCAGCTTGGCCAGATGGACGCGGTTGCGTTCTCCACCCGAGAGCTGTCCGACCTTCTTTTGCTGATCGGGCCCGCGAAAGTTGAACGCACCGACATAGGCGCGGCTCGGCATCTTGCGCTTGCCGAGATCGATCTCCGCCTCGCCCTGGCTGATTTCCTCCCAGACGTTCTTATCGGCCGCAAGCGAATCGCGGGACTGGTCGACATAGCCAAGCTCCACGGTGTCGCCGATCCGCAAGGTGCCCTGGTCCGGCGTTTCGTCACCGACGATCATGCGCAGCAAGGTGGTCTTTCCGGCGCCGTTCGGGCCAATAATCCCGACAATGCCGCCGGGCGGCAGTTTGAAGCTGAGGTCCTCGAACAACAACCGGTCGCCATATCCTTTCGCAAGGTCGGTCGCCTCGATCACCAGGTCGCCCAGCCGCTCGCCGGCCGGAATGATGATTTGCGCCGTATCGGGCGCGCGATCGGCGCTCTCGGCGAGAAGCTTCTCATAGGCCGTGATGCGCGCGCGCGACTTGGCCTGCCGCGCCCGAGGGCTTGCGCTGATCCATTCGCGTTCGCGGGCAATGGTGCGCATCCGCGCCGATTCCGTCCGCTGTTCATGCTCGAGGCGTTTCTGCTTCTGTTCCAGCCAGGCGGAATAATTCCCCTCATAGGGAATGCCCTGGCCGCGATCGAGCTCCAGAATCCATCCGGTAACATTGTCCAGGAAATAGCGGTCATGGGTGACCATCACCACGGTGCCCTCGTATTCCCGCATATGACGTTCCAGCCAGGCGACCGATTCCGCATCCAGATGGTTGGTCGGTTCGTCCAACAGCAGCAGGTCCGGCTTGCTCAACAGCAGCCGGCACAGAGCCACCCGGCGGCGCTCGCCGCCCGAGAGCGTCGCCACGTCGCGATCGCCCGGCGGACAACGCAGCGCATCCATGGCGATTTCGACGGTCCGGCTGAGATCCCAGGCGCCGGCGGCATCGATTTTTTCCTGCAGCGCGGCCTGTTCCTCGATCAGCGCGGTCATCTCGTCCGGGTCGGTGACCTCGGCGAATTTCGCGCTGACCTCTTCGAAACGATCGACCAGGGCCTTCTGCTCGCCCAGTCCTTCCAGGACATTTTCCTCGACCGTCTTGTCGGAGTCGAGCGTGGGCTCCTGTTCCAGCATGCCGACGGTCGCACCCTCGGCGGCCCATGCTTCGCCGTTAAATTCCTGATCGATACCGGCCATGATGCGCAGCAGGGTCGACTTACCCGCGCCGTTCTGACCAAGCACACCGATTTTTGCGCCAGGGAAAAATGCCAGCGTGACATCCTTCAGGACTTCCCGATTGCCGGGATAGACCTTGGTCATATTTTTCATTACGTAGACATATTGGTACGAAGCCATCGTCGGTCGTTCCTCGATCTATAAAGAATTCAGAAGTTGCCGGCGGCGCTGCGTCGGCTGGCCAGGCGCGGGTTACATAGCCAATGTGGCGACCGCAATCAATCGTCGCGCGCGATCCACCAACCCGATTCCCGCTGCAGCTTTACAATATCCTTGCGGCGGCGGCTAAAGATCATTGCGTCGCCGAATGTCCGGACGCCCTGATCCTCGAGGACCGGCAGCAGCCGCGCGAACAAATCAGCGGTCACCAGGCTGTCGCCCAACGCCGTATGCCGCCCGCGCGCGGTGACGCCGAATTCGGCGGCAAGCCTTTCCAGCTCGAGGCTGGGTACGCGCGGCCGCAGGGCGCCCGCCAATCGATAGGTGCAGAGATAGGGCGGCGGGTCCCAGACAATTCCGGCCTCCCGCGTACTGCGCAGCAAATGGGCGATATCGAATCCGATGTTGTGCCCCACCAGGACATTCGCCTCCAGATGCACCGCCAATTCCGGCCACAATTGGGAGAACACCGGCGCCGCGGCCACCATTTCGTCCGTGATCCCGTGAATTGCGGTCGACCGCGGCGGGATCGGCCGATCCGGGTTGACCAGGTGATCGATCGTCCGGCCAGGGTAAATCGTCCCGCCCGCCATGCGCACACCGCCCACCGAGACGATCGCATCGCGCGCGACATTGAGTCCCGTGGTCTCCAAATCAAGGACGAAAATCGGCAACTCGGCGAGCGGCGTCGATGGCGTTATGGCAATCGGCGGCGGCGGCTCGGCAAGCAGGCTCAGATCGTGCTGGAGCGCCCGGTCCGCAGTCGATAGGCCCGCCCGGAACACGAGGACAGCCCCCTGCCCCGACCCGATGAGAGCGAGCCGCACGGGCAGCTCGCGCCCGTCCACCGCGGCGACCGTGGTATCGACGGATCCGCCGGCGCGGGACGCCGCGTCGAGCGCCCCGTCAAGGGCGGGCCGGGTAATCGCATCGAACACGCTGGTGCCGGCCTCAAGCGCCGTAACACCGAGCAGGTCCTGCGCCGCGGCGTTCACTAGGCCGATTTGTCCGGCGGTGTTGATGACGATGATGGCTTCCGGGATTGCGCCGATCACCGTCTCGAGCTGCCGCGCCGGCGCGTTTTGGCGCGCAAGCCGGCCGGTCAAGAGTGCATCGATGGCGTCGGGAATATCCTGGACTTCCCCGGGCAGCGTTGCCGACAGCCCCGTCGGCAGTTCTTCGACGTGATCGGTCTGCAGCATGACAATGAAGCCACGCAGCCGGTTAAAGGCGGTAAAAATGCGGTCGATCCGTATTGCCGTCCAAATAAAGACGGGAACGCCAATCGCCAGTAACGCAATCGCCCAGCCGTTCCGCAGCGCAGCCGGCACAGAGACGGTATCGTCGCCGAATTCGCCAAGCAGCACCAATCCGGCAAGCAGGGCCGCCGACGCGCCGAATGCCAGGAGAATTGCATGCCGTAGTCGCTGTCGCATGGTCCCTCGCCGTTACGGCATCTATCGGTGAAAGTTGCGGCGCGGCATCATCGGCACGTCAAAACACGTCGCCGGTGAAGTCGCTTTTCAATCGCTCGCGCAACGCCTCGATCGCCCTGAAGGAATCGACCAGCACATCGCGCTCGCGCTCCCTCAGCGTGTCCGGATGAACATAGTTGCTGACCGGCTTACCCGCCTTGTAATCGGCGATTTGCTGGCGCAACAGCAAGCCCGTGAGATGGCCGAACGCCGCCGTCAAATGGTCATGGACATCCGAATTGATGACGCCGGATTCGTGCAACTTCCCAAGTCGCAGGGTTGTGGAAATTTCCGGCAGGCCCGTCCGCAGCGCAAGAAGGCGCGTCGCCTGAACCAAGGGGAGTGTGCCCGTGTGTTTCAAATTGATCTTACCGAGATGGTCGGGATTGGTTTTCTCGGTGACGAACCGCCCGAACCAGCCAAGCGCCACGCCATATTCCTCGCCATCGAGATAGAGCGCCTCGAGAAAGGCAGGGCTGGACTTCAGCGCATCGGTGACATACGCGCGCAAATCCGCGGCGAGATCGGGCGCGCCATAACAGGCGCGAAAATCGAAGAAGATATCGGCAAGCCGCAGGGCAACGGTACTGCGCCGGCGCAACCAGCCAGACAGCTGCGCCCGCCATTGAGTGGCGGTCTTGCGCCACAGCGGATTGGTCGCCATGACATGGCCCTTGCACAAAGGAAATCCCACCGCGTCGAGATCCCGCGTCACCCGGGCGCCCAATTCGATAAACCATGGATCGATCGTGCCATGCGCCGCATCCGGGTAGTCGTCGAGAATGATGCCGTTGTCCTGATCGGGATACAGGAAACTTTCCCCGCGCCCGCCGGATCCCATAATGATGAAGGAGAACGCCGCCGGCGCGGGTCCCCAACGCTCCCCGGTCATGGCCGTGCAGTGATTTTCCAGGATACGCCGGTGGATATCCCGGTTGATATGGGTCAGCAGGCCCTGAATTTCCGGTGCCGGGACGTTGTCCGCAAACAGTTCGTCGGCCAGATCGATCTGCGCCGATTTCACCTCGCGGATACCGTGCAGGGTTCCTTCCTGGGTCAACCGGTCAATTTGCCCGAGCAATCGTTCGGACGCCGCCGCAAGCGCCTGGTCCAGATGCAGCATGCCCACCGGCTTTCCGGACCCGTCGACCACCGGGAAATGATGCAGCTTAAATCGCCGCATCCGGGCGATCGCGTGATACAGGAAGTCATCCGCCGCCACCGTCATCACCGGCCGCGACATGACGTCGGCGACCGGCGTTTCGGCAGCGGTCCGGAATGTGAGGCGGCGAACCACATCATGTTCGGTGAGAATGCCGCAGATGCGCCCATCCGGTCCGGTCACCGCCGCGGCGGTGGTCTCGGCCTCGACCATGCGGGCGACCACGTCGCCGCACCTGTCGCCGCCGGCGACAACAATGGGCGCCGGCGCCATATGCCGGCACACGAGTTCCCGAAATACTGCCGTCCAGGGCATTATCGTCTCCCGGAAATGGCAACCATGCGCTAGCTCACGGCCGCGGAGAAGGGAACGGTGAAGACGAAGCGCGCGCCGGCACCACGCGTCCGTTCCACCCAGATACGCCCACCGAAATATTCGACGATTTGACGGCAAATCGGCAGGCCAAGCCCGGTGCTGACCGGCTTGCTGGTCGCGGTCGGATCGACCTGTTCAAACTTCTCGAATATCCGTTGTTCGGCGCCCTGCGGGATTCCGGGGCCGTTGTCTTCGACGCTGACCAAAAGACCTTCCAGCGTTTCCTCGACATCAATGATCACCTTTGGTTCGGTCCCGTCGCAGAATTTGACCGCGTTGGACAGCAGATTTACCATCACCTGAATAAACCGGTCGCGATCGGCGCGCACGCGGCGCAAAGCGTCCGGAACCCGAATCTGCAGGTCCATGTGGCTTTCCGAGAGAAGGCTGCCGGTCGCCGCAACGGACTCTTCGATCACTTCCTTGGGATCGATATCCGATATCTGCCATTCGCCACGGCCGGCTTCGAGTTTCGCGAGATCCAGCAATTGGTTGATGAGCCGGGTCAGGCGCTGGCTTTCCTTGATGATGATGCCAAGGAACTCCTTCCGCTGTTTGGTGCCGAGTTCCGAGCGGTCGTACAGAATTTCGCTGAACGACCGTATCGACGTCAGCGGCGTGCGCAGTTCATGGCTGACCGTCGACAGAAAATCGTCTTTCAGCCGATCGAGTTCCTTCAGCCTTTCGTTCGCCGCCTGCAGCTCCGCGGACGCAATTTCGAGCTCCTGCGATTTTTCTTCCAGCTGATGGCTGTATTCGATCACCTGCGAGGTCTCGTCGAGTACCCGCATGACCTCGTCCATACTGGCGGTCTCCCCCTTGACCACCGTACCCACCATGACCCGCGCGGACGCGGCGCCGATCGCGCCGGCCAAAAGGCTCTCGGTGAAATGCACCAGGCCGGGGTCGGCCTCGCTGACCATTTTGAGGCTGATTCCCGTGCGCTTCCTGTACTGCTCATACGCCTGATCGGCGCGCCGGCGCCCGACGAACCGCATCACGAGATTGTATAGGTCGGAGAACGTTGCGGAGCCGTGCCATACCCGCGACCGGCTTGCCGTTCTTCGCGTCCGGTACACATCGACAAAAAGGGTTGCCTGAATCCGTTCCAAGGCGGTTTGCCGGCTCGCCAGCGACACCAGGACATACCCGCCCACATTCAACAACATGCTCCAGAACAAGGCATGCGACAGGTTGTCGAAGCCTTTGAGCCCCATTAGCTCATAGGGCTTCAGCAAGGTGATGTCGAACGGGCCGGAATCGATGAAGCTGATCGGGAGCCAGCCGGAGATGGCGAGCGACGGCAGCAGCAGCGTATGGATCCAGACGCCGAAACCGAGCGACAGCCCCACCAGCGCGCCCTTCCGCGTGCCGCCTTTCCAAAAGATCCCGCCGATAATCGACGGGCCGAATTGCGCCGCCGCGGCGAACGACAGGAGCCCGACCGTCACCAATGTGTAGGATTCGCCGATATACCGGAAATAGCCGTACCCGAACAACAGGATGAAGATGATGCTGCCACGCCGGATCGCCAGCAGCAAGCCGCTCAAATCACCTTTTTCGGTCAAGCGAAGCCATCGCAGGCGAAGCAGAACCGGCATCACCAGGTCATTGCAGACCATCGTGCTGAGCGCGATCGTGGCCACGATCACCATCCCGGTCGCCGCCGAAAGTCCGCCGATGAAGGCAAACAACGTCAATGCCTCCTGATGGTCCGCCATCGGAACGGTGAGCACGAACGTGTCCGCATCGACCACACCGCCGGAAAACATCAACAGGCCCCCCAACGCAATCGGCAGGACGAAGATATTGATCGTCAGCAGGTAGAGCGGGAACAGCCAAACAGCTTTATCGAGATGGCTTTCGTCGAGATTTTCCACCGCACTTACCTGAAACTGGCGCGGCAGGCATATTATGGCCGCCATGGACAGCACGGTCATGGTGACCCACTGGCCATAACTGCTGGCGGTGCCGATGGTCGTCAGCGACGAATACTCGGGCAGCGCCCGCGCCCGCTCGAAGAGGTCGGCAAACCCGTCATAGAGGCCGAAGGTGACGAACAGGCCGACCGACAGAAACGCCAGCAACTTGACCACGGATTCGAAGGCGACCGCCACCACCATGCCCTCGTGATGTTCGCTGGCGTCGATATGGCGGGTACCGAACAAGATCGTGAACCCGGCCAGTACGGCGGCAACGTAAAAGGCGGTGTCGTGGGTGACCGGCAGATTGCCGAGGCCGGACGGCATAACGATTTCGGGATAGTTGAGCAGCACGTTGAAACTGGTCGAAACCGCCTTTAGCTGCAGCGAGATATACGGCATGATTCCAACCACCGCGATGATCGTCACCAATCCGCTCAACAGTGTGCTCTTGCCGTAGCGCGAAGAGATGAAATCAGCGATCGACGTGATGCGGTTGACCCGGGTGATCCGGATGATCTTGCCGAGCACGAACCACCAGAGCATGAAGACCAGCGTCGGCCCCAGATAGATCGGCAGGAAATCGAGCCCGCTCGACGCCGCCCGCCCGACACTGCCGTAATATGTCCAGGAAGTGCAATACACCGCGATCGACAGGGCATAGATGTAGGGGTTGTTCGCAATGCTGCGGCCTTCGTCGGCGCGCTTGTCGGCGAAATAGGCGATCGCGAACAGGAGACACAAATAGCCGAACGAAACCAGCAGGACGACCCAGTTTTGGAGCATCGTTAGCCGCCGTCCCGGCCGCGCGACGCTCCATCTCCGCGACTCGCCGCCTTGCGCCGGTTCACCAGGTAGGCGACCAGAGCGATCGCGACGCCCCAGCTCGCAAAGACATAGACATAGAGTGCCGGAACACCGAACAGCGACACATTCACGCTAAACAAGGACAACAATGGCGGATTGAACAACAACACCCCCACGGCGAAAAGCGCGAGGACCGTTTCCTCCATTGCGCCAGGGTTGTTCATAACCGATCTTCCTTCTTCCCGCTCCCAAGGTGTCCGCCGGTTTCCGACCGCGGCCCGATCCGGCAAGACCCGTTATGCGTCGCCGTCAGAAGCTCTACAGCGCCAGCAAACTCTTAACCTGCGCCGTCACCTCCCGTGTCGAGAAGGGCTTTATGATATACCCATCCGCTCCCGCTTCGAGGCCTTTTTGGCGTTCCTCTTCGCGTCCCTTCGCGGTCAGCATAACGATTTTCATGTCGCCCCAGGCCGCATTGGCGCGGATGGCGCGGCAAACGCTGTAACCGTCCCGTTTCGGCATCATGACGTCCAACAGCACGAGATCCGGCATCGCCTTGCCGATTTCATCCAACGCCTCCTCGCCGTTCCGGGCGACCCGCACGTCGAGCTTCAACTGTTTCATGAGGAATTCAAGGGACAGGACGATATTGGGTTCGTCATCGACAACGAGCACCGACCGGCTCATGACCTTTGCCTCCCCTAATCTCCTAGACCATTTCTTGTATAAATTGCCTCAAGTGAAATGGTCTATCTCTTTGCTTTTACGCAAATACGCCGCCGCGAACCGTTCCGGTTCGCTCGGGATTTGCTCCAGGCGCGCGTTGGCCCGCACTCACTGTGCTTGAATTTGCCGACGCGCACCATTGCCCACGGGCAATTCGATCTTGGTCAATTGTGCGCAGAGTTGGGGCGCCGCGCAACATGGCAGGCGCCGCGCACCCTGCGACGCCAATTCGCGCGGGCGGCGACCATTGTGTAATCGGCGCCATGATAAAAAAAGCATTTTAGACGGGCGCGGTATTGTCTGCCTCGGCGCCCGCTGGCCGCAGGATCGGCGGATGGGCCCGCTGATTGCAATCCAAACGGTCGCACAACCGGCATGTAACGCCAGCCGGCATGACGATCGATTGCGCCTCCAGGTCAATGCCATCGCTATACGAAAATTGATTCGCCTGGGTCACGTCGCAGCCGATCGCGACGACATAATGGCCGATCGCATCATGCGGTCCGAAGCCCGGTTTCGATACCGACCGCGCCACCGTAAAAAACGTCGCGCCATCCGGCATCCGGGCGACCTGCCGGCTGACCTGTCCCGGCGTCATGAACGCCGTATGAACGTTCAGCCGGGGACAGAGGCCGCCATAGCGTGGCATGCGCATCCCGGACAGTGAAAAACGTTTGGAAATATTGCCGGCAATATCCACGCGGATGAGATGTATCGGCACGCCACTCGCGTCCGGCTGCTGCAATGTCGTCATGCGGTGACAGACCTGTTCGAAACTGACCTGAAACCGGTGCTGCAGCGAATCGATGTTATAGCGCGTAGCCAATACCGCTTCGTGAAATGCCTCGTAAGGCATCAGCAGCGCGCCGGCGAAATACCCCGCCAAGACGTCGCGGCACAGCGCCCGTCCGGTTTCTCCTACGATCAAACGGTCGGGGATCGCGCGCTCGATCACCGTCGCGTAGTCGC
>JAOTYV010000468.1 GCA_029861675.1 Alphaproteobacteria bacterium
TTTCACCGAGAGCGGCGCATTCGCGGCGACCTCGGCGGCGAGGGCGCGCGTGTACTCTTCCAGCGCGTCGGTAGCGACAACGTGATTGATCCATTGCATGCGGTGCGCCTCTTCGGCCGAGTAGAATCGCGCCGTGGCCAGGATTTCCTTGGCGAATTTCGCGCCCACATGCCGGACCAGGCGCGCGACGTCCTCGGCGATGTAGCCGATGCCCAGCCGCGCCGGCGTGATCGCGAACCGCGCGCGCTCGGACGCGACCAGCAGATCGCATTCCATCGCCACCTCCGCGCCGCCGCCGACGCAAACCCCGTCGATCATCGCGATCATCAATTTCGGGAAGCGCCGCATGGCGTCGAACGCGGCTGCGGCGGTCTCGTCATAGTGGCGCCGGTCTTCCGGCGTCGCCCGCGTCGTCTTGAATTCGGAAATGTCCGCGCCGGCGCAGAATGCCTTGTCGCCCGCACCCCGCACGATCACCACCCGGGCCGCCGGGTTACCGGCCAGATGGTCCAGCACGTCGGGCAGGTCGCGCCACATGGCGTAGCTCATCGCGTTCCGCTTTTCCGGTTGGTTCAGGGTCAGCCAGCCGATGCCGTCGGATATCTCCGCGACCAGGTGTTTCGTCCAAGGGTGTGTCATGATGTCTCCGCTAGCATGGTGGGCCGATGGCGTGCGTGGTTGCCGCGCATTCGGTTAAACTAACGCGCTCCCCGAAAGGCGGTCCAGTTCGGCGACCGCGCCGGGAAGGGGCTGGGAGGAAAATTATTGGAATACCGCAATTTCGGCCGGACCGGCCTTGACGTTTCAACTTTGATATTCGGCGCGGGCAATGTCGGCGGCATCCTGATCGGCAAGGACGACGACACCAAACGCGCCGCGATCCGCGCGGCCCTGGACGGCGGCATCAACTGGATCGACACGGCGAGCCGGTATGGCGACGGCGTCTCCGAAAAGTCGCTGGGTTGGCTGCTGGCCGAAATCGACGACACGCCCTTCGTCTCGACCAAGTTTAATCTGGACACGGATCGGCTCGACGATATCCCGGGGCAAATCGAGGAAAGTCTGCACGACAGTCTGGCGCGGCTCGGCCGGGACTCGGTCGATCTGCTCCAGCTCCACAACCGTATCGGGCCGGCCGTTGAGGGCCGGGTGATCGGCGTGGACAATGTGCTGGGGCCGGGCGGTGTTGCCGAGGCGCTCGAAAAGTTGCGCGACAAGGGGCTGTTCCGGTTCATGGGAATCACGGCGCTCGGCGACACGGCGTGTTGCCGCCGGGTGATCGAGAGCGGCCGCTTCGATTCCGCGCAGATCTATTACAATTTGCTCAATCCCAGCGCCGGCCGGCCGATGCCCGCCGGATGGGCGGCGCAGGATTTCGGCGGGTTGATCGATGTCTGCCATGACAATGGGGTCGCGGTCATCGTCATCCGGCCGTTCGCCGCGGGCGTCATCGCCACCGACCAGCGGACCGGACGCGAGAGCGTCCTGACGACCGGCACCGACATCGCATCGGAGGAACGCCACGCCCGCGCCGTGTTCGATGCGCTCGGCGACGACTACGGCACCCGTGCCCAGACCGCCTTGCGGTTCGTGCTCGCCAATCCGAAGATCTCCTGCATCGACGTGGGCATCGGGGAATTGAGTCATATCGACGAGGCGCTCGGCGCGGCGGCGTTGGGGCCGTTGCCGGATGCGGCGCTGGCGCGTCTCGATGAATTGTATGCGTCGAATTTCGGCGCGTCGTGAATAGGGAGGGGTAACGGCGTGGCCTCGTCCTTCGACTTCGCTCAGGATGAGGCCAAGGCAATAACAATGTGCCCTCGTGCTGAGCTTGTCGAAGTACGAGGGCATGGCGGGCGCCGATGCACCACTCAATCGCTGCCAACACCGACGGGGAAGGACGATCGCAATGCCAGAGAACAAACGTGAAATCATCGCCAATATCGACCGTCTGAACGCTCATATGGACGAAAACGATTTGGACGCGGTGGTCGCCCGGTCGGGGCGCAACTTCACCTATCTCGCCGGTTTCGCGTATCCCGGCACCCTGGCGCGGCTGCTCGACCTGCCGGATTCGGACCGCGGTGTGATGGTGCTGTGGCCGCGCAAAGGCGAGCCGGTGCTGATCGTCAACCTGACCGCGGCGGGGCTGGCCGAACGCGATTCCTGGATCGACCGGCAGGAACAGTATGAAGGCTATCTCGAATCGCCCTATAGCTGCCTCGCCCGGGTGTTGCGGGAAAACGGCCTCGCAACCGAGCGCATCGGGTTCGAGAAGGATTATGTCAGCGCGCGCGACTGGGAGCTGCTGGCCACCGAAAATCCCGGCATGGAGATGGTCGATTGCACCGCGATGATGGATCAGGTGCGCTGGATCAAGACGAAGCCGGAAATCGCGCTCCTTAAAACCGCCGCCGACCTGCTCGACGATGTCTATCTCGACGTATTCCCGCAGCTGCGTGTCGGCGATACCGAAATGCATGC
>JAOTYV010000189.1 GCA_029861675.1 Alphaproteobacteria bacterium
GCGCAGCAGCAACGTCGTCAAACGCCACCTTCCGTGCCGGGAATGCCGCTCCGAACCTCGCCGCGTTAACGCAGATCTTTTGAATACGGTATCGCTTTAAAACCGACGTCATTCCCGCGAACGCGGGAATCCCGAAGTTTCAATACTCTATGGAATACGGATCGACGCATTGCGCCGTCCGGAATGACAAGGCTTGCGGCATTGCAGAGGCCTCTGCAATCAAGATGCCTTCGGCGCGTGCGCTTTGCCCCAGGCGTCGGGGGCTTCGAGGAATTCCCGCACCTTGGCGACGGTCTCCGAGTCCAGGCTGCCATCCGCCTCGGCACAGTCGAGAACGTCCCACCAAGTAGCCAGACCGTGCAGATGCACGCCGGCTTTTTCCAGCGTCCGGATGCCTTCGGGAAAAATGCCGTAGTGAAAGATCACGAAGGTATGGCCGCATTCGGCGCCGGCTTCCCGCAACCCTTCGACAAAACTGATCTTGCTGCCGCCGTCGGTCGCCAGATCCTCGACCAGGATCGCCTCGCGTCCTTCGGGCAGCACCCCTTCGATGCGGGCATTGCGGCCGAACCCTTTCGGTTTCTTGCGGATGTAGACCATCGGCAGGTCGAGGAGTTCCGAGACCCAGGCCGCGAACGGAATGCCCGCTGTCTCGCCACCGGCGACGACCGCGAGTTGGTCGACATCCACAGCCTCCCGGATTTGGTCCGCCATCATCGCCATCAATTGGCGCCGCGCGTCGGGGAATGAGATCAGCCGCCGGCAGTCGACATAGACCGGGCTTGGCCGGCCGCTGGTGAATATGAACGGATCGTCGGGCCGGAACAGCACCGACTTGGTTTCGATGAGCAGGCGCGCGGTGACGCGGGTGGGATCTTCGGCCATTCGCTTCGATGTTTCCTGTGTTCTGGGCTAATCGGGTTGTCGGTTAGTTGGCGGCGCGCCGGAGCACATAGGCGCCGACTTCGAAACGCTCGAAATGGTCGCCCAGCATCGGATTGCGGATTGGTTCCATGGAATGGTCCGCTTCCAGATTGCGCTCGGCGACATAGGTGGAATGCGTGGCGTCGTGCACCAGCACATGATACCAGGGCTGGTCCTTCGGTGGCCGCGATTGCGCCATTTCCGCATACCATTCCTCGCTGCCCTGAAATACCGGGTCGACATCGACGATCGCGCCGCGATAGTCGAATAGCTTGTGATGCACCAGTTGGCCCGGCCGGTATTGCGCGACGGATTCGGTCATCGGTCTCTTGATTTCGCTGGTTCGATCGGATCAACGATTCTTTCGGCAATCTGACTCGGCGGGCGCGCCCTGTCCAGAATGATTGACACGGTCGCGCGCAGTCCGTTTAGTCAGCGGCTCCAGCACCACTACCGAACGACATTCATATGCATGGCAACCTGCCCCTGCGCCACGGCGGAAAAATCGTCGTGGACGCCTTGAAGAGCCACGGTGTCGATACCGTATTTTGCCTGCCGGGTGAAAGCTTTCTCGGCATTCTCGATACCCTGATCGACACGCCGGAGATCCGCCTGGTGACCTGTCGGCACGAGGCGGGCGCCGCCTTCATGGCGGAAGCCTATGGTAAATTGACGGGCAAGCCGGCGGTCTGTCTGGTCACGCGCGGACCGGGCGCCTGCAACGCGTCGATCGGCGTGCACCAGGCAAAACACGACTCGACGCCGATGCTGGTGCTGATCGGCCACGCCACCCGCTACGAGGTGCAGCGCGAGGCGTTCCAGGAAATCGAATACCGCTTGATGTATTCGGAACTGACCAAATGGGTGGCGCAAATCGATAGCGTCGACCGGATTCCCGAATTCATCAGCCGCGGATTTTCGCTGGCGTCCTCCGGCCGCATGGGGCCGGTGGCGCTGGTCATGCCCGAGGACATGCTCGACGATGAGTGTGCGATCCCCGATGCCCGGAAGGCGCTGCCCGTTCAGCCGGAACCGTCGGCAGCGCAACTCGCCGACTTCAGGGCGCGGCTGGCAAAGGCGCAGCGGCCGTTTCTGATCGTCGGCTCGGTGATGGCCGAACAGGCGGTGCTCGACATGACCGCCTTCGCCGAGGCCAACGCCATCCCCGCGACGCTCGGGTTCCGGCGGCATGACAATTTCGACATGACCAGCCCGTGCTATGCGGGCGATCTCGGCTACGGGACGGTGCCGGGCGACCTGCCCAAACGGGTCAAACAGGCCGATCTGGTGATCGCCGTGGGCACGCGGCTGAACACGATCATCACCCAGGATTTCACGCTGTTCGACCGGCTCGGCGACACGCAGGAGCTGATCCATATCCACCCCTCGGTCGAGGAGATTGGGCGGCTCTATACGCCGGTGCTCGGCATTCAGGCGGGCGTGACCGAGTTCGCGGCGGCGGCGCGCGCCCTGGACCCGGTTGATAGTTCCGGCCGCCGGCAATGGGTCGAGGACGCCAACGCCGCCTATCGGGAGACGCTGACGCCGCCGCCCTGCGATGGGCCGCTCGATCTTGGCAAAATCATGATCCAGCTGCGCGAATGGCTGCCCGAGGACGCGATCGTCACCATAGATGCCGGATCCTATTCGAGCTGGCCCCTGCGCTTCCTTCAGTTCAAACGGCCGATGCGGCTGCTGGCGGGCAATGTCGGGGCGATGGGGGGCTCGATGCCGGCCGGCGTGGCGGCGGCGATCACCTGTCCCGACCGGCAGGTCGTCACCTTGCTGGGGGACGGCAGTGCGTTGATGACCGGCCAGGAGATCGCGACGGCGATGCAGAACGGCGCCAAGCCGATCGTCATCCTGTTCAACAACGATACTTACGGGACGATCCGGTTGAACCAGGAAAACCGCTACCCAGGCCGGGTCAGCGCCACCGACCTTACCAATCCGGATTTCGCCGCCTGGGGCCGGTCGTTCGGCGCGCATGGCGAGAGCGTGGAGCGGACCGAGGACTTCCTGCCCGCCCTGGAACGCGCCGCGGCGAGCGGCAGGGCGGCGGTGATCGAACTCAGGGTCGATACGGACCTGGTCTCGGCCCGGACCACCTTGAGCGCGGCGCGCGATCGCGCTTTTGCGGCGCAGAAGACGGATTAGGGGCGCGTCAGACCGCGGTGGAATGGCGCGGTGTCGCTGCGGCGCTTTTCATAGCGTATCGATCGAACGCGGCGGCGACCGTGCGGATCAGGAGGCGGTTCCGAGGCGCAACCCGGATCACCGGTCCCTCGATGCTGACCACACCGTCGTTTTGAAGCGGTACCAGCGTGCCGATTTCCTTGGCGAAGTAATCAGCATCGTTGCCGAAGCGGCGGGCGGTTTCGTCCAAATCAACGGTCAGATCGCACATCAATCGCTCGATGACGGCGCGGCGCAGGCGGTCGTCGTCGTCGAGGGCGATTCCCCGCGCCGTCGGCAGGGCGCCGGCGTCGACCGCGGCGGCCCACTGCCGAACATCGGGCGTGTTCTGGACGTAGCCTTCCGTCAGCATGCCGATCGATGAGGCGCCCAGCCCGAGCAGCGCTGGGGCGTCGTCGGTCGTATAGCCCTGGAAGTTACGATGCAAGGCGTCGGTCGCGCCGGCCTGCGCGAGTCGCGTGTCCGGCCGGGCGAAATGATCCATGCCGACCGGCGCGTAGCCAAGCGAGGCCAGACGCTCCGCCGTGGCCTCGAATTGTCGCCAGCGCTCGATGTTGTCGGGCAGAGCGTCTTCGTCGATTAATTTCTGATGCGGTTTCAGCCACGGCACATGAGCGTACCCGAATAAAGCGATCCGCGACGGTGCGAAGCGTAGGATTTTTTCGACGGTGGCGAGGAGCACGGTGACCGTTTGATGCGGCAGTCCGTACATAAGGTCGACATTGACGTCGGCGATTCCAGCCGCGCGCAACTCGTCGGCGACGCGGGCGACGACGTTATAGGGTTGGATGCGGTTTATCGCCTGCTGGACCGTCGGGTTCAGGTCCTGCACGCCGAGGCTGGCACGGGTCACTCCGGCTTCGGCGCAAGTCACGATGAAGTCCCGGGTGACCGAGCGTGGGTCGATTTCGATGGCGACCTCGGCGTCCCGGCTTACCTCGAAGCGTTGCCGGAGGTGGTCCAGCAGGCCGGCGAATGAGGCCGCTTCGAGGGTGTTGGGCGATCCGCCGCCGAAGTGAATCTGGTTTACCGTCAACCGGCCGGGAATTGCGTCGGCGACCAGATCGATTTCGCGGATAAGGCGGTCTCGGTACTGCGCGATGATCGTTGCATCGCGGACGACGCGGGTGTTGCAGCCGCAGAACCAGCACAGCTCCTGGCAAAAGGGGATATGCAGGTAAAGGGAAACGGGCGTGGCCGCGTCGATCCCACCGAGCCAGCGGCGATAGCGTTGCTCGCCGATCTCGGCGGTGAAATGGGGCGCCGTCGGGTAGCTCGTGTAGCGCGGAAGTGGCCGGTTGTAATATTTGGTGAGTTCGGGATCCATTAAATCGATAGTTCATGGCCGCCTTGTGACGCCGCTCTGATCTAGATCAAGAAGCGGCGCAGGGGATGTCTGGTTCGGGGTTGGGCGGTCCGGGGTGCTTGGTTTTCGGCACGTTACCCACGCTGCCTGCCGCCCTTGACCTCGGAATTATTCCAATATAGAACAAAACAAGAACATAAACAAAGGGAGCCATCATGGCATCGTCTCGCCGCGCCGCGCTTGCCGATCTGCGCGCCCATATTCTCCGGGTCGAGCGGGGCGGGGCCGCCGCCGCGGCGCATGGCGCCCTGGCCCTGGGCGTGGCGGCAATCGACGGGGTTCTGCCGGGCGGCGGGCTGGCGCGCGGCGCGATGCATGAGGCGACGGGCACCGCCGCCGCCGGGTTTGTCGCGATGATCGCCGGCAAGCTGTCGGGACCGGTGCTGTGGTGCGTGCCCGCGTCTTCCCAAACGACGCTGTATGGGCCCGGTCTGGCGGCGTTGGGGCTCGATGCGGGGCAGCTGGTCGTCGTGCACTGCGGCTCGCGGGACGACATGCTCTGGGCGATGGAGGAGGGGCTGCGGGATCCGGCGCTGGCCGCGGTGGTCGGCGAGCCGGACCGGCCGGTGGCCTTGACCGCGAGCCGCCGCCTGCAACTGGCGGCCGAGACGGCGGGGGTTGCCGGATTGATCCTGTGCCGGGAAGCAGGGGCGGACGGGCTCGCGCCGAGCGCGGTGTTCAGCCGCTGGCAGGTCGATTGCGCCCCCGGCTTGGCGGCGGCGGGGCCGGCGCGAAATGGCGTGCGCTGGCGGCTCGGCCTGCGGCGCTGCCGGGGCGGTGTAAGCGTTGTGGACAGGACATGGATGGTGGAGTGGTGCGATGCGACGGGTAATCTCGCTCTGGTTTCCGGCACTGGCGATCGACCGGCTGCGGCAAGGTACTTTAAGTCAGTGGCAGTCCAATAACGATGTCATTCCCGCGCAAGCGGGAATCCAGGGAAACCAACATCGTCTGGATTCCGGATCGGCGCGCCGCACCATCCGGAATGACGGAAATTCCCATCTCGAGCAACAACCTCTCGTCCTGACCATGGAAAGCCGCGGGCGGGTGGTTGTGACGGCGGCCAATGTCGCGGCGTTGGCGGTGGGCGTCACGCCGGGCATGGCGCTGGCGGACGCCAGGGCGGTATCGCCGGGATTGGCCAGCCTGTCGGCGGATTTCGAGGCCGATGCGGCGCTGCTCGACCGCATTGCCGCCTGGTGTTACCGCTATACGCCCTGGAGCGCGGTGGAAGGGCAGGACGGCGTCTGGCTGGATGTGACCGGGTGTGCGCATCTGTTCGGCGGCGAGGCGGCTTTGCTGGAGACGCTGCGCACACGGCTCGGCGGGTTTGGGATCGAGACGCGGGGCGCGCTGGCCGATACTCCGGGCGCGGCCTGGGCCTTGTCCCGCTATGGCGGCAATCATGAGGGCGGCGGGGCGATCCTGCCGCCGGGCGGCGCGCAGGCGTCGTTGGCGGGCTTGCCGGCGGCGGCGCTGCGGCTCGGTCCGGCCACGGTGGCCGGTTTGAGCCGGCTCGGCCTGAAGCGTGTCGGCGATCTGTACGACATGCCGCGGGCGCCGCTGACCACCCGTTTCGGCGCCGAGGTGACGCTCCGGCTCGATCAGGCGCTTGGCCGTCTGGCGGAACCGATTGCGCCGCGCCGGCCGGTGCCGCGTCACCGCATCCGGCTGGTTTTCCCCGAGGCGATCGGCCTGGCCGACGATATCGCCGCCGGGTTGCGCCGCCTGCTGCACCGGCTTTGCGAGCGGCTCGACCGGGCGGGACAGGGCTGCCGCCGCCTGGAATTGACGCTTTGCCGGGTCGATGGGTCGGCGCAAAGCGTCGCCATCGGCACCGCCGGGCCGGCGCGCGATGCGGTGCATCTGGCGCGGTTGTTCGCCGAACGCCTCGGCCATCTCGACCCCGGCTTCGGCGTCGAGGCGATGATCCTCGCCGCCCCGGTCACCGAACCGCTGGCGCCGGCGCAGATCGAGACTTTCGCGGCGAGCCGGGCAAAGGAGGCTTCTTCCGATGTCTCTCCGGGCGCCCCTCCCGATGCCTTGACGGCGATCGACCCGCTGCTCGCCCCGTTGCTTAATAAACTCGGCAACCGGCTGGGATTCGACCGTCTGGTCGTCTTGCGGGCGCGGGAAAGCCATTTGCCGGACGCCGCCATGCGGGCCGTGCCGGCGGTCGGCGCGAAGGGCGGTGCGGCATGGCCGGCGGGCCGGGCCCGTCCGCTGCGGCTGCTCAACCGGCCGGAGAGGGTGGAGACCATCGCACCGCTGCCGGACCGGGCGCCGCCGGGCGCGTTTCTATGGCGGCGGGTGCGCCGCCGGCTGCGCGCCGCCGAAGGGCCGGAACGGATTTCCCCCGAATGGTGGCGCGCCGACCCGGGCTGGGCCGGCGGGGCGCGCGATTACTGGCGGGTGGAGGATGAGGCCGGCGACCGGTTCTGGCTGTTCCGCGAGGCCGACGGCCAACGGGAAGCCGCGCCGCGCTGGTTCCTGCATGGGTTCTTTGCATGATGCTAGCAAAATGCTATCATTATGCAGGCAATATGCATGTATCGAGGAGAAAACCCATGGCCACGGTGACGATCAGGAATCTCGATGACGAGGTGGTGAAAACGCTGAAGGAGCAGGCCAAGGCGCATAACCGGTCGCTCGAGGCCGAGTTGCGGCAAATGCTGGCCGAGATGGCTGCGAGACGCAAATCGCGCGCGGCGTTTTTGGCGGAAGCCGACCGCATCGCAGCCATGACGCCGAAGGATGTGCCTCAAACCGACAGCACTTTACTGATCCGGGAGGATCGTGACCGGTGAATTTCGTCGTCGACGCCAGTGTCGTGGTCAAATGGTTCGTGCAGGAAGAATTGCGGGCCGAGGCGCGCGAATTACTTCGGCGCGATGAGGCGTTTTATGCCCCGGCTCTCGTTCTCGCAGAGATTTCAAATACACTCTGGAAAAAGGTTCTTCGAAACGAGATTAGCGATGAACAAGCCCACAGCGTTAGCCATCGATCGCACGATCCGTTTTCGCGTCTTTATCCCCTTGATGTGCTGAATCGCCGGGCCTTGGAGATAGCACTCGACCTCCGGCATCCCGTCTATGATTGCTTTTATCTTGCCTGTGCCGAGGAGGTGGAGGACGGGCGGGTCGTGACGGTGGATCGACGGCTTCGTTCTGCGGTGGAAGGCACGGCTTACGAGGGTTTGGTCGCCCATCTCTTGGATATTGCGTGACGAGCCATGACCCCTTACGCCGAACTTCAGGTCACCACCAATTTCAGCTTCCTGCGCGGCGCGTCGCATCCCCATGAACTGGTCGCGCGGGCGGCTGCGCTGGGGCATGCGGCGATCGGCGTGGCCGACCGCAACAGCCTCGCCGGTGTCGTGCGCATGCATATTGCGGCGAAGGAGGCGGGGCTTCGTTTGGTGGTGGGCGCGCGGCTCGACCTGGAGGACGGGCCGAGCCTGCTGGCCTTTCCCACCGACCGGGCTGCCTATGGCCGGCTGGCCCGGCTGATCACGCTGGGCCGCCGCCGCGCACCGAAGGGCGACTGCGCGTTGTTCCGGCAGGACGTGCTGGACGGCGGCGACGGCATGATTTTCGTCGTCGTTCCGCCGCACGATGTTCCTCTCCAAACGGCCATTCCCGCGCAGGCGGGAAGCCAGGATGTCCGTGCTGCCGCCCTGGATCCCCGCCTGCGCGGGGATGACGATGATATGGGTGGGTCTTTCCCAGCCCAGCTTGCCGAATTCCAGGCCGCGTTTCCGGGGAACTGTTACCTCGCCGTGAACCATTTGCTGCAGGGCGACGATACGGCGCGCATGGCCCGTCTTGCCGAGCTGTCGAGCAAAAGCGGCACGCCGCTGGTGGCGACCAATGACGTCCATATGCACGACCCGGCGCGACGGCCGATGGCCGACGTGCTGACCTGTATCCGCGAGCATTGCACGATCGACGCGGCGGGCTACCGGCTTGCCGCCAATGCCGAGCGGCATCTCAAGACACGGGAGGAGATGGCGGCGCTGTTCGCCGCGTATCCAGAAGCGCTGGCGCGCACCGTCGAGATCGCCGAGCGCTGCACCTTCAGTCTCGATGAGTTGCGTTACGAGTACCCGGAAGAAGTGGTCGAGCCGGGCAGCACGCCGCAGGAATCCCTGGCCCGGCTTACCTGGGAAGGGGCGAAGACCCGGTATCCGGGCGGCGTGCCGAAAACGGTGCAGGGGGTGATCGAGCATGAGTTGACGCTAATCGGGCAGCTCGGCTACGCGCCGTATTTCCTCACCGTGCACGATATCGTCCGTTTCGCCCGCGCGCGCGATATCCTGTGCCAGGGCCGCGGCTCGGCGGCCAATTCCGCCATCTGTTATTGCCTCGGCGTCACCGCGGTCGACCCGTCGCGGCTCGACCTGCTGTTCGAGCGCTTCGTCTCGGCGGAGCGCAACGAGCCGCCGGACATCGATGTGGATTTCGAGCATGAACGGCGCGAGGAGGTCATTCAGTATATCTACGAGAAATACGGCCGCGACCGCGCGGGCATGACCGCCGTGGTTTCCTGCTACCGCGCGCGGGGCGCGATGCGCGAGGTCGGCAAGGCGCTGGGACTCAGCCGCGACACGGTGACCGCGCTGGCGGGACAGGTCTGGGGCTGGTCGAGCGACGGCATCGACGAGGATCAGGTGCGCGAAGTCGGCCTCGATCCGCGCGACCGGCGGCTCCGGCTGGCGCTCACCCTCGCCGCCGATCTGATCGGCTTTCCGCGCCATCTGTCG
>JAOTYV010000190.1 GCA_029861675.1 Alphaproteobacteria bacterium
AATTGTCCACAGACCCTAGACCATTTCTTGTTTAAATTGACTCAAGTGAAATGGTCTATCTCTTTGTTTATACGCAAATTCAGCGTCGCGAACCGTTTCGGTTCGCTCGGGATTTGCGCTAGACACCGGACTGTCGACCGGTTTCATCGCTTTTGGATTGCGCTTTTAGTTTTGTTTCGGCAATGAAACGAAATGATCGAAATCGGCGGCCTTATAACTTCATGTGCAGCCTGTCGGCGATCCATTTTACCGGTCGTCGGGGCCTTCGAATGGCCACCGCAAGGTCTTGTGGGTCAGGTCCGCTGCACCGCAACATTTCGTTTCCGGGAAAACTGCGTATGGATTTATCCCGAATGTTTTAGGCATAATATATAGTTCTGACCCGGACGGATGGTTTCACGGGAAACAGTTTTTGACGACCGCATCGCAAATTCGAGCCGCGCGCGCCCTCATCGGCGCCAAGCAATCCGATCTCGCCAAGGCCGCCGGCATCTCGCTGGCGACTCTGAACAACATCGAGCGCGGCGTCGGCGACCCCCGGACGAGCACCCTGGAGGCGATCGTCGGTGCATTGGACGGCGCCGGAATTGAGTTCTCCGAGGACGCGTTATCCGAGAGCATTCGGCTCCGGCGGCTCGAGCGGCCGCCTGCCTTCGATTCCCTGTCGGGCAGTCAACGGGTGCTGGAGTTGTTGAGCCCCCAGGCGCTGACCCGGGTCGATAGGATTCTCTTCTTTGCCCGCCATTCCGCGGCCGGCGGCGGCGCGGAAGCCGCGGGGCGGGGGTTCGCCACGATCTGCATGCTGCTCGAGGGCGCGAACCGGACTGTCCTGCTCGATCAGGTGCCGTTTACGATGGCCAATGCAAGCCGTGCCGCAGAAGTCGCGGGGATCATGCTGGGGGCATTCGGTTTTCACCGGGATCGGGTTTTTCACCTCGGGAGCGTGCTGGAGGACACCACCGCGGGCACGCTGAGTGAAGTGGTCGCCCGGTTACGCGGGATGGAATGGCGGCCCCTGATCCATCCAGCGGATTTTTTCGCCCCTTTTGACGACTGGGACGGGCGTCTAATGGAATTTGCCGGTCGGGAAGGGCACCCGCTTCGGGACTTGCTCGCGCTCTTCAGTCCTCGGCCGCAGTGAGCATCATGGTCAGCGCCACATCGATCGAGGCGAGGCGGATCGCGTCCCGGTCGCCGTCGAACCGGTTTTCCCGAACCACCGCCGCGTGTCCCCGACGCGCCGCGCCGATATAGACCAATCCGACCGGTTTGTCGGCCGTGCCGCCGCCGGGTCCGGCAACGCCGGTAATCGAAGCGGTCAGATCCACCGGCGCATGCTCCAGAGCGCCGCCGGCCATCGCCGAGGCCACTTGGCGGCTTACCGCGCCATATTGAACGAAAAGCGCCTGGGGCACGCCGACGAGCTCGCTCTTGGCCTCGTTGGTATAGGTGACGAAACCGCGCTCGACCACCGCTGAGGAGCCGGGAACGGCAGTCAGACACCCCGCCAGCAGGCCGCCGGTACAGGATTCGACGGTGGCGATCATCAAGCCTTTGGCAGCGCATAGCTCCAATAGCTTCTGAGCCTTATCCAATATTGCTTTGTCAAACATCAGAAAAATCCAAACTGTAGGTTTGCCAGCGCGATGACGTGCACGCCGAATGCGGCATAGAAGCCCGCGACGATATCGTCCAGCATCACCCCCAAGGCGCCGGGGACCTGCTGATCGCACCAGTTCGCCGGCCAGGGCTTTAACACGTCGAAAATTCGAAAGAGCACGAAGCCAACGGCGTAAAGTACTGGGTCGAGCGGCAAAACCGGCAGGAGGGTGATCCATTGGCCCGCGACCTCGTCGATCACGATGCAACTGGGATCCTTGCGGCCACTGCGCTGCAGGATGACGGCGGACGCCCACATCCCGGCCAGGAAGGCCGCCGCGGCCGCGACGGCGAGCCCGATCGGGCCAAACCGGTCCATGATCAGCCAGGCAAAGGGCAGGGCGCCGAGCGACCCCCAGGTGCCGGAGGCAATCGGCAGATACCCGGTTCCGAACCAACTGCCGATGAGGTTGGCGGGATGCCACCAGGGAACGCCGGCGGCGGTCACAGCCGCACCGTCGCGGTGGCCTGTGCGGCGATGCCCTCGCCACGGCCGGTAAAGCCCAATTGCTCGGTTGTGGTCGCCTTGACGCTTACCCGGGAGGGATCGATGCCGCAGAGCTCCGCCACGCGATCGCGCATGGCATCCCGGTGCGGGCCGATTTTCGGGCTTTCGCAAATCAGCGTGACGTCGAGATGCAGGATGGCGCCGCCGCGGGCGCCGACCAGATCGACGGCGTGGTTCAGAAAAACCGACGATTCGACGTTGCGCCATTGCGGATCGCTGGGCGGGAAATGGTCGCCGATATCGCCGGCGGCAAGCGTGCCGAGAATGGCGTCGGTGAGCGCATGAAGACCGACATCGGCGTCCGAATGGCCGCGTAGACCGTGCGTGTGCGGAACATGGACGCCGCACAATGTAACCGTATCGCCGGCCTCGAAACGATGGACGTCGAATCCGGTGCCGACGCGGATGTCGCCGCCCGGCGGCAGGCCTTCCTGCTGGCGTGCCATCCGTTCGGCGCGCGTTAAATCGGCTTCGGTGGTCACCTTGAAATTCTCCTCATCGCCTTCGACCATCGTCACATCGAGGCCGCCGGCCTCGGCGATGGCGGCGTCATCCGTCAATTCCCGGCCCTTGCACGCTTCGTGGGCCGCCAATATTTGCCCGAATTGGAAACCCTGCGGCGTTTGCGCACGCCAGAGCCCGCTGCGATCGACCGTGCCGGTGACCCGGTTCTGTCCATCGGCCCGCTTGAGGGTGTCGGTGACCGGCATGGCCGCCAGCGCGGCGGGGGACGTTTCCAGCGCCTGCAGGACACGATCGATTGTTTCAAAGCCCGTGAACGGCCGCGCCGCATCCTGAATCAGCACAAAATCCGGTGCTAATTTCTCTATTTTCTTCAGCCCGTTATAGCCGGACTCTTGACGCGTCTCTCCACCAAATATGGGGGTTGGCAGGTCCATGGTACCGATTGCGTCGCGATAAAGCGCCTGATCGTCCGGATGGATCACAGCCCGCACAACGTCCACCTGCGGATGCTGGGAAAAACGCGCGAGTGTCCGTCGAATCATCGGAATTCCGGCGATATTCCGGTATTGTTTTGGAATGTCGCCGCCGACCCGGCTGCCGCGGCCTCCGGCGAGCACCAGAGCGACCGTTTTGGCCATGCGCTCCCCCAGCCCCTCTTGCATTCGACTTACCGGCGCGCATATTGACCTTTCGGTCGGGGCTTGCCAAGCGCATCGGTGCGGCGCACGGCTTTCAATGCTATAGCTTGGCCAGGATCGTACCGGCGGATGCCCGATGGTGCGGGCACAGTGCCGGAATGATCCGCCAATCGAGGGAATGATGGCCAATCCAACGCTCATCAGTATCGCATCCGTGATCGCCCTGATCCCGGTGACCATGGCCGCGTTCAGGATTCACGCCAAACGCGACCTCCAGTTTTGGCTTCTCATCGCTGTTGCGGTTTGCGGTCCGGCGGTTTGGCTCTCGATGCAAATCGCGGCGGGCTGGCAAACCGGTTTTTCGGCCGCGCTCTGGGTGACGATTGCCGTATGCCTGCTGGTATTCGCCTGTTTGGCCTTGATTAGCCGCGATGCGTGGCGATTGGCGCCGTTGTTGATGCCGTACTTACTCGTGCTGGCGGTGATCGCCACGATCTGGAATCAGGCGCCGGCGAAGCCGATGCCGCCGAATGCGCCGCCGGTTTGGGTCATTCTGCATATCGTTGCCTCGGTGGTGACCTATGCCATGCTGACGCTGGCGGCGATTGCCGGGACCGCCGTGGTCCTGCAGGAGCGCGCCCTGCGTCAGAAGCGGCGAGGGGGGCTCGTGGAGCGTTTACCGTCGGTTGCGGATGCGGAGATCCTGGAATTGCGGCTTCTGATGGCGGCGGAGGCCGTTTTGGGGATCGGAATGGCCAGCGGCATGGCGATGCAGTTCTTTACCACCGGAGACCTGCTGATCCTGAGCCATAAGACGATCCTGATCATCGTCGCCTTCGCGGTGATCGCCGTTTTGCTGGTCTGTCACTTCTATAGCGGTCTGCGCGGGCGCCGCGCCGCGCGCTACGTTCTTCTCGGCTATCTCCTTGTTACGCTTGGATACCCTGGCGTTAAATTTGTCACGGACGTTATCCTCGCCTGAGCCGCGACGTTCCGCTTTCAACAAAGACCTGTTGTAAATTGCCTTGATCCGGCTATTATGCCTATAAATTAAACATTGATAAGAGGTGCCTGTTAATTGGGCATAAAAATTGGACCAATCGAATTGGCGAGCCGTGTCGTCCTGGCGCCGATGTCCGGCGTAACGGACCGGCCGTTCCGACGCCTGGTGAAGCAATTGGGCGGCGGTTTGGTGGTGTCGGAAATGATCGCCAGCGCCGCGATGGTCCGCTCTATTCGGAGCGAAATGCGCAAGATATCAAATAATTGCGCTGAAGAATTCCCAATGGCGGTGCAGCTTGCCGGGCATGATCCGGCGGTGATGGCCGAGGCTGCACGGCTTAACGTCGATCGTGGCGCCGCGATCATCGATATCAATTTCGGCTGTCCGGCCAAGAAAGTGACGAACAAGCTGTCCGGATCCGCGATTTTGCAGGATGAACGGCTGGCGGCGCGCATCATGGAAGCGACGGTGCGGGCGGTGGAAATCCCGGTAACGGTAAAAATGCGGACCGGATGGGACGAGGACAGCCGGAATGCGCCGGAGATTGCGAGACTCGCGGAAAACTGCGGCGTGCAGATGATCTCCGTGCATGGTCGAACACGCTGCCAGTTCTACAAGGGCCGGGCGGATTGGCGGTTTATCAGAAACATCAAAGAGATGGTTAAAATCCCGGTGCTCGCCAACGGGGATATCGTGACGCCCGAGGATGCCGAGCAGTGTCTTACGGATTCCGGCGCGGATGGCGTGATGGTCGGCCGCGGCGTCCAAGGCAAGCCGTGGTTTATCAATCAGCTGGACCGCTATTTGGAGACCGGCGTCATGCCGGAAGCGCCGACAGGTTCGCCCAAAAAGGAAATCGTGCTGCAACATTACGATGCCATGCTGCGATACTATGGTGAATATTCCGGTATTCGTATCGCACGAAAACATTTATGTTGGTATAGCAACGGATTAAGGAACTCTTCTGAGTTCCGTCGCGAGGTGAGCCGGGCCAATGATCCGGTCAAAGTCGTGGCCGCGATCGAGCGCTATTTCACGCCCTCGGAAGACAGGATTGCGGCCTGACATGGCCGAGGCGGTCGCAGATGAACCGGTGCCGGCCGATATCGATTTGAGCGATAGCTTGGTGATGTCGGCATTGCCGATACCGGTGGTGGTCGTGGATCGGACAGACACTATCTGCCAGCTCAATCCGGCAGCGGAACAATTTTTCGGCGGCAGCGCAGTCACGTTGAAAGGCATGAGCCTTCAGGAATTAATCCCTCATGACAGCCCGCTTTTAGCCCTGGTCCACCGTATCCGTCGGCGCCGGCACCGTATGTCGGAAACCGGAGTGCGGTTGGCGACGCCGCGGATTGGGGCGCATGTCGTCACAATCGACGGGGCGCCGCTCGGCGAATCCGCCGAATATGTAATCCTGACCCTGCATGAACGGTCAATTGCCGGGCGGATCGATCAATCCCTGCTGCACCGCGATGCGGCTCGTTCCGTGACCGCAATGGCGGCGATTTTGGCGCATGAAATCAAAAACCCACTATCCGGCGTGCGTGGCGCGGCGCAGCTGCTGGAACAGGACGGCGCCGGCACGCAGGAACTGACCGGGCTCATCATTGATGAGGTGGATCGGATTTGCCAGTTGGTCGACCGGTTCGAGGTTTTCTCGGACCGGCCGCCGATCGACCGGATGCCCGTCAACATTCATGAGGTCCTTGAGCACGTCATTCGCCTTGCCCGGAATGGATTCGCGCGCCATTTGACGTTGACCGAACGCTACGATCCGTCCTTACCGCCGGTCTATGGCAATCGCGATCAACTCATTCAGATTTTCCTCAATCTCGTGAAGAATGCGGCCGAGGCGGCGCCCAGGGAAAACGGTGAAATCGTCATTTCGACGGCCTTCCGGCATGGCATCCGTCTGGCGGTTCCCGGTACCGAAAGCCGCATCGCACTGCCGCTTGTCGTGTCGGTGCAGGACAATGGGGAAGGCATACCGGAAGATCTCAGACGGCAGGTATTCGATCCCTTTATCACCACCAAGCTTGGCGGTTCGGGACTTGGCCTGGCGTTGGTCGCCAAGCTGATCGGCGAACATGGCGGCGCGATCGATCTGGACAGTAAGCCTCGCCGTACCGAATTCCGCGTCATGCTGCCGGTCATGAAATCGATGGAGACGGGAAATGACTGAGTCCGTGGTCCTGGTCGCCGACGACGATCGCGCCATCCGGACCGTACTGACCCAGGCGCTGGGGCGTGCCGGATACGACGTTCGCAGCACCGGCAACGCGGCCACGCTCTGGCGCTGGATCAGCGATGGCGACGGCGATCTTGTGATTACCGATGTTGTCATGCCGGATGAGAACGGCCTGGATCTGATTCCCCGCATCCGGAAGCTCCGGCCAGGCCTGCGCGTGATCGCCATGAGCGCACAGAACACGCTGCTCACCGCCGTAAAAGCGGCGGAACGAGGGGCTTTCGAATATCTGCCCAAACCGTTCGACCTCAACGAGTTGCTGAATCTGGTCGAGCGGGCGCTCATCGAATCACGACGAAGCCTTGTTAGCGACTCTTCCGAGGATGACCTGCAGGAGACACTGCCGCTAATCGGACGTTCGCCCGCGATGCAGGATATCTACCGCATTTTGGCCCGGTTGATGTCCACCGACCTGACGGTGCTGATCGCCGGCGAGTCAGGGACGGGTAAGGAGTTGGTGGCGCGCGCGCTGCACGACTATGGAAAGCGGCGCAACGCGCCCTTCGTGGCGATCAACATGGCCGCCGTTCCGAAGGAACTCATCGAAAGCGAACTTTTCGGGCACGAAAAGGGGGCATTTACCGGCGCCACTGCACGCTATGCGGGACGCTTCGAACAGGCCGAGGGCGGGACGCTGTTTCTCGATGAAATTGGCGATATGCCGCTGGAAGCCCAAACGCGGCTGCTGCGCGTCCTCCAGGAAGGTGAATTTACGACGGTCGGCGGCCGCCGGTCCATTCGGGCGAATGCCCGGATTATTGCCGCGACCCATCGGGATATCGGCCTGCTGGTCCGGCAGGGGCGGTTTCGCGAGGATCTGTACTATCGACTGAATGTGGTGCCGGTTCGGCTGCCGCCGTTACGCGAACGGCTTGAAGACATTCCCGATCTGGTGCGCCACTTCCTCTCCGTTGTGGCGTCGGAGGGACTGCCCAGCAAGACATTGGATGCTGCCGCGATGGACCGGCTCAGGAAGCATCGATGGACCGGCAATGTCCGCGAACTGGAAAATCTCATCCGGCGGCTCGCGGCGCTGCATGCGCAAGAGGTCATTTCGATCGATATCATCGAGGCGGAACTCGCCGATGCGGGATCGGTAACGGCCGCCGGTGACGATTTGTCCAATGAAGACCTTGCGGCCTCGGTCGAACGCCATCTCCGGGCATACTTCAATCGCCACGACCAAGACTTGCCGGCGCCGGGACTGCATGACCGGATTCTTCGCGAAATTGAACGGCCCTTGATTGAAATCAGCCTTGCGGCGACCCGTGGCAATCAGGTGCGCGCCGCCCATATGCTCGGTCTCAACCGGAATACGCTGCGGAAGAAGATTCGCGACCTTGACATTTCCGTGGTCCGAAGGCCCCAATAGCCGCATTCGGTGGTGGTAAGACGACGTGATAACAAGGCAAATCCTCAAGCACGGTTGAATGCGGTTGCTTAATCCACAGCCCGATCCAAAAGTAAAATGATTGCGACCGAACAATCGGAGCCGGCGGAGCCGCGTCTTGTGACGCGTTTGCTGACCTGGGCGCGGTCGTTGCATGTGGGCCGGGTTCTAGCGGTTTCCCTGGCGGTAGCAGCGCTTATAGCGGTTTCGGGTACTTTCGCCGCGATCCGAGGCATCGCGCCGTTCGGGTCCGCGCCGGGGCAGGTTCTGCTGTGGCTATATGCCGATCTGATCGTCTTGCTGATATTGGCCGCGGTAATCGGGTGGCGCGTCGTCGCGCTCTGGGTCGAGCGCCGGCGCGGCTCGGCCGGCTCGCAACTGCATGTCCGGTTGGTCCGCCTGTTCGGACTGGTGTCCGTGGTTCCCGCCATTATCGTCGCAGTCGCGTCGGTTATCTTCTTTAATTTCGGCCTCCAATCCTGGCTGAGCAGCCAGGTGCGGACCGCGCTTGAACAATCGGTCGCGGTGGCCAAGGCGTATCTGCACGAGCATAAGCAGAACATCCGCGCCGATGTTCTGGCGATGGCAAAGGACCTGAACCGCAACGCCATTGCGTTGGAGAACAATCCGGCACTGTTCGGCCGCGTGGTAAATTTTCAGTCGAGCGTACGGGAACTGTCGGAAGCCGTGGTCTTCGACGGCAGCGGTGAAGTGCTGGCGCGGTCCGGATTCTCGTATCTTCTGGAAATCGACCCGATCCCTTCCAACGAACTCGATAAGGCCCGGAAGGGTGAAGTCGCGATCATGACCAGCGTGGATGAAGACCGGGTCCGGGCGTTGGTTCGCCTCGACGGCTTCCTTGACCGATATCTCTATGTGGGCCGGGTGATTGATCCAAAGGTGCTGGCGCATACGACGAGGACCCGGGGCGCCGTCGAACGATTCAAGCGTCTCGAGTTTCGCCGGGCCGATATGCAGATCAGTTTCGCGCTGGTTTATGCCGGCCTTGCCCTGGTCCTGCTGCTGGCCTCGTCCTGGGTCGGCCTCCTGATGGCGAGCCAACTTTCGCGCCCGTTGAGCGCATTGATCGCGGCGACGGAACGCGTGCGCGCGGGCGACCTGACCGCCCGGGTTCCCGATCTCACGGCACCCGATGAATTCGGCTCACTGAGCCGTGCGTTCAATCGCATGACCAGCGACCTCCGGGAAAACCGTCGCGAACTTTTGGAGGCGAACCGGCAAATGGACGATCGCCGGCGGTTTACCGAGGCGGTCCTTGAGGGAATTTCCGCGGGCGTCATCGGCTTGGACGAAAAGGGC
>JAOTYV010000469.1 GCA_029861675.1 Alphaproteobacteria bacterium
TCGGCGGCGGCTCGGCGCTGCTGGCGGAAAGCTCGGTGAAGGCGTTCCAGGCGGCGCATGACCGCGCGGGCATCAAGACGAAATACGGCGAGAACCTGTGTTTCGGCATCTCGTTTCATATGGCGCCGACCCGGGACCAGGCGATCAGCGAGGCGCGGCGCTATTACGAGGAGCACGCCAAGATGTTCGGCCCGCTGGGCTTCCTCGGCAAGCTGGAGAAATGGCAGATCGATGCGCTCGGCAAGCGCGGCGGCATCGCCGAGGCGGGCATCCCGACGCTCGAGGACGCCTGCGAGAACGGCGCCTGGTATTGCGGTCCGCCGGACGGATTTATTGAATATTTACAAAAACTCAGTGAAAAATTCCCCGGGCTGGAAGACGTCAACGTGCAATCGGCCATGGGCACGCCCGAGAGCGTGATGATCGAACAGCTCGAATGGTTCGCCAAGGACGTCATGCCGGCGGTGCGGGCGGGGTGAGGGTGTGAGGGTGCCTGAGTTAAAGTGTCCGGCGATGCTACGCCCGTCCTG
Organism: Alphaproteobacteria bacterium; assembly: GCA_029861675.1. The sequence goes on from JAOTYV010000469.1 coordinate 531, forward strand.
TCACTCCCGCGCAGGCGGGAGTCCAGAGGCCGCATGGATTCCCGCCTGCGCGGGAATGACGTCGGGTGGGACTTCGAAGGCGTAATTGTAAGGCAATCATCATGAGCAACGTCATCTCGCTGCACCGGTCGCCGGACGGACCGACCCCGGGTTTTCACATCGCGCCGCTGTCCGACCTCATGGCGGCCGAGGTGGTGGGGCTGGATCTCGCGCAGCCGCTCGACGATGCCAGCCGCGACGCGGTGCACCAGGCCTTCCTCGATCGTCAAGTGCTGGTGTTCCGCGACCAGAAACTCACCAAGGCGCAGCAGGTCGCGTTCACCGAGCAGTTCGGCACGCTGGAGCGGCACACCAAGCGCAACAAGGGCGACGACGACATGCCGCTGGTCCATATCGTCTCGAACCTGGACGCGGACGGGAAGCCGAGCGGCACGGTGAATTCGACCCAGTGGCATTCGGACAAATCGTTCCGCCCGGCGCCGTCGATGGCGACCATCCTGCACGCGGTCACCCTGCCGCCCGATGGCGGCGACACCTGCTTCGTCAACATGTACGCGGCCTATGAGGCCTTGGCCGAGGACGAGAAGGCGGCGCTCGACGGCGTGCGCGTGATCCATAGCTGGGAATTGTCGCGCGAGAATATCGGCCGCGTAATGTCCGAGGAGGAAATCCGCGACGCGCCGCCGATGAGCCATCCGCTGGCGCGGGTCCATCCGGAAACCGGCCGCACGGCGCTGTTCCTCGGCATGCACGCATCGCATTTCGAAGGCATGCCGATGGAGGAGGGCCGCGCGCGGATCGAGGAGTTGGAGGCGCACGCGACCCGGCCCGAGTTCATTTTTCGTCATAGCTGGCGCGCGGGCGACATGCTGATGTGGGACAACCGCTGCCTGCTGCACCGCGCCGATCCGAATTTCGACGCGGCGCTGCATCCGCGCGTCCTGCACCGCACCTGCCTGCGCGGAACGCCGACAGAATAGACGCGCCGCGTTCGAAACCTTTCGAGAAACAGGAGACCTCATGGCAGAACCCAAATTGTTCTCGCCGCTTCGGATTCGCGACGTGGTTCTGAAGAACCGGGTGGTCGTCGCCCCGATGCATCAATACGCGGCCGAACGCGGCTATCTCACCGACTGGCATCTGATGAATATCGGCCGCTACGCCGCCGGCGGCGCCGGGCTGGTCTTCGTCGAATCGACCAAGGTGGACCGGCGCGGCTGCGGCACGGTCGGCGATCTCGGCCTGTGGGATGACGACTTCATCTCGCATTTCACACGGCTTGCCGACTTCATCCGCCAGCACGAGTCGGTGCCGGCGATCCAGATCGGCCACTCCGGGCGCAAGGCGCGCCGGTTCCGGCCCTGGGAAGGGGGCGCGCCGCTGCAGCCCTCGCCGGAGATCGACGATTGGGACGACTGGGAACTGGTTGCGCCGAGCGCGCTGGCGGCCGCCGAGGGCGATCCGGTGCCGCGCGCGCTCAGCACGAACGAGGTGGGGGCGCTGGTCGGGAAATGGGGCGACGCCGCCCGACGCGCCGATGCGGCGGGCTTCGATATCCTGGAAATCCACGGCGCCCATGGCTACCTGATCCACCAATTCCTCTCACCCAAGGCGAATATGCGCGATGACCGGTATGGCGGTTCGGATCTGAACCGCATGCGTTTTGCGATCGAGGTGGTGGAGAGCGTGCGCGCCAACTGGCCCGAGTCCAAACCGTTGTTCATGCGGTTTTCGGTCGAGGACGGCGCCGGCTGGGGCGTCGAGGACAGCATCGCGCTGGCGAAGGAGATCAAGCCCAGGGGTGTCGACGTGATCGACTGCAGCTCGGGCGGCATGCTCGGCCGTCCGGTCGACGGCTATGGCAAGGTCGGCTACGGCTATCAGGTGCCCTACGCGGAGCGGCTGCGCAAGGAAGCGGACATCATGAGCATGGCGGTCGGGCTGAT
>JAOTYV010000191.1 GCA_029861675.1 Alphaproteobacteria bacterium
TTCAGGCCGCCGCACCTGGTGGACACGCTCGAAAAGCGCCGCCAGCTCGAGGTCATTGGCGGACAGGAGGTGCTGACCCAGGACAATATCGGCTTGAAGTTAAGCCTGGTCGCCGAGTACCGCATTACCGACCCGGTCGTTGCGACAAGCGCGGTGGAAAATTTCCGCGCCCATATTCACCATACGGTTCAGATCGCCGCCCGACAGGCGGTGGCGGCCAGAACCCTCGATGCGCTTCTGGAAAACCGCGAACCGATCGCGGCCGAGGTCCAGGCAGCCGTAGCGGAAACGGTGGGGCCACTGGGCCTGGAGATACACTCGGTTACGCTGCGGGATTTCATGCTCAACAAGGACATCCGGTCGTCGTATGCCGCCCTGGTGACCGCGCGCAAAGACGGCGAAGCCGCGTTGGAGCGCGCCCGCGGCGAAACCGCGGCGTTGCGCAGTCTTGCCAACGCGGCGCGCATGCTGAAGGACAATCCGGACCTGCTGCAGCTCCGGGTGCTGCAAACCATGGCGGCAACGGAGTCCGGCAATCAGACTTTTGTAATGGGGGTCGGTGCGGCTGCGGCCGGGCTCTCGGCCGACCCCGCGTCAGGCGCCACCGAGAAAAAATCATAGGGAAGCGCGCCGCGCTCGACTAAACTCCTCGCAGCGGAATGGGGTTGACGCCGTCGCCGCAAATCTTGCGGGACGGTCCGTCGTGTCCCGCCGCCGGGTTCGACTCCCGTCATCTGTGGATCAGAATAGTGATGCCCTTCCGGGCCGGCGCCTCGGCGCAGCGATTGGACGGCCCTGCGGGTTAAGACCCCCGCCAACCGATCGAGGTTTCGGAAGGGCATTGCGCCACGGGATAATCCGTCGGACGGCCAGCCTTATTCGGACGGCACCGCCGTGATGATCACGGTGACCTGCGCCAGCGGGTATTCATCGGTAATGCTGATATCGATCTGGGCACGGCTCCCCGACGGCGTGATCGCGCTGAGCCGATCGAGCGCGCCACCGCTCAGCTCCATTGTGGGTTTGCCCGACGGCAGATTGACCACGCCCATGTCGCGCCAAAAGACGCCGGCCCGGAAGCCCGTGCCGAGCGCCTTGGAACACGCCTCCTTGGCGGCGAAGCGCTTGGCGTAACTCGCGGCGCGCTGTTTTCGGCGATCCGATTTCTCGCGCTCGATTTCGGTGAAAATCCGATCCTCGAAGCGGCCCGGGAAGCGCTCGAGGGTGCGTTCGACGCGGCGAATATCGACCAGATCGCTGCCAATGCCAATGATCATCTCATTGTCCCCCGGCCCGGGCCGCGTCCATCAGCGCCCGCATCCGCGTGATCGCCGCCGCGAGGCCGTCGAAGATCGCCTCGCCGACCAAAAAATGACCGATGTTGAGTTCCACCAGATTTGGGATCGCCGCGACCGGCCGAACCGTATCGTAGGACAGCCCATGCCCGGCATGGCATTCCAATCCGACCGACGCCGCATGCGCCGCCGCGGCCACGACGCGGTCGAGTTCCGCGTCCTGTTTTGCGCCTTCCGCCTCGCAATAGCTGCCGGTGTGCAGTTCGACCACCGGTGCGCCAAGGTTTACCGCCGCATCGAGTTGCCGCGGATCCGGGTCGATAAACAGCGACACGCGAATTCCCGCATCGACAAGCCGGCGCACCACCGGCTGCAGGTGGTTATGGCCGCCAGCGGCGTCGAGCCCACCTTCCGTGGTGAGCTCCTCGCGTTTCTCCGGCACGATGCAGGCGGCGTGCGGCTTGTGGCGCAGCGCGATTTCCAGCATTTCCTCGGTTGCCGCCATCTCAAAATTGAGCGGTATGTCGATCTCGGCCATCAGCCGCTCGATATCATCGTCCACAATATGACGCCGATCCTCGCGCAGATGCGCGGTGATGCCGTCGGCGCCCGCTTCGGCGGCGAGCAAGGCGGCGCGCACCGGATCGGGATGGCTGATGCCCCGGGCGTTGCGTACTGTCGCCACGTGATCGATGTTTACACCGAGCCGCAAATAGTTTGCCATCGTGCGTTCCCCCACGGTCAATCCCGCGCCCGCTTGACCGAGTTGATCACCGAGGTCGCCCGCAGTGCGGCGACAATGTTGGTGAGTTGTTTCAAGTCCTCAACCTCAATATCGATCAGCATTTCGAAGAAATCGGACGACCGGTCCGTGATCTTGAGGTTGCTGATATTCCCGCCGTCGCGGCCGACCACCGTCGATAAGACACCCAGGCTGCCCGGCGCGTTGGAAATTACCACATTGATCCGCGCGGTGTGTATCGCACTGTCCGAATCCGCATCCCAGGCCACGTCGATCCAACGCTCGGGCATGTCGGAGAAGCTCTCCAGCACTTCGCAGTCGATCGTGTGAATGGTTACGCCCTTGCCCGTGGTTTGGACGCCGACAATACGGTCGCCCGGCAACGGATGGCAGCATCCGGCCATGTGCACCGCCATTCCGTGGGTCAGGCCCTTGATGGCGACCGGCTCCGTCTTGCCCTTACGGGCCCGCCGCAGCGGAACCACAACCTGGCGCCAGGACCGCTTCTTGCTGCCGGGATAGACTGCGGCCAAGACTTCTCCGCCGGCGACGTTCCCGGCGCCTAACGCGGTGAACAATTCATCGGCATCGCGGCAATGAAAGACGTCCAGCACGCCGTCGATCGCCTTGTCGGTCAATTCATACCCGTCCTGGCCGAAAACCTTCTCCACGATCTCGCGGCCGAGCCCCATATATTCCTGGCGTTCCTGACCACGCACGAAACGGCGGATACAGGCGCGCGCCTTGCCGGTAACGACGAAGCTCTCCCAGGTCGGCGACGGTGTCTGCGCCTTGGAGGTGATGATTTCCACCTGATCGCCGTTATTGAGCTCGGTCCGCAACGGCGTCATGCGCCCGTTGATCTTGGCGCCAACACAGGTGTTGCCGATATCGGTATGGACCGCATACGCCAGATCGACCGGTGTCGCGCCATTCGGCAGCGCGTGCAATTCGCCCTTCGGCGTGAAGCAGAACACCTGATCGGCGAACATTTCCATCCGCGTGTGTTCCAGAAATTCCTCGGCGCCGCCCGCGTGATCGAGAATTTCCAGCAATTCACGCAGCCAGCGATACTGCATGCCCTCGGTACGCCGGTCCGGCGGCATGCCCTGCTTGTATTGCCAATGCGCGGCGACGCCGAGCTCCGCCACCTCGTGCATTTCCCAGGTGCGGATTTGAATTTCGACGCGCTGGTTCTCCGGCCCCAGGACGGTGGTGTGCAAGGACCGGTAGCCGTTCGGCTTGGGCAGCGAAATATGGTCCTTGAACCGGCCCGGCACCAAGCGGTAATTCGAATGAATGATGCCGAGCGCCCGGTAGCAATCCTCGACGCTCTCCACCAGAATGCGGAAGGCCATGATGTCGGATAATTGCTCGAAACCGACATTCTTGCGCTGCATCTTGCGCCAGATCGAATTCGGCAGTTTTTCGCGGCCGGACACGTCGGCCTGCAGATTCTGTTCGCTCAGCTTTGCGCGCAATTCATCCATTACCCGCCCGCCAACATCGCCGCCGCGCTGACGCAGGAAATCAAGACGGCTGAGGATCGACGCGCGGGCATCGGGGTTGAGCTCCGCGAACGCCAGGTCCTCCAGTTCTTCCTTCCAGTCCCGAATACCAATTCGTTCGGCAAGCGGAATGTAGATGTCCATGGTTTCGCGGGCGATGCGGCGGCGCTTGTCGGGATCTTTGATGAACCCAAGCGTACGCATGTTGTGCAGCCGGTCGGCCAGCTTGACGATCAGGACGCGGATGTCCTGCGACATGGCAAGCACCAGCTTGCGGAAATTTTCGGCTTGTTTACTTCGGTCGGACTGCAGCTCGAGCTGCGACAGCTTTGTGACGCCATCGACCAGACGGGCTATTTCGCCGCCGAACTGGCCTTCGATATCGTCGAGCGTCGCGACCGTATCCTCGACCGTGTCGTGCAACAGGCCGGTGATTATCGACGCCGCGTCGAGCTTCTTTTCCGTGAGGATCCCGGCGACTTCCACCGGATGGGAGAAATAGGAATCGCCGGAAGCGCGTTGCTGATTGCCATGCGCCTTCATGGAAAAGACATAGGCGCGGTTGAGCGTCTGCTCATCCGCAGCCGGGTCGTATTCCTTTACGCGTTCGACGAGTTCGTATTGACGCATCATGGCCGGGCGCTCCCCGGCCATGTTAGCGCAATTGCGGCGCTATAGGGCGCGCCGTCCGTCATTCGCCTCCGGATTGCGGCGGCGTTGCAACATCGGCAGCGTCCGGCACGTCGGCGGGGACTTCGCCCACCGGGGATTCCGTTGCGGCATCCGGGCTCGGCAGGACTTCGAGCGTACCGGGCGTGTCTTCGAAACCGGCGGTGCCGGCCAACGCCGCCGCCATCATCTCCATCGGCTCGTCTTCTTCCGGCTCGTCGATTTCGGCGACCTTCTGGAGACCGCGCACCAGGTCATCCTGGAGCTTGTCCAACTCGACTGTCTCCTCGGCGATTTCCCGCAGCGCGACGACCGGATTCTTGTCGTTGTCGCGCTCCAGCGTGATATCCGAACCGGAGGAGATATCGCGGCTCCGCTGGGCCGCCAGCATGACCAAATCAAACCGGTTGGGGACTCGTTCTACACAATCTTCGACGGTGACGCGCGCCATGGTACCTCTGCTTTCGCTTCGACAAATTGTCGTTCGATTTCGCCCTGCCTCGCCATTCCTCGGCGATCCGGCGCCAAAATTGGGCCCGCGGACGGCGGTTCAGACTATATGTCGCCGATCATGGCAAATTCAAGGTATTTACGCGGCCCCGACCCGGAATATCCACGTTTCCGGAGGTACCTCAAGATGACTGCGACAAAATGAGTCACTGCGCCACTTGCGCAATCGGACGTGGCGCTCTAAGTAATGGTAAGCCCCTCCGAAAACTGTATTATTTTTTTGATAGGCGGCGAAATAATTGATATACAAACAAAAATAAGGAGATATTGGCGCCATGCTGGACGAAATATACGAAGATGAAAAAGTAGGCCTGTTTATTGACGGTTCTAATCTATATGCGGCGGCGCGCGCTCTTGGGTTCGACATCGATTACAAGAAATTGTTGGAGCTGTTCACTAAAAAATCCCGCGTAATCAGGGCTTATTACTATACGGCGCTGGTCGAAGACCAAGAATATTCGCCGATCCGCCCGCTGGTCGATTGGCTCGACTACAACGGCTACACCATGGTCACCAAACCGACCAAGGAATTCACCGACGCGTCGGGCCGGCGCAAGATCAAGGGCGACATGGATATCGAGCTGGCGATCGACGTCATGGAGATGGCCCCGCACCTGGACCACGTCATCATTTTCTCCGGCGACGGCGATTTTCGCCGGCTGGTCGATGCGGTGCAGCACAAGGGGGTGCGGGTCAGCGTGGTCAGCACGGTCAAGACGCAGCCTTCGATGGCGGCGGACGAATTACGCCGGCAAGCGGACGTCTTCATCGAATTGCAGAGTCTCGCCGACGAAATCGCCCGGCGCCATGTGGAACGGCCGTCCTTCCCCGCCACCGACGCCATCGATGGCGACGAGGACCTTGAAGGTCATGGAGATCACGACGATCAGGACGAGGATGACTACGAAGACGATTACGACGACGAGGCGATCGTCGAAACGGTCCGGCGCTGACCTGAAAACCGGTGGCCCCGGGGGCAAATCCACCCAATGATCCGGGCGCCGGCGGAAACGCGCCGGCGGCGCCCGACGCCGGGTGCGCCCTGTGCCCGCGACTGGTGGCGTTCCGGGCCGACAACCACGCGAAATTTCCCGACTTCCATAACGCGCCGGTGGCGAGCTTCGGCCCGCTCGGCGCGCGCCTGCTGATCGTCGGCCTGGCGCCCGGCCTCAAAGGGGCGAACCGGACGGGCCGGCCGTTCACCGGCGATTATGCCGGCGATCTGCTCTATCCCACCCTACTGCGCTTCGGTTTCGCGCGCGGCGCGTTCGGCGCGAGCGCCGATGACGGGCTCGAACTGGTCGACTGCCGGATCACCAATGCGGTGCGCTGCGTGCCCCCTCAGAACAAGGTAACCGGCGACGAGGCCGCCGCCTGCCGCCCGTTCCTGGTGGCCGAAATCGCCGCGATGCGCAACCTGACCACGGTGCTGGCGCTCGGGCTGGTCGCGCACAACGCGGTGCTGCGCACCTTCGGCGAGAAGCAAAGCGCCTGGAAATTCGCCCACAACGCCCGCCACGCGCTGCCAAACGGCCTGACGCTCGCCGACAGCTACCACTGCTCGCGCTACAACACCAATACGGGCCGGCTCACCGAAGCCATGTTCTGGGACGTGTTCGAAGGGGTGCGGGGGGAGATCGAGGCGTGAGGCCCCCTACCCCCGATCCCGCATCAGCCGGCCCTTCTGGCGCTGCCAGTCGCGGCGCTTTTCAGTCTCGCGCTTGTCGTGCTGTTTCTTGCCCTTGGCGAGGCCGAGTTCGAGCTTGGCGATGCCGCGTTTGTTGAAATAGATCTTGAGCGGGATCAGCGTGACGCCTTCGCGTTTCACCGCGCCGAGCAGCCGGTCGCGCTCTTTCTTATGCAGCAGGAGCTTCTTGGGCCGCCGCGGCTCGTGATTGAAGCGCGACGCGTTCGGGTATTCCTGGATGGTGCAATTCAGCAGGTAGAGTTCGCCGTTCTTCGGTCCGGCATAGGCTTCCGCCAGACTCGCCTTGCCGTCGCGCAGCGACTTTACCTCGGTCCCTTCCAGCATGAGGCCGGCCTCGATCACCTCCTCGATAAAATAATCGAAGCGCGCGCGGCGGTTCTGCGCCACCGGCGGGCCGCCATTGTCTCCCTTGGGGATGGATTTTGCGCCTGACTTGGCCATCTGCCGTTTCCGTCCGTTGTCCTGTCCCGTGTCCGGCCCGCGGCGGCCAGGGAGCCCCGCAAACTATGCCAAGCGCCTGCTGCACGGAAGCAGAAAAGCGGCAGCGAGGACGGCTGGCGCCCTGCGTGCCATCGGGCGTGCGAGCCTCACCCTTCGACTTCGCTCAGCAGAGGCTTGGAAGGGGTTGGGCCAATACTTCGGTGGCGGCCTCGTGTTGCCGTCGCGCGACCCATGATCACTGAGACGACACCAGCCCGCATCCTGAGCGAAGTCGAAGGACGAGAGCATGCTCCCTAGCGGGTGCGCCTCAACGCACACCGCTGTCCGGTTCTACTCCTCGAGTGACCGGAGTACCCCCTAGCCGTAACGAACGCGCCCTAATTAATCAGGCCGCAATGCACCATGGCGTCGCGCACCTGGGCCTGGGCCTTGGCGCTGATCTCCGTCACCGGCAGCCGCACCGTGGGTTCGCACTTGCCGAGCAGGCTGGCGCCGTATTTTGCCGGGCCGGGGCTGGGCTCGCAGAACATCGCGTCATGCAACGGCAGCAGCCGGTCGCGGATCTCGTCGAAATTGTCGAAATCCTTGCGTTGCCACGCCGCATGCAGTTCCGAACACAGTTTCGGCGCAACATTGGAGCTGACCGAGATGCATCCCTCGCCGCCCTGGGCCAGGAATGCCGCAACGGTCGCGTCCTCGCCGGAGAGCTGGCAGAAATCCTTGCCCGCCGTCACCCGTGTCGCCAATGGCCGCGCCAGATCGGCGGTCGCGTCCTTGACGCCGACGATGTTGGGAATCTTCGCCAGCCGCGCCATCGTCTCAATCGAGATGTCGACCACCGACCGGCCGGGAATGTTGTAGACGACGATGGGAATATCCGCCGCCTCGGCGACCGCCTTGAAATGCTGATACAGCCCTTCCTGCGAGGGTTTGTTGTAATAGGGCGCCACGACCAGCGCGCCATCCGCGCCCGCCGCCTTGGCATGCTTGGTCAGCGCGACCGCCTCGGCGGTGCTGTTGGAACCGGCGCCGGCAATGACCGGTACGCGGCCGGCCGCCGCCTCGATGCACAGCTCGACCACTCGTTTGTGCTCGTCATGGTCAAGCGTCGGCGATTCGCCGGTGGTGCCGACGGGCACAACACCGTCCGAGCCTTCCGTAACCTGCCAATCCACAAAAGCCTGGAAGCTTTCTTCGTCGATCCCGCCATTCTTGAAGGGCGTGATCAATGCCGTAAACGACCCGTTGAACATGGTCCTCTCCGCAGGGTGATGGACTATTTCGTGAACAATAGCGCCTTCCACGCTGCCCTGTCACCTAATCTGTCCCATTGCGCCGGCAGGCGCGCCGGCACAGGTCCGCCGACGGGATCGCCCGGCGCCCGTCCGCCGAACCGCCCGAAATGAGGTCTTTTTTCGATATTCGGAATATTAAATAATATTAAACATTGAGCCCTATATAAGAGGCCGATGGAAGGATTACCGTGACAATAGGCTTCCGGCTTGGGGTTGGCGCAGCGCTCGGCATCCTTGGGATTCTGGTGCCCGTGACCGGCGGCCGGGCGGCCGACTCCCCGGCGCCGTCCCTGTCATCCGACATGGTATCCCATTACGCCAAGGCTTTCGCCGCCGCCGACAAGCGGCGATGGGCGGTGGTGCGCCGATTTGAACAGGACACGCGCTACCCGCCGCTGTCAAAAGCCCTGACATGGATGCGGTTGCGTTCGGACAACGCCGATGCCGCCTTCGGCGAGATCGTCGATTTCATTACCAGCAATCCGGACTGGCCGGGCCGCAACGCGATGCGCCGCCGGGCCGAGGAAAGCATGGCGACGGTATCGCATGAGCGAATTCGGGCCTGGTACCAGGACCATCCGGTTGTCACACCCGACGGCGCCCTGGCGCGCGCCCGCGCCTTACAGGCGGCCGGACGCAACGCGGAAGCGGCGGACGTCATTCGCGACGCCTGGATCGCCATGGATTTGAGCCGCGCACAGGAACGTGTGTTCCGCCGGCAATTTCGCAAATTGATCCGCCGGGAAGACGAAATCGCCCGGCTGGAACGCCTGCTGTGGGACCGCCGCGTTCGGCCGGCCCGACGACAGATGAAACGGGTCCCGCGCAATTGGCGCCGGCTCGCGCAGGCGCGCATCGCGATGATGACCCGGTCGCGCGGCGCCGCCCGCTTGCTGCGGCGGGTACCCCGGTCGATGCGCAAAAATTCCGGAATCCTCTTCGAACAGCTCCGCTGGCGGCGGCGCACAAAAAGCATGGACAAAGCGATCTCGCTGGCCCAGACGCCGCCGGAGGAATTGGTGCGGCCGCGCCGCTGGTGGCGCGAGCGCCGG
>JAOTYV010000192.1 GCA_029861675.1 Alphaproteobacteria bacterium
GGTTTAGCGGAGGCGCGCTAGCCGGTTTAACCGATTAATCGATGGAAATTTGCACCGTCATTCCCGCGCAGTCGGGAATCCAGAACCACTGGATTCCGGATCGCCACTTCGCGCCGTCCGGAATGACGAATGTAATTTCGAGGCGGAATTTTCGCCTACGCCTCAATAAAACGCGAGGGCGCGCATTTCGATGCTTTCGCGGTCCTTGGCGTCGGGCCGCGTGGTCGGGTCGTCGAATGCGGTGTGGGCGGTGAACCGCACGCCGGCGTCGGCATCGGTATCGAACACCTTGAAGACCAGCGCCTCGTCCCGCGTCATCTCGGGGAAATAGTACCAGCGATGCGCCGGATTGTAGGCGATGTGATAGGTCTCGCCGGTTCGGTCGCGGTAGCGGCGTTCGTTGCGGATAAACCCGGTCGCCGGGATGGTGCGCCCGTCGCACATCGCCAGCGGCTCGGATTCGACCCTGGGCGCAATCGACCGCCATGTCTGGATGATCGCGAACCGGCGCTGTAGCGCCCGCTCCGCCTCATCCGCCGGCAGAAAATCGCGGACCCTCTGCGGCGCCGACCGTTCGGTATAGTCGTTATGGACCGAGCGGACGGTCGAGCGAATCCAGCCCTCCGTATGACGGCCATTGTCCGGCGTCCGTACCGTATGATCGAAGACCATCACCCGGGCGGCCCCGCTCTCTTTTTGGATCAGGCGCTCGACTTCCGGGTAGTAAACGCTTCGGACTTCGTCTTCATCGTAGAAGTCCTTCACCGCGGTGGGAGAGGTCACCAAGGTAAAGCCTTGTTTCTGCAGTTCGAACGAATCATCGGCCGTGCGGCCATTGAATATCCGCATCCGGTGCGGCTCATAGGTCGGCAGATGCGCCTTGTGCGCCTCCTCGGGCCAGTCGATGTAGCGGATCGATGGCTGTCCGTCGTCGACGACATAACTCAACTCGGCTTCGACAAAATCCAAGTCCATGGTCAGTTCCGCTGCTTCGGCCATTTCACGTGTCCTGTTAAAATCGTTAGGGGAAAACCCAGCAATCGCACGCATTCTAATCGACCGCGCGCCCTTGCAACAGGCGCGGATACCCGAATGCCTTTGCCACCATTATAAGAGACATGTTAACGGCCGCGGCAAACATCAAGCCGCTCGCAGATAGTTTACAGGATTTTATTCCTGAATGCTTGCGAGATAGAATGTCAGGGCCGAGATTCGCCCGAAGATGAAATCGTCGACCCGCGACGGATCGACCGGGGAAGACTGATCGGTCCGGAATTGGCTGCCCCAAACCGGCATCTTTTTTTCGCCATGGCCGCGGATAGCGCGGCGACCGTCGATGATCCGAAACACCTTGGCGAAAGGAAATACGCCGACATTCTTCTTCGCGAGCACGGTCAGATTGGCCGGCTTCAAGGTCAGGTAATCCTCTAATGGCCCGTCACCCTTGCCGCCGATGCCGTGGCAGGACGCGCAATTCTGGATGTATAGCCGATGGCCGAAATCCAATTCGTCGGCAAGTGCCGGTGCGCCCAGAAGGGCAAACACAAGCCCCAAACCGACCATCCTGCATGCCGTCAGAAATCCATCTTTGATCATCGCGATTGTCCGTTTCCATTCATCCGAGGGCGTCCCCTACACGGACGTCCGATTTTCCCACTTCCGATGCTGCATGACGGACCCAACCGTCAGATAAAATTGAGAATTCGAGGTTATAATGGTCGGTCCCCGCCACCATTGATTTCGATCATAGGGGCCTGGGAGGCCCGATCGCAGCCCGGCCGAAAGGCAATCTGTCACTCGAATTCGGTGATGAAGTATTTGACCGTCTCGTCGCCCACCACATGCGGCCGATGCCGGTGACCGTGACCGGCCGGTATGTGCACCATATCGCCGGCGCCGACTTCGACGCTGTGGTCCGGAAATTCGTAGCGCAGCCGGCCCGACAAGATATAGGCGCTGTGGCCGGTTTCGCACCAGGGGCCGTCCGTCGCGCCGCCCGGTCCGCGTTCCTGATAGCGCAACGCCATGCCGTCCAGCATGTGCGCCTCCTTGATTTTCAGCGTCGGGCTGTCCTCAACCAGCGGCGCCGCGCTGGCGCGAAAGACATAGGGGCTTTCCGAATTGTTCGGCACGATGGCGTTCTCCCGTGAGTATCCGTGTCAGACTTTGCCGTCGAGCAGGTCAAGCAGATAGGGCGGCGTCACCGGCACCTGGGCGATGCGGACATCGAAGGGCGACAGCGCGTCTTCGATCGCCGCGGCAATCGCCGCCGGCGCGGGGATCGTGCCGCCTTCGCCGGCGCCCTTGACGCCGAGCGGGTTCAGCGGCGTTGGCGTTTCCAGATGCACCATCGACAGGGGCGGCATGTCGCTGGCCAGCGGCATCAGATATTCGCCGAAATTGATGGTCAGCGGCTGCCCTTCATCGTCGTAGTGCATCCATTCGTAGAGCGCGTTGCCGACCCCATGCGCGACGCCGCCGATCACCTGCCCGTCGACGATCAGGGGGTTGATAACCTTGCCGCAATCATGGCCGGCCACGTAATTCAGGATGGTCACCTCGCCGGTCTCCACATCGACCTCGACCTCGGCGACATGGCAGCCATTGGTATAGGTCGAACGCTCGGGCGTGAAATATGCGCTCTCGCGCAGGCCCGGGCTGAGATCGGACGGCATGGAGAAGCCGGGCCGGCCGTTCGAGAACACCTCCACCTCGGCCAGGGTGATGCCCATATCGGGGACGCCCTTGACGAAGATCCGGCCTTCCGCGAGTTCGAGGTCTTCCGCCGCCGCTTCCAGCATATGGCTCGCCGTCTTGAGGATTTTTTCGCGCAATTGTCCGGCGGCGATTAATGCCGAGGATCCGGCATTGACCGTCACCCGGCTGGCGAAGGTCCCGACGCCCAGCGGAATCTTTGCCGTATCGCCGCCTTTGACCTCGATATCCTCGACCCGTGCGCCGAGGCCGTCCGCGACGATCTGCGCCAGCATGGTTTGATGGCCCTGGCCCTGTGCGCTCGCGCCGGTCACCGCCGTGATCTTGCCGCCCGCGCCGACGCTCACCGTGACGCCCTCGAATGGGCCGAGCCCGGTGCCTTCGACATAATTGCCGATGCCGATGCCGAGATACCGTCCGGCCTTGCGCGCCGCCGCCTGACGCTTCGGAAAGCCGTCATAGTCGGCCGCCTCCAAGGCGAGACGCTGGCTTTCCGGATAGTCGCCGCTGTCATAGGTCAGCGGGCTGCCATCGCGATAGGTCAGACCGACCGCATAGGGCATTTGTTCGGGCTGGATGAAATTGCGGCGCCGCAACGCCGCCGGGTCGAGCTGCATTTCCCGTGCAGCCCGATCCATCAAGCGCTCCATCGCGAAGACCGCCTGCGGCCGCCCGGCGCCCCGCACCGGCGAACAGGAAATCATATTGGTGCAGGCAACCTTGACCGTTAGGTCGAAGGCCGGAATGACATAGGGTCCCGGCACCGTGCTGCCGGTGATGTAGGGCAGAACCACGCCCAGCATCGGCAGATACGCGCCGCCGTCGTGAATAACCTCGCCCCGCAAGCCGAGGACACGGCCATCCTTGTCGAGCGCCAGTTCCACATCCCAGTACTGATCCCGTTCTTGGAACGCGGTGATGAAATGCTCACGCCTATCCTCGATCCATTTTACAGGGCGCCCGAGCAGTTGGGCGCAGGCGGGAATGGCAACCTGTTCCGGATAGCTCGACCCCTTCGGCCCGAACCCGCCGCCGACATCCTCGGCGATCACGCGAAACTGCTCCTCCGGCAGTTCGAACAGATCCGCCAGCACGCGGCGCAGCCGGTGCGGCGCCTGGGTATTCGCCCACAGGGTGATACCATCCTCGGCCGGATCCGGCAGGGCAAGGACGGCGCGGCATTCCAGCGCCTGCGCACCGCCCCGATTCTGAAACAGTCTTTCCCGGACGATATGCGCCGCGCCCGCGAACGCCGTATCGGCGGCGCCGTATTGCAGCGGGATCTCCGCCGTCAGATTGTCTTCCAAATCAGCATGGGCGCGCGCCTCCGGATGTTCCAGCGCGGCCCGGCAATCCGCCACCACCGCGAGCGGCTCATAGTCCACCACCACCCGCTCGGCCGCGTCTTCCGCCAGATAACGATCATCGGCGACGACCACCGCAATCGGCTCACCAACATAGCGTACCTCGTCCTGCGCCAGAATCTGTGCCGTCCGCACATGGCGGATCGCCGGATGGTGGGCGAGCAGGGGCAACAGCTTACCGTGCAGAACCGGCGGCAGATCGGCAGCGGTGAACACACCGTGCACGCCCGGCATCGCCAGCGCCGCCGCGGCGTCGATGCCGCGAATTCTGGCGTGGGCGTGGTTGCTGCGCAGGATCGTCGACTGCACCATGCCAGGCACATGCAGGTCGTCGACGAAGCGGCCCTGTCCCATCAGGAGAGCCGGGTCCTCGACCCGTTTGACGCGGCTGCCGACCCAGCTCATCGTTTCCCCTCCGGCGCGCCGGCGTCAGCCCAGATCGACCTTATCGGTGACCCCAAACTCCTCGGCCAGCGCATTCAATTTGGCGCAGGTTGAGTCCTCGACGAAGATGCCTTCGGCGCGAAGTTTCTGTTCCTTGCGATACTCGATCTCACCCGGATACAGAACCTCCTCGAAGCCCGAGGCCACCGGCGTCGACTTCAGGTAGTTGGCGAAATCGGTCACTTCCTGTTTGAAGGTCTCGAGCGGCCGGAACGCTTCCACGTCGAATGCGGCGATGAAAACACCGTCATTGTGCTTGCCGGACGGATCCACGCCGAATCCCAGACCCGGCAGAATGCCCGAGAAAATCTCGATCATCGCCGACAGACCGTAGCCCTTGTACCCTTCGTTTCCACCGAGCGGCAGCACCGCGCCGCCGGCCCTCAGGTCTTTCGGATTGGTCGACGGGTTACCATCCTTGTCGAGGAGCCAGCCGAGCGGCACGTCCTCACCGCGCGAGACGGCGACTTCCAGCTTGCCCGCCGCCGCAGCCGAGGTCGCGAAGTCGATGAAAAACGGCCCATCGAGGTTCGACGGCATGGCGATACAAAGCGGATTGGTGCCGAGCCGGGCCTCGCGCCCGCCGAAGGGCGCCACGGATTTTTTCGTTCGCCCCGAATCCGCGGTCATCATGCAGATCAGGCCTTCCTTGGCGGCCATCAACGGATAGTCCGTCAGCCGGCCGACATGGCTTTGCTGATAGATCGTGGTCGCCGCAACGCCGCTCTTCTTCGCTTTCTCGATGGCGATTTCCGTCGCCCGCTCCGAAACCACGTAGCCGAAGCCCCAGTTGCCGTTGATCACGGTGGTGGTCGCGGTTTCACGATCGATCTCGAACGGCGCGCCCGGCACGATATGGCCGTCCTTCACGCGGTCGATATAGGTCGGGATCTTGATGATGCCGTGCGAGTCATGCCCTGCCAGATTGGCCGCGATGGAATGGCGCGACACGATCTCCGCCTCCTTCGCACTGGCGCCGGCGCCTTCAAGCAGTACGGCAGCGGTTTTCTGTATCTTATCGGCGGCAATAATCGGCATTTTTCCCTCCACTCGAATTTTTCTTGCCTGGATCGGCGGGTCCGCAAGGCATCGGCTGACCCTGTGATGGTCACGCCCCGAACCCGGCCACGCAACCTTTTGGTAACCATTCTTCCCTAAACAATCATAGAGGTTTCGCGCGCGCCATCCTAGCAGGCCACAATTCCATGACCGATACCCGGACCGCCCCCCCCACTGACAGTCCGAATTATATTCCCTGGCTCATCGTCGTCTGTCTATGGGCGGCGCTGCATCTCGCCCTCGCCACGTCGGTCGCCGCTCCCGTCTTCAACGGCGAGCTGCTGGGACCGGATGGCTACATGCGGCTGGTGCGGGTCGGCGAGTTGCTGGCGACCGGCAATTGGTACGACGTCATTATCGAGCGCAGTAACGCACCATATGGCGATACGTTGCATTGGACGCGCCCGATGGATGCGATCATCCTGGCTCTCGCACTCCTGATCCTGCCATTCGTATCCGCCGAGCAAGCCTTGTTCGCGGCGGCCGCCAGCAGTGCCCCGCTAATCGCCCTGCTCTGTTGCATCGCGATGGTCTGGGCGGCCCGGGTCCTGATCAATCGCGACCGGGCGTTCATGGCGGTCTTCGTCCTGCTGCTGCAGCCCGCGGTGCTCAGCTATTCGATGACCGGCCGCGCGGACCATCACAGCCTGCAGTTCCTCGCCTTTCTATTATGTCTCGGCTTCATGCTGCGTCTGCTTGGCCCCCGCTCCGCGCCGCCACGCCTGGCAATTCTCGCCGGCGCGAGTTTCGGCTTCGCGCTGTGGGTCAGCATCGAACTTCTGATCCTGGTAGCGCTGTGCCAGGCGGCGCTCGCGCTGAACTGGATTATCCGCGGCAGCGGCGGACGCCAAGGCCTGAATACGGCGATCGGTTTCGCCCTCTGCGTGGCGGCGGCGATCGCGATCGAACGACCGCCGGCGGATTGGCTGACAGTCGAGTACGATCGCATCTCCTTCGTCCACATGATGATTGCGCTGATCACCCTGTCTTTCTGGGCCGCCGCGGCCTACGGCACGCGATTGTTCGCGTCCGGCGGCGTGGTTCGACATCGGCTGCTCATCGCCGGTGTGACCAGCGCCTTCGGAATCGCGTTGCTGGCCAACATGTTCCCGCTGTTCTTCACCGGGCCGTTCTCGGCCGTCGATCCCCGCATCGTTCCGATCTGGCACGACCGCGTCGCCGAATTGCGCCCCTTGCTGCCGAGGAGCCTGTATCGCGTCGGCACGTTTCTGATGATGATCGGCGTGGCGGTGCCCAGCCTGGCGCTCCTGGGATGGATC
Organism: Alphaproteobacteria bacterium; assembly: GCA_029861675.1. The sequence goes on from JAOTYV010000192.1 coordinate 6,863, forward strand.
TGCTGGCGCGAACGGCAGGACGCGAATTGGCCGCGCTGGCTGTTTCTCGGCACGATGAGCCTGCTCTATTTCCTGTTCGCGCTGAAACATGCACGCTTCGCACCCTTTGTCGAAATTCTCAGCGCCATCGCCCTGGCGGAGATCATTGGCCGCCTGTTCGATCAGCAGAAGGGCTCCGGATCGGCGTTTCAGGAACAGCTCATCCGGATCAGCGCAACGGTCATGCTGATGTTCGGCACGACCTTGACAGGAATGATCATCGAATCATCTTACCGCCAGGCGGAAGCCGGCGAGATAAGCCCCAAATGCCGGATCGAACCGATCGCCGACATCTTGAACGACCCCAGGGGGCTGGGTGCGACCCCGCTCATCATCGGCGGATTGCTCGATCATGGCCCCGAGATCGTCTACCGCACGCCCCACGCTGTCGTCGGCGCGCCCTATCACCGCAACGGCGGCGGGATTTTCGACAGCTATCGCATGCTCGCCACGACCGACGACAAAGAGAGCCGCGCCATCGTCAGCCGGCGCGGCGTCGACCTCTTGATTGTCTGCCCCTCCATCGGCGAGCGCCGCTTCTTTAAGCAGGAGTCCAGCAACGGAACGCTCTATCAGCGCTTGCTCGACGACAAGGCCCCCGACTGGTTGAGCCGCGTGCCGATCAATACCGACATCGCCAACGGATTCAGACTGTATCGCGTAGAGCGCTAACCGTTTTTCCGTTGATCGGCGGTCACCGCGCGGCCTCCTCGCCAAAACCGAACAATTCGGGTTCCCGACCCGGTACCGGATTGTTCAGATAGTTGCCGTGGCTCAGGCATGCCTCGACGCCGCCCATGCGTTCGATCTGTGCGCGCTGATCCGATTTTGCGCGGTCATCGACCGCTTCCGGGTCGAGCATCTCCCGCAACCGTTTCTCGATCTGCGCTGCCCGTTCGCGGCCGTCCGGCGTATCGATCAAATCCTGCGTCTCCCCCGGATCGACCTCGAGATCGAACAGTTGGGCCGGCATGCCGACGAAATACAGCAACTTGTAGCGGCCGTCGCGCAGCGCAAACATCCCGCTCTTCGAGCCGTGGCCGTGATATTCGGCGAACCCCAAGCGTTCGGCTTCCGTCCCCTCGATCGCCGGCCATACGGAAACACCCGGCAGATCCGCATCCTGCCCTTCCAGGCGCGCACCGGCGCCTTCGACAATCGTCGGGAACAAGTCGACATGCGAAACGACCTGATCTATGACGCGGCCGCGCGGGATGCCGGGACCGGCCATCACGAAGGGCACCCCGAGCGAATGCTCGTGGACAATCGACTTGGCAAACAGGCCGTGATGACCCGCCGCCTCGCCATGATCGGAGATATACGCGACGCGCGCGTTTTCCAGCACGCCAAGATCCTCGGCGGACTTCATGACGGCGCCGATCTGTTCGTCCATATGCGTGATCAGCGCGCAATACCCCGCAACGGTGTTGCGGACGAATTCCTCGGAGCAGAGTTCCTCGAATTGATGCAGGCAGCGAATGTGATCGATCGCCGGGTGATGCGGCTGTTCCTCCGGCCGGAATTGCGGCGGCAGCGGCATGCGGTCCGGCGGGTACATGTCCATCAGACGTTTCGACACGACAAAGGGCGGGTGCGGCGCCGCATAGGACACCATCAGGACCCACGGCTTGTCCCGCGCCATCGCATGATCTTGCAGCCAAGCGACGGCATGTTTGGTGATTTCTTGATCGTATTGCACATAGTCCGTATCGCCGATGCCGGTACGGCTGTACTGCAGTCGCGGCGACGGCCGTGATCGTTCGCCCTCATCGGTCGCGCGCAGCAATCCGAACAACGCGCCGCCGCCGGCAACGATGTGCATCGGAATGACCGAGTCGGTGAAACCGTAGTCGCGGCCCTCCTCAAGGTAGTGCAGTTTACCGATCGAGGTGACCGTATGGCCTTGTTCGCGCAGCCGGTGATGCCAGCTCGGCACCTTTCCATCATAGACCAGGGAATTGTCCCAGTATCCGGTCTGATGCGGATACCGCCCCGTCGCAATGGCGGCGCGCGCCGGACAGCAAACAGCCGATGCGGCATAGGCATTGGCGAAGCGCACGCCATCGGCGGCGATGCGGTCGATCGTCGGTGTTTGGGCCACCGGATGGCCATAGCAGCCGGCATAGGCGCGGTTGTGATTGTCGGCCATGAAAAGAATGAGATTGCAGGGCTGCGTCATCGCTTCGTTCCCTCTGGATCACGACCATTCATCGACCGAAATTTCTTCAGCGGCCGGGCCTCACCGACCCGATGGTCATTCCTGGACCGACGGAACTTTGCCTGCCGCTTCTTGCCTGACCGTCTGATAAATGCGC
>JAOTYV010000013.1 GCA_029861675.1 Alphaproteobacteria bacterium
GCTAGACCAGTTTAATCTGTCCCGGCGCTTGCCGTGGCCGCCGTATTCCCGAGGGAGCGGCTTACCCCGCAATCTTGTTTTGTGATAACGTCATGCAAAGCGCGGCGGCGCGGCTCGGCGCCGCCCTTTGACACGGCAACCGGCCCGGAATCGTTCCGGCCCACAACAGCAACAGGACAAAACCATGCAATCGCTGGAAGTCTTTGATCCGTCCGGCGCGACGGAGATCACCCAACTCCACGCGCCAAGGCTGGAGACACTGGAAGGCAAGACCGTCGCCTTGCTTTCCGACGATATGTGGCAAGCGCACAGGATCCTTCCGATGATCCGCGCTCATCTCGAAGAAACCTATTCCGGTATCACCGTGCTGTCCGAGACCGAGTTCCCGATGGGGAATACGGCGATGGACCGGGACGAGACCGCCGACATGCTGGCTGCGCGGGGTGTTGACGCGGTCGTTGTCGGCAACGCCTCTTGAGGCGCCTGCGCAACAGCATGCGGCCGTGCTGCCGCTAGATTAGAAAGCAGGGGCATCCCCACCGTTATCGTGACCCGCGAAGACTTCGTGGGCGTCGTCCGCAACGCGCTTGCGGGGCTGGGCTTCGACCAGGACGCGCCGATGGTCACATTTCCGATCGATCCGTTCCTTGTCGGCAGCGATCTTGCGCCGGTGCAGAATCGGGTCGCGGAATTCGCCGAGGGCCTTCTCGGCTGGAAGGCGCGCGCGGAGAAGACCGGTACGCGGCAACCGCCGAAACTGAGCGTCGAGGCCAACGGTTTCGAGGCGGCGCTCGACAAGATGAACCGGCAATTCCTGATGAACGCCTGGGGCGATGGTTTGCCCCTGAATGCGCCGACCGAGGATCGGGTCGACTGGATCCTCAAGGGAACGGACCGTCCGCGCGAGTCGCTTGTCGGCAAGATCCTGCCGCGCGGCGGCATCGCTACCGTCGAGACGCTGGCAGTCGCCCTGGGCCTGGCCGGCGGCCGGCCGGAATATCTGCCGGTTTTGATCGCGGCCATGGAAGGCATTCTCGATCCGGGTCTGGAGCACGATAAATTCCAGGCGACCTCCGGCAGCACCTTCCCGGTGGTCATCGTCAATGGTCCGATCGCGCAGAAAATACGGCTCAATTCGGGTTTCGGGTTGCTTGGACCCGATCCGCAACACCCCGCCGGGGCGAGCATCGGGCGGGCCATCCGTCTGCTGCTGCAGAATGTCGGGGGCGCGCTGCCCGGCGTCGGCACGATGGCGATGTATGGCGGCATGCGCTACACCAACGCCGTTTTCGCGGAAGACGAAGACGGACTCCCCGATGGTTGGGACACCGTCGCCACCGAGCAACATGGCTTTCCGCGCGGCGCAAACGCGGTGACCGTCTATGTGGCGACCGGCGCATCGAATGTGATGCGCCGCGGCGTGGGTAAAGAGGCGCCGGACGAGGAAGCGGAACAAAGCCTGCATCGGGTCGCCCGCTATCTGCGCAGCCCGAGCCCGCATTACACCCATGGCTGGGCGCATGGCTCGCCGGGGGCGCTGCTGATGTCCCGGGTTGTGGCGAAGCAGCTTGCGGGACTCGGCTGGTCGAAGGCGAAGATCAAGCAGTTCCTGTGGGAAAAGTCGACCACCCCCCATGCGGAAGTCTGTGAAACCGGCATGAAGCAGTGGATCGAGCAGGCGGCCGAACCGGCGACTGTCGCATCGGCAACGATGGATCCCTGGCCGATAACCCGCACGCCGGAACAGCTCATCCTGTGCGTGGCCGGCGGCCATCATCCGACCCACAATTTCTGGATGCAGGGTAATGCCCCGAAAGTCGCGGGAATGATGATCGATCTGCCCGCCAACTGGGACGGATTGATCTCGGAAGCGGATGAGGATCTGGGTTCCTGCGGCGATTTGTGTACCATTTGATCGCCACCGCAGGTCTTAACGATGAAACCGGCGAGCCTCGTGCTCGCCGGTTTTGTTTGGAGCGCGTGACGGCGGCACCGGCCGATGCCTAGACCATTTCTTGTTTAAATTGACCCAAGTGAAATGGTCTATCATTTTGATTTTACGCAAATACGTCGTCGCGAACCGTTTCGGTTCGCTCGGGATTTGCTCTAGTTGCCGCGGACCTCCAACAGATAGTGTTGAACCTGTTCCGCGAGGGTTTCCGATTGATGGGTCAGGGCCGAGGCCGCTTCCAGCACCTGGTGGGCGGCCGCGCCGGTCTCGGCCGCGGCGGCGGTGACGCTGTTGATGTTCTGGCTGACTTCCTGGGCGCCCAGTGATGCCTGATGCACGTTCACCGCAATTTCCTGCGTCGCGGCGCCCTGTTCGGTGACGGCGTTGGCAATCGTGGCGGTGATCTCGTGGATTTCGCCGATGGTCTCGCCGATGCTTTGAATCGCGACAACCGCATCGCCCGTGGCGTCCTGAATTCCACTGATTTGTTCGGCGATTTCCCCGGTTGCCTGGGCGGTCTGGTTGGCGAGATTTTTGACTTCGGACGCAACCACGGCAAACCCCTTGCCCGCTTCGCCGGCGCGCGCGGCCTCGATCGTAGCGTTGAGCGCGAGGAGATTGGTCCGTTCCGCGACGTCGCTGATCATATTCACGATCTCGCCGATTCGTTGCGCCGCGTCCGCGAGGCTCCGCACCGTACCGTTGGTGCGCTTTGCCTCCTCGTTCGCCTTGATCGCGATGGCCGAGGATTGGTTCACCTGCCGGCCGATTTCGGCGACGGAAACCGCAAGCTGTTCGGTTGCCGAGGCGACGCTATGGACATTCGTCGCGGCTTCGTCGACCGCGGAGGCGACGGCGGTCGCCCGCTCGTTGGTGGCGTCCACCGCATGGGACATCGCCTTCGCCGTAGCCTCCATCTGAGTTGCCGAGGAGGATACGGTCTCGACCACCTTCATGACGCTGTCTTCGAAGGTGTTGGCGAGGTTCACCCGTTCGGTGATGACGTACCAGGTCATCATGGGGCCGATATACGCGCCCGCACGGTCGCGGATGGCGGAAATTTTCACGGCGAGGTGCTCATCGCCGAACTTCAACATCGTGCTATGCGGCAGATTGTCCGGGTCGGACAGGATGCGGCGCGGATGGGTCGGATCTTCGTGAAATATGTCGATCGATTGACCGACGACGTTATCGACACCCGGCGGGAGCAGTTCCTTGAACTTGGACAGCGTGTCGCGGATCGCCTTGTTGGTATAGTCGATGACGAAATCGTCGGCGCCGCAGGTCATCACGCTGATCGGCATTTCCTCTACCATTTGGCCGAGTTTGAACGCTGTCGCGGTTTCGTCCCGCAACACCAAGGCGGCCCGGCTCATGACGCCGATCTCGTCCTGCCGGCCGATGTCGGGAAATTCGATGCTGGTGTCCTGGTTTGCGAGCCGGGTCAACACATCCGCCATACGCCGGATCGGGCCGCTGATGCCGCGGCTTACCATGAATCCGATTGCGCCGGTGACGATCAGGATAACCGTGCCAACCAAGGCCAGAACCATTGCCATGGAATTCGATGACGCCAGGATTTCACTCATCGCCTTTTCCGAAACCACGACAAAGCTCGTCCCTTGGAACGAAATCGGCCGGAAGGCGGAGGCGACCGCGGCGCCGCGGTAGTTGGTAAGCTGAACGACGCCGGAATTTCCGTTCAGTCCGTTGCGCACGGCGTCTGACGCGACGCGTTGCCTGAGCGCGGTCCGTTCGCCGTTGCGCTGAGGATCGCTGCGCATGATCATGTCCGGGCCGACAAGATATGTTTCGCCGGTTTTTCCCATACCCGCGGGCGCGTTCAATATCTCGTTGATGGCGGTGACCGAAACGCGGAACGCCAGAACGCCTTCCAGGCGCCCTTGCCTGTCGAGCATCGGCGTTGCGATGAAGTTGACGGCTGCGCCGGCCGGACCGTATTTGGCAAGATCGAGAAAACTCACATGGCCGCGGCGCGGCGTGTCGCGGGCCGAACGGAACGCCTTAGCGAGCGCGCTGTCCCGCCAGGGGCCGGTGAGCACGTTGGTCGCGAAATCGCGTTCCTTGTATACCGTGTAGATCAGGTTGCCTTGCGGGTCGAACAGGTAGACGTCGTAAAAATCCCGGCTGCTCGCAAAATTATAGAGTCTCCGGTGGTGCTTCCGATGTGCCGCGCTGTAGAGCGAGCTATCCTCCGCGGCTTCGAGCACCTGCTTGTCGCCCGCCGGATAGGGATTTTTATCGATGTAGAGGGATTGCAGTTTGGTCGCCGGGTTTTCGAGTTCGGTCCAGCCGATCTTGAATTCATCCAGCGCACGCTTGATTTGCGGGTCGGCGCCCGCTGTTTTGACATCGGTTGTAATACGCAGGAAATATGATTCTAAGGCAATATTACGCGCTTGATTGATTGCCGCGAGCGATTCCAAGGCTGCTTTGGAAATACTGCTCGACCCATAGAATTGAGCGATCATCCCGGTACATAGGATGGCGAGTCCCGTTAGCACCACGATGATGGCTGGGATTTTTAGAGCGATCGTGATTCGTCCCGGCGTTGGAACGACAAGTCTGGGCTTCAACATTCTGTTTGGGCGCCGATGTCGTAAAGTTGAACAAGAGAGTTAACAGAAATCTGTCAATAGAAAGTAAAGCCACATGTATCAACCATGAGGCGTACTTTTGTTTCAATGATTGCAATATCTTGAAAAATTTACCGCTTAACGGGATTTTAGCGCTGCGGGATAGCCCCGATGCTTCCATGGGCGCGGCGGATTGCGGCGAAGAACAGGGCGCCGATGCACAGACTGCCGATTTGCAGGTGGGTCGTCTCGGCGACGCCGACCGTGACCAGCGGCATCAACCAGGCGAGCGCCAAGATTTCCCGTTCCGCCGGCAGCCAGCCCCGCACATAGCCGTCCATTGCCAGCAGCGCGATGGGAATCGCAAGCAGCGCGAGGTCGTAGTTGAAGACATAGGGCGTTGCCAGCAGACTGCCGGCGACCAATACCGCCGCCCGGAGCGGCAACGCCGGGCGGCGCCACCAAATGATGCCGACGGCGACGGCCACGGCGATCGACAACACAATCTGTGCGCCGTAGGCGACGCCAATGCCGGCGCCGGCAAGACGCAGCGTGGCGTAGAGGCTTTGGAATTTTGTCCAACTAATCAACTGGTTGTCGAGTACGCCGCGGACTACGGGAAGATTGTCGAAGAAGGCGATCCACACCTCGGTTCCCAAGGCGGCAGCGCTGACCAGCGCCAGGCCAATTGTCGTGGCGGCCGCGGCCGCGAATGTGATCCAATGGCGGCCGCACACCAAGGCGAGCGGAATGAGCAAACCGAGATGGGGCTTGTAGCTGAGCATGCCGATTAAGATGCCGGCAAGGACCGGTTTCCGTTCCAGGTTCATCAAGGCGCCGCCGAACAGAAAGGCGGTCAGGAAGGCGTTCTGACCTTGCATCATGTTGACGAAACTGGCGGGAAAGGCGAGCAGCAGCACCATTGTCTGCGGCTGCGGGGCCATTTTCCGGATGACCGAGGCAAAGGCGAGGAAGGTTCCGACGCCCCATATCAAATAAGCCCACAAATACGGGATGGCCGCCAAGGGCAGGATCATGAGCAGAAACGTTGGCGGATAGTGCCAAAGATAGAGTTTTTGATTGCCGGGCACGGCAAGAGTCTGGGCGGCGGACATTTTGGCCGCGTCGAAGACATCGGCCGGATTGCCGTCGATCGCCAAGTTTGCGCCGCTCCAAAAGGTAATGAAATCATAGCCGAGCGGTTTGTCGCGCGGGTCGAGCATATCGGTGGACTGGCTCACCCAGAGCAGGGCAGCGAGGACGTAGACGGCCAGGAATATGATCGGGTAGACGGACAGCCGTTGCGCGTTCAGGAAATGGCCGCCAATCGCCTTGGCGTCCGGGGTATGCTGTGCCGTCATGTGCTATTTCTCAGATTCTCGGGATTGCCCGGTATCACGTCTTCCGACCGTAATCGCCAATGCTTTTGAAATGGTAAAGGTCCGGCGGCTCGGGGCGGTTTTTGCCGGACTGTGCGCCTTTTGGCTGATCGCGGGCGGCTGGACGCCGGTGAAGGCGGCCGAGCCGGTCGATCTGGCGCTGCTCGTCGCCGTCGACGTGTCGGACAGCATCGATACGCGGGAAGCGCGGCTGCAGCGGGACGGGTATATCGCCGCGCTGAACGACCCGGCGGTGCTGGCAGCGATTCGCTCCGGCGGGCGGCGACGGATTGCCCTGAGCTACGTGGAGTGGGCCGGATTTGGTCATTACAAGGTAGTGGTCGATTGGCGCTTGGTCGGCAGCGCGGCGGATGCGCAAGCCTTTGCGGCGGCGCTGGCGCAGGCGCCGGTCGGCTCCCGGCGGCGCACGTCGATCAGCGATGCGATCCTGAAGTCGTTGAACCATCTCGCGAAAAACCCGCATCCGGCCCTGCGGCGCATTATCGATATTTCCGGCGACGGCCCGAACAATCACGGTCCGCTGGTGACCATCGCGCGGGATCGGGCGGTCGCCGCGGGTATCACGGTCAATGGCCTGCCGATCCGCCCCAACCCGTCGGAGACCGAGACCCACGGTGCGATCCTCGATATCGATCTCTATTATCAGGACTGCGTGATCGGCGGTCCCGGCGCTTTTGTCGTGCTGGCGAACGGATTCGATGATTTCGCCGAAGCGGTGCGCCGCAAATTTATCCTGGAGATTGCTGCCACCCCAGCGGCGGGCGGCGGGTGGAGCAAGGCGCGCATTCTTCCGGCGGCCGCGACCGAACGGCCCTCCTGCAACATCGGCGAATGGCTATGGTTTAGTGCGCCGGTAGCACCGCGGCGATGACCGTTTGGGGGGCGGGTCAGCCGATATCCAACACCACATTGCCGATCACCGAACCGCTCTCGACGGCCTCATGGGCCGCGACAATTTCGGTGAGCGGATAACGCCGAGCGATCGCGTGTTTCAGCCGGCCCGCTGCAAGCAGCGATGTAACATCGGCGATGGTGGCGGCGAATTGCTCGCGGCTCAACGCATAGACGAGGATGAACCGCATGGTCACGTTCTTGTTGCGAAGATCGCGCACCGGGATCGTCGCGGTCGCGTTCTTCGCGCCGTAACTGGCAATAGTGCCGGATGGGGCAATCAGACCGGGCAACAGCCTCGCGTTTACCGTGGTGTCGACATCGATGATGCGATCGGCGCCGCGGCCGGCGGTTATGTCCATAAGCCGCAGGGCGACGTCATCCGTGCGATAGTTGATCGTGTGGTCGGCGCCCGCATTGCTGGCATGCGCCGCCTTTTCATCCGAACTGACGGTGGCGATTACGGTGGCCCCTTTCAACTTGGCGATCTGCACCGCGTAGTGACCGACCGCGCCCGCCCCGCCGCAAACCAGGACCGCCCGGCCGGCAACCGGGTCATCCCCGGCCACCGCGTGATAGGCGGTAAGCACCGGGACGCCGAGACAGGCGCCGGCGGCGAAGTCGGTCTTCTCGGGTAAGGACACGGTCAACTGTTCGGGCAGCGCGACATATTCGGCCGCGGTGCCGAAGGGCCGCATGAATTGCGCGTTGTGGACCCAGACCCGCCGGCCGAGCCGGTCGCCCGGGACGCCGTCGCCCAGCATGTCGATGACGCCGGCGCCGTCGCTGTGCGGAATGACGCGTTGATGACCCGTGTTGCGGCCGGTCGCGCCGGCGCGCGATTTGGTGTCGGACGGATTGACCCCCGATGTCTCCAGCCGGACCCTGACTTCGCCGGGGCCCGGCTCGGGCGCCGCCATCTCGCCCAGTGTGAAGACATCGCGCGCCCGGCCGGTGACGGTATACCAGGCAGCGCGCATGGGTGTGCTCAAAACGGCGGCGCCGCTTTAGACGTCGGCGAAGGACTTGCCAGACTTGGCAAGATCCTCGATCAGTTTGGCGGGCTTCCAATGGCCGCCATATTTCTCGTAATACGCGCACAGCGTTTCATAGATCTTTTTGACCCCGATCGTGGTGTCGGCCCAATACATCAGGCCGCCCCGGTAACGGGGAAAGCCGAATCCGTTGATCCACATGACGTCGATGTCGCTGGCGCGGTAGGCGATGCCTTCTTCCAGAATGCGGCCGCATTCGTTGACCGACGCCAGCAGGATGCGGTTGAGAATTTCCTCGTCGCTGACGTCGCGGCGTTCGTTGCCGAGCTGGCGGGAGACGCTCTCGATGATCGCCCTGACTTCCGGATCGGGTCGCGGCGTGCGGTCGCCTTCCTCATATTTGAAATACCCGGCGCCGGTCTTCTGCCCCAGGCGGCCGGCCTCGACCAGGGCGTCGGAGATCGGATCCGGCACGTGGTTTTCCGGGTCTTCCATCGCCCGGCGCTTGCGTGTCGCATAGCCGATATCAAGTCCGGACAGGTCGCCGACCGCAAATGGTCCCATGGGATATCCGAATTCGTACATCACCTTGTCGACCTGTTCCGGCATCACGCCTTCTTCGAGCAGTGCCGTCATTTCGAACTTGAAGGGGATGCGGCTGCGATTGGCGAGAAATCCGTCGCAATTGCCGCACACGCCGACCACCTTCTGCATGGTGCGGCCGAGCTTGACGGAAGTGGCGATCGTCTCGTGCGAGGAGTCTTTGCCGCGCACGATTTCAAGCAGCTTCATCACATTTGCGGGGCTGAAGAAATGCGTGCCGATAACGCTGCCCGGCCGTTTCGTTGCCGCGGCCATGGCGTCGATGTCGAGCGTCGAGGTGTTGCTGGCGAGGATTGCCCCCTCCTTCATCACCGAATCGAGCGTCTGGAACACCTCTTTCTTGACGTCGAGGTTCTCATAAACCGCCTCGATGACAATATCGGCATCGCCGATTTGGTCGTAAGACAGCACCGGTTCGATCAACGCCATGCGCTTCGAGACTTCCGCCGCGTCGAGGCTGCCGCGTTTCACACTGACCTCGTAATTCGCTTTGATCTTGGCGATGCCTTGATCCAAGGCGTCCTGATCCTTCTCCAGGATCTTCACGGGAATGCCGACATTGGCGAAACACATGGCGATGCCGCCGCCCATCGTGCCGGCGCCGATCACGGCGCCGCTGCGGATGTCCGCCGCCGGCGTATCCCGCGGTACATCAGGCACTTTCAGCGCCTCGCGCTCGGCCCAGAAGACATGCTTCAGCGCCGCGGTTTCGTCGCCCTGGCTAATTTCCGCGAACAACATGCGCTCGCGCTCGAGGCCTTCCTCCAGCGGCAGTTCGACCGCCGCCTCGATGCATTTGATGCATTGATAGGGGGCGACCTGGTTGCGGGCCCGCCGGGCAATTTTCTTCCGCATGGCGTCGAACATGCCGGGATCGTCCTTGGCTTCCTGCAATTTGTCGTCCATTTCGCCGACCCGCGGCAGCGGACGGACGTCGGCGACTTTTTCGGCATAGGCGACCGCCGCATCGAGCAATTTGTCTTCCGCCACCAACTCGTCGATGATGCCCAGCGCCGCCGCTTCCGGCGCCGGCACATGGCGGCCGGTGACGATCAGCTCAAGCGCTTTCTTGGGGCCGATCAGGCGCGGCAGGCGCTGGGTGCCGCCGCCGCCGGGAAGAATGCCGATCAGCACCTCGGGCAGTCCCACCTTGGCGCTCGGAACCGCCAGCCGGTAGTGGCAGCACATCGCGGATTCGAGTCCGCCGCCCAATGCATAGCCGTGAATGGCGGCGATTACCGGCTTGTCGAGCTTCTCCATCTCGTCACGCCATTTTGCGGCGATCGGGTTCTTTTTCTTGCCGACATGCTTGATGTCCGCACCGGCAATGAAGCTGCGGCCGCCGCCGATCAACACCATCGCCTTGATCTCGGGATCCTTCATGCCTTGCTGGAGCGATTCGTAGATGCCCTCCGGCACGCCGGGACTCAAGGCGTTGACCGGCGGATTGTTGACCGTGATAACGCCAATGGCGCCGCGTTTCGTGTAATCGACAAGTGCTGACATGTGCGTTCCCTCACCCTTCAAATAGGCATGCGCTCAACACGATGATGCCGGTACGGCCGGCGTGGGTGTGTTGATGCCCGACCACCCTCGGACCGGTAAATGTTATACCATCACCAGTCCTGTCCGCGCGCTAGTGCAAAATTCAATTCGACGGCTTGGCGACCGCCGCCTGGAACGGCAAGGCGTCCTGGTAGCGTACTCGGAAAGCATCGATATCGCTTTGGAATTCCTCGGTGCGGCCGACATCGTCGAGTCCCTTTACCAGGCAGCGCTTGGACACCGGCGTAATGTCGAAATTATGCTGCGTGCCGTCCGGCGCGGTGACGGTCTGGGATTCCAGGTCGACGGTGATCGTCGCTTCCAGGTTTCCCTGCAACTGGCGGCGCAAGGCAATACAGGTCTCGTTCGGCAGGGTGACCGGTAGAACGCCGTTTTTCAGGCAGTTGTTGCGGTGAATATCGCCGAAACTGGACGCGATGACACAGCGGATGCCGTACGCCATCAACGCGTATACGGCGGTCTCGCGCGAGGAACCGCCGCCCCAATTGCGGTCCGCCACGATGATTTCCGCATTTCGGTAGGCGTCCTGATTGAGGATGAAGTCGGGCTTTTCGGACCCGTCCGAATTAAAGCGCTGATCATGGAACAAAATTCTCGGATAGTCCGGGTCGCCAATCGGCATCTTGTTGAACCGAGTCGGGCAGAGCTGATTGGTGTCGACATTCGGTTCGTCGATCGGCACGGCGGCGGCGGTCAGTTTGGTAAAGCCTTCCATCGGTCAGCTCCCCTTCGCCAGGTTTCGAACATCGGTAAGCGTGCCGGTAATTGCGGCGGCAGCGGCCATCGCCGGACTGACCAGATGGGTGCGGCTGCCGAGGCCCTGCCGGCCCTTGAAATTGCGGTTCGAGGTGGAGGCGCAGCGCTCGCCCGGCTGCAGGATATCACCATTGATCGCGGTGCAGAGCGAGCAGCCCGGGTCCCGCCATTCGAAGCCGGCAGCGGTAAATACCTTGTCGAGACCTTCGGCCTCGGCCTGGCGCTTTACGGCGCCGGAGCCGGGCACGATCCAGGCCGGCACCTTGGCTTTGCCGAGGCCGGCGACCTCGGCGGCGGCGCGCAGGTCCTCGATCCGGCCGTTCGTGCAAGATCCGATGAAGACGCGATTTACCGCAATCTTGTCGAGCGGCATGCCCGGTTTGATGTCCATGTACTCCAGCGCCGCGGCAATTTCGCGTTTATCGGCTTCGGTACCCGCGTCTTCCGGCGACGGCGCCCGCCCGGTGATCGGCAGCGTGTGTTCGGGATTGGTGCCCCAGGTGACCATCGGCGTCAGCTCGGATGCATTCAACGACACCTCGGTGTCAAAGAGCGCCCCGTCATCGGTCGGCAGCGTACGCCAGTATTCGACCGCTTGGTCCCAGTCGGCGCCGGCCGGTGTGTAGGGACGGCCATGCACATAGTCCAGCACCTTGTCGTCGGGCGCCATCATGCCGGCGCGGCCACCGGCCTCGATGGACATGTTGCAGACCGTCATGCGCTGTTCGATGGTCATGGCGTCGACCGCCGAGCCCGCGTACTCGATGACATGCCCGGCAGCGCCGCCATGACCGATCTTGGCGATGATGGCGAGGATGAGGTCCTTCGACGCGACGCCGAACGGCAAAGTGCCATCGATCGTGATCCGCATGGATCTCGGCTTCCGCTGCCACAGCGTCTGGGTCACGACGACATGGTAGACTTCCGACGATCCGGCGCCGAAGGACAGATTGCCGAGCGCGCCGTGGGTCGCGGTATGGGAATCGGCTCCGATCAGCAGGATTCCGGGAATGGTGATGCCCTGCTCCGGTCCGACGACATGCAGGATGCCCTGATCGGGATCGCCGATGTCGAAATGGCGAATGCCGTGCTTCTTGGTGTTTTTCGTCAGCAGTTCGATCATGCCGCGAATTTTCGGATCCGAGATCGCGCCGAGGCCTTGGTCCCGGCCAGTCGTTTGCGCGTAGTGATCCGAGAAGGCGAACACTTTATCCGGCTCGACCGGCGACCGGCCTTCCTCGTCCATTTGGTCGAAGGTATGGCGCGATCCCTCATGAATGAGGCAACGGTCGACATAGAGAAGCGCCTCGTCTTCTTCTTCCGCGATGACGTGCTGCTGCCAGATTTTTTCGAACATTGTTTGCGCTGACGTCATCGTCGGACCTCCCTGAATTTACCGGCGAAACAATAATCGCGGCCTAACGCGAGGTCGAGTCCGGCGCGGCGTTACGGATTAACTTGTTTGCAAGCAAAGTCGGACTATATTCTCGCCCGGCGCGGCGGAGGTCTCTGGCCGCGTTTGCTTTATCCATTTTTTAGTCGGGAATTTTCAGTGGAACTGCGCAACATCGCGATCATCGCCCATGTCGATCATGGCAAGACCACCCTGGTGGACGTCATGCTGCGGCAAAGCGGCGCCTTTCGCGCGAACCAAAACGTGGCCGAGCGCGCGCTCGACTCCAACGATCTCGAGCGCGAGCGCGGCATCACCATTCTCGCGAAATGTACGTCCGTGGTGTGGCAGGACATCTGTATCAACATCGTCGACACCCCGGGACATGCCGATTTCGGCGGCGAGGTAGAGCGGATTCTCAGCATGGTCGACGGTGTCGTCGTGCTGGTCGATGCCGCCGAAGGCCCGATGCCGCAAACGAAATTCGTGCTGGGCAAGGCGTTGGCGCTCGGCTTGCGGCCGATCGTGGTGGTCAACAAGGTCGACCGCCCGGATCAGCGCGCCCACGATGTCCATGACGAAGTTTTCGATCTGTTTGCCGCCCTGGACGCCAATGAGGATCAGCTCGATTTTCCCGCCTTGTTCGGATCGGGCCGGGACGGCTGGGTTTCGCAGGCGCCGGAGCAGCCGGGCGGCGATCTCTCGCTCTTGTTCGAGACGATCGTGGCGCATGTGCCGCCGCCGACAATTGACCCGAACGCCCCCTTTGCGATGCTGGCCACGACGCTCGAAAGCGATCCGTATCTCGGCCGGATTCTGACCGGGCGCATTCATGCCGGGCGCGTTCGGATCAATCAGCCGATGAAGGTGCTGAGCCGTGACGGCGAGGTGCGCGAAGAAGGCCGGATCACCAAGCTCCTGGCGTTTCGCGGGCTCGATCGGGTTCCGATCGAGGAAGCATCCGCCGGCGATATCGTGGCGATCGCCGGCATCGCGTCGGCGACCGTGTCGGATACGTTGTGCGACCCGTCGGTGACCACGCCGCTGCCCGCCCAACCCATCGATCCGCCGACCCTGGCAATGACATTTTCGATCAATGATTCGCCACTCGCCGGTCAGGATGGCGACAAGCTGACGTCGCGGGTCGTGCGCACGCGCCTGATGCGGGAAGCCGAGGGCAATGTCGCGATTCAGGTGACGGAAACCGAGGACAGCGACGCATTCGAAGTGGCCGGCCGCGGCGAATTGCAGCTCGCCGTCCTGATCGAGACCATGCGCCGCGAAGGGTATGAGCTGTCGATCAGCCGCCCGCGCGTTCTGTATCGCGAAAATCCGGATGGTGGCGGCCGGATGGAGCCGGTCGAGGAAGTGGTCGTCGACGTCGATGAGGCCTATGCCGGCGCCGTGGTGGAAAAGCTGGGCGAGCGCAAATCGGATCTGGTCGATATGCGGCCGGCCGGCAGCGGCAAGCAGCGCCTGACCTTCCTCGCGCCGTCGCGCGGCTTGATCGGGTACCATGGTGAATTCCTGACCGATACCCGCGGTACCGGCGTCATGAACCGGGTTTTCCACAGCTATGTTCCCTACAAGGGTCCGATCGCGATGCGCCGCACCGGGGTTCTCATCTCGCTTGGCCAGGGCAAGGCGGTGCCGTATGCGCTTTGGAATCTGGAGGAACGCGGGCCGCTGTTTATCGAGCCCGGCGTGATGGTGTATGGCGGCATGGTGATCGGCGAGCACAGCCGCGGTTCCGATTTGGAAGTCAATCCGCTGAAGGCGAAGCAACTGACGAACATCCGTGCATCGGGCAAGGACGATGCGGTTACCCTCACGCCGCCCTTGCGGATGACCTTGGAAAAAGCGATCGCCTATATCGCCGACACGGAGTTGGTGGAAGTGACGCCGCGGTCAATCCGGATCCGCAAGCGGCAGTTGGATCCCCATCAACGCAAACGCGAATCCCGGCAGGCGAATACGGCGTAGGGCGACCGGCGCTTCAGGTCGCGCTGGCGCAATCGATACAGACGGCGGCCGCCGGGTCTAATTCCATCCGTTTTTTCGAGATTTCCTCTCCGCAGGTCAGGCAGTAGCCGTAATCGTCCGTGTCCAGCCGTGCGAGCGCCGCGTCAATGCGCTGCAATTCGAGATTACGGCGCCGCTCGGTCTCCTGCGCCATCGCCTGACCCTGGAGGGCATCCATGCGGGAGAGCCGGCCGACCCGGGATTGGTCGAGCTCGACCGGATCGCGGGAGTCCTTGCTGATCAGCGCGCGCTGCACGAGTTCTCCGCGTCGGGTCTCGAGCCAAGCCCGTTGCGTTTTCAGGTTTATTTTGCCGCGACTAGCCATAATAGGCGGAAGCATAGCGCAATTTTGGACGGCAAGGCGCATCAAATCGCGATGAATTTGACGGACTTGTGAGGAATCGCGATTTGGCGTTGTGCGACGGAATGCCTATCTATTAGCGGCACTCCGTTAAACAGCGACAGATTGCGAGACCGACGCCATGGCTGGATCACTGCGTTGTCCCATGTTCCGCATTCTTATGGTGCTGGCGGTCGTCCCGTTGGCGGGCTTCGTTTCGCTGGAGGCGTTGTTTGCTCCGAAGGCGGATTTATGGCCGCGCTGGACCGCGCATGATTCGACCTCGACCGTGTATATCGACCATCGCGACTGGACGCGGTTTCTGCGGGCTTATGTAAAGCCGGATCCGACCGGTCTGAACCGGGTCGACTATCGCGGCGTCACGCCGGCCGACCGCAAATCGCTTACTGACTACATTTCCCGCCTGTCGGCATTGCCGGTGAGCCGCTACAGCCGGCCCGAGCAGCTCGCCTACTGGATCAATCTCTACAATGCGCTAACCGTCAGTCAGGTGCTCACGCATTATCCACTGAAATCCATCCGCGATATTTCTTCCGGCCTGTTCGGCAGCGGACCGTGGGACGAATCTCTGGTGGAGATCGAGGGCGAAGACGTTAGCTTGAACGACATCGAACACCGCATATTGCGGCCGATCTGGAAGGATCCGCGCATCCACTATGCGGTCAATTGCGCGTCTGTCGGATGCCCCAACCTTTTGCAATCGGCCTTTACCGCGGGAACGGCGGAAGCGATGTTGGAGGAAGCCGCAAAGGCCTATGTGAACAGCCCGCGCGGTGCGCGGATCGATGCGAATGGGCTCACGGTGTCCAGCATTTATGTTTGGTTTCAGGACGATTTCGGCGGCACCGACGCGTCGGTGATCGCCCATCTCAGACGCTACGCCGGTGCGCCGCTTAAGAAGAACCTGACCGGGCGCGACCGCATCGACGATCACGCCTATGACTGGTCGCTGAACGAAACCGGGAAATAGGGCCGGCCGCGCGGGTTGCGGTTTCCGTCACGCTCCGCCGGGATTTCGCCGCCGTTCGGAATCATAAATTTGCGCCAGCGTGTCCGGCGAAACGCCGAGATAAAACATCAGATGGATCTTGATCCAGCCCCAGACGATGGCGGCCGGGCGCCGGCCGGCGAACCGCCGGGACGACGTGATCATGGGTGGATCGTCAATGCAGCATGTCTTGCCGAAACGCTCCATACGGCGGTTGAAGTCGTAATCCTCCATCAGGGCGATCGGGCGAATGCCGCCGAGGGTCCGATATACGGATCGCCGAACGAAGACGGCGGAATCGCCATAGTAAAACCCGTGCCGGCGGATCCAGTGATAGAAGCCGTTCAGCCATATGCTGAAGGCGTCGTCGCCGTCGAATAACAGTCGGAAATTCCCGCCGACGATTTCGCCGTCCCGTGACAGAACGTGCCGGATGCGCTCCAAGCCGTTCGGCGGAAACCGGCAATCCGCGTGCAGGAATAAAAAAATATTGCCGCGGGCGGTCTCACCGCCGTCGGCGAGCTGCCGTCCCCGGCCGCGCGCGGTGCTGAGCACGCGTGCGCCATGCCGCCGTGCGATCGCGATCGTATCGTCGGTGCTGCCGCCATCGGCCACGATGATCTCCGCATCGGGTGTCTGTTCCCGCAGCGCGCGCAGCAAGGGCGGTAGCGCGCCGGCCTCGTTCAACGTCGGGATAATGATCGAGATCATGCTCTCCGCCGTGTCATGTTAACTGCCTTCAATTAGGGCCAATTCATCCACGCCGACGAGACCGATATCGACAAGGCCGCGCGATTGTTGCTGCCACCGGTCGGCCATCCACTTGCGGCCAAGCAACAGCAAGACCGATTGCGGCATCTCCCGGCGGAGCGCATGGGCGCAGTCGAACCACAAGGATCGGATCCAGCGGAAGGTCTCGATCCGTTCCTCGATCGGCAAGCGGGGCAACGTGCCGCGCAGGTAGATTTTGCCGAATGCGACATGCCGCGCCTCGTCGCGGGCGACGACCCGATTGATTTGCTGATACAACGGACAGGCGAACCAGCGGCTGTACAGATTCTGCAGGCGCAATCCTTCCCCTTCGAGAACGACATGCGACAGGATAATTGGGCCGTGATGGGAGCCGCGCCAGGCGCGCGCGCCGCGATACGCCATTGCAACGCCTTCCTCGATTTCGCCGATGCCGCCGACCTCGCCCAGATACCGCGCATACAGGGCGGCATGGCGCTCTTCGTCGGCGATCTGGGTCCGGACGAACCGCGCGGCCGAGGGGTCGCGGAGTTCCGGCAGGATGCGCTTACAAATTTCGATGGTCGCCAGCTCGCCATAGTAAAACTGGCTTATCGCGGTGATATAACCCCGCGCCGGAAGCCAGGCGGGCGGTTTGACCGGCACGGTCCAGTCCACCGCCGTGTCCGCGCAGGACGCCGCCGCGCGGCCATGCGCGGCCATGCGCGCCAAGCGATCGGCGGTGAAGGATTGCGGCCTCAAGGCCGGGCCTGAAAGCCGAGACCGGCGATCGATCCCATGCTGACGCCGCGCTTGTCGTCCGTATCGCCGGAAATTGCGACGAATCTCGGCGGCGGCGCCGGGGTTCCGAAGACCCTGCGGAAGTCCGCGTCAATGTCTACCGATTCGCCGAACCAGCGCCCGGTGGGTGTTGCCCCGGGACGCAAAATAATGATCCGGCCATCCTTGCGAAGATGGGGATTTACGAGGCTGTCGCCGCGCCTGCCGGTGCCGCCCCAAACATAGGTGAGCACCTTGCCGGGCAGCGGCACGTCAAAGAGCCACGCGCCCACGCGATCCAGCGGCGTCCACGAAGAGTCGGCCCCGGGTTCGCCATCGAACCATACATGCACCGCCAGCGGGCGGTCATCCATTCCGGGCATCGATTGATCGGTCGGCGGCGGGGCCATATCGACGCGCCACCGCCAGGTCAGCTGACGGTGCCCGGGCTCACGCGCGACCACCTTACGATACAGGAAGCCGGCGCTGTCTTGCGCCGTTACCTTGATGGTGCGGGCCGATGCGGCGCTGAACTGCGTCTCCGGCTTGCCAGGCACCGAGAGCGTGCGCCAGCCTGCCGGTGCGGCCGCCGACGGCGTGCCGACGCGGGTGGCGGCGAAATCGGCGGCAACGGCTGGAAGGCCGGCAATCAGCAGCGCACCCAGGCCAAGAATCGATGGTATTTTCATACGCCGGACTATCGCCAAACCGCGACCCGAAGTGAAATAACAAATGCTCACGTGCGCGACACGGCCGCGTGAGTTGGATCCCCTGGATTGGCTAGCCTTAGCCGGGATTCTGCCAGGCGGCCTTGGATTCCAAGAGGGTGGCCACTTCCTGGCGCGAAAAACCCCAGGCTTCCAGCGCTTCGGTGGTGTCGCCGCCGGGCTTGGACGGCGCCCGCCGCACTTCGAGCGGCGTACGCTGAAAGCGGGGTGCCGGGCCGGGCTGCACCACGCCGTCGACCTCGACGAAGGTGCCGCGCGCGCTGTTGTGGGGATGCGACGGCGCCTCTTCCATGGTCAAGACCGGCGCGAAGCAGACATCCGTCCCCTCCAGCACCTCGCACCATTCGTCGCGGGTCTTCTGGCGGAACAGGGCTTCCAGATGTGTGCGCATGTCCGGCCATTTGTCGCGGTCGAGCTGGTCCGGCAACGTGCCCGGGTCGAGCTCCAGCCGTTGCAGCAGCTCGGCATAGAATTGCGGTTCGATCGAGGCGATGCTGATGTATTTGCCGTCCTTGGTTTCGTAGGCGCCGTAATAATGCGCGCCGCCGTCCAGTGTATTGCTGCCGCGCTCATGCTTCCAAAGGCCCAGGGACTGCAGCCCGTAGGCGGCGGTGATCAGCGACGACGCGCCGTCGACCATGGAAACGTCGAGTACTTGGCCCTTGCCGGAGCGGGAGGCCTCGAGAACCGCGCTGACCACGCCGAGCGCGAGATAGAGCGCGCCGCCGCCGAAATCGCCGATCACGTTGAGCGGCGGTGACGGCGGGCCGTCTTTCGGCCCGATGGCGTGCAGCGCGCCGGTTAACGCGATGTAGTTGATGTCATGCCCCGCCGCATGCGCCAGCGGCCCATCCTGGCCCCAGCCGGTCATGCGGCCATAGACCAGCTTCGGGTTGCGCGCGAGGCAGACATCGGGTCCGACGCCGAGACGTTCCATCACGCCGGGACGAAACCCCTCGATCACCGCGTCCGCCCCGTCGACCAGCCGCAGCGCGGCTTCCAGACCGTCCGGATGCTTCAGGTCGATCGAAATCGAATAGCGGTTGCGGTTGAGGATGTTGGAGCGGAATTTCGGCTGCTCGGGATTGATGCGGTCCAGCCGGATAATGTCGGCTCCCAAATCGGCCAACAACATGGCGCACATCGGCCCCGGTCCGATGCCTGCGAATTCCACGATCTTCACCCCAGCCAGCGGTCCCATCGGCGTCCTCCTTGTTTCCGTGATTGAAAGGAAGCAAGCCCGAACCGGTGGGGTCGTGTCAATCCAAAGCGGTCCGGCGCGGTGTTTCTTCGTGGCATTTTTGTGGTTTGCGGTTTCAATCTTGCGGACTGATCAAAATCAAAGTGGCGCAATCGGATCCGTGAGATTTTATGCCGGTTTTCGTACCATCGACATGATACGATTTTCGTCAATCAAACTTGCACGAAGGAGCATCTCAATGCGAACAATGTTTCGTCGCCGATCGATCATTATCGGCGCGGCGCTAACGGCAGTTCTGTTTGCTGCGCCTTACCAGGCGCGCGCGCTGGAAAATAAGCTCGTCATCGTCACATCCTACCCGCCGGACACCACGGTTACGGTCAAGAAAGCGTTCGAGGCCAAACACCCCGGCGTCAAGGTTGAGATGTTGAAAAAGAAAACGACCGCAGGCATCAAATACCTGCAGGAGACGTCCGGCAACAACACGTCCGACATGTTCTGGGCCTCTGCGCCTGACGCCTTCGAGGTATTGAAGGGGGACTCGCTGCTGCAGAAGTACCAGGTCAAAGTCACCGGTATCCCGGAAAAGATCGGCGCCTTTCCCATCAACGATCCGGATGGATATTACAAGGGCTTTGCCGCGTCCGGCTATGGCATCATGTGGAACAGCCGCTACCTGAAGGCTAAGAAGCTGCCGGTGCCCAAGAAATGGGCGGATTTGTCAAAGCCGATCTACCATGGCCATGTCGGCATGAGCGCGCCGTCCCGGTCGGGCACCACGCATCTGACGGTGGAGACACTGCTTCAGGGCGAGGGCTGGGAGAAAGGCTGGGCAATGTGGAAAAGCATAGCCGGCAATTTCAAAACGGTCACCGAGCGGAGCTTCGGCGTTCCGGACGGCGTAAATTCAGGGCAATTCGGACTCGGCATCGTAATCGATTTTTTCGGTCTCTCGTCGAAAGCGTCGGGATTTCCGGTCGACTTCCTTTACCCGCCGGTGACCACGCTGGTGCCGGCGAACATTGCGATCGTCAAGAATGCGCCGCATCCGAAAGCGGCGGCCGCCTTTATCGAGTTTCTGCTATCGCCGGCAGGCCAGGAAGTGCTGCTGAACCCGAAGATCAGGCGTTTGCCGGTCAATCCGGTGACCTACGCCAAGGCGCCCAAAGGCTTCCCCAATCCGTTCAAAGACAAGTCCATCGGTGCGGCTGTGAAGTTTGATTTGCAACGCTCCAAGGAGCGCTACAACGTGGTCAACTCGTTGTTCGATGTCATGATCACGTACCGGATGAAGGACTTGCGCGCCGCGACCAAGGCCATTCAGACGGCGGAGGCGAAGCTAAACGGTAAATCGAACGCGGCGGCCCGCAAGCTGATCGATGAAGCCAAGGCGCTGGTTGCCAAAATGCCAATCGATGCCGCGAAGGCGGGCCAAAAAGACTTCAACAAGATCTTCAAAAAGAAACGAAAGAAGGCGACCACCAAGGTCACCGGGCGCCAGGCGGAAGTCGAGCAAACTTGGGATGCCATGGTCAAGGCCAATTATGCCAAGGCCGAGGAATTGGCGAACAAGGCTGCATCGATGCTTTAATTGATGCCGGATAACGGGGCCCGACGACACTTTCAGCCGGGCCCCGATATTTTGCGGAGATCCGGATAGACGGGGGAGCGGGTTTGAAATTCATGCAACGCGGCCAATGGGGGCCGGGTGCCGTCGCCCTGTCTATCGGCCTGTTCCTGTTCGTATTCCTTCTCGTGCCGGTGGCGCAGGTCATCTATGTCGCCTTCCAGGACCCCAATACCGGGGCGCTGACACTTATTAATTTTATCGATTTTTTCAACACCTCGCTGTTCCAGGAATCATTCGTCAATTCGCTCTATGTCGCCGTCATGTCGGTGGTGCTGGCGTCGGCGTTTGCCATGCCGCTGGCCTATTTTACGACACGCTTCAACTTCGGTGGCGCCATCCTGATTCAAACGCTTGGTATCGTGCCTCTGATCATGCCGCCATTCGTCGGTGCCGTCGCCATGCTGCTGTTGTTCGGCGAGAATGGTTCGGTCAACTTGATTATTGACGAGTGGTTCGGCTTCACCATTCCGTTCATGGAAGGGTTGAACGGTGTCATTCTGGTCGAAAGCGTGCACTACTTTCCGTTCATCCTGATCAACCTTTCGGCGGCCCTCAACAACATCGACCGGGCAATGGAGGAATCGGCGCAGAATCTGGGCGCCAGCGGGATGCGATTGTTCCGCCGCATCGTCTTTCCGTTGGCCATGCCGGGTTACGTCGCCGGCGCTTCACTGGTGTTCCTCAAGGTCTTCGATGACCTCGCCACACCGCTGCTGCTGAACATAAATACTATGTTGGCGCCGCAGGCCTACCTGAGGATTACGTCAATCGGTATCGGCGATCCCATGGGCTATGTGATCTCGGTCATCCTGGTTGCCTTCTCGTTGCTGTCGCTTTGGGTCTCGTTCCTGGCGCTCCGCGGCAAGGACTACGCGACGGCTCAAAAAGGCGGCGGCGGGTTGATGAAGCGGGACTTGAAGGCGTGGGAGAAAATTGGCTGCTACGCCGTGGTAATATTGATCCTGTTGCTGGTGCTGTCACCGCATATCGGGCTGGCTTTGCTCAGCTTCGGTACCGTGTGGTCGTTCAGCGTATTGCCGGACGCCTTCACGTTTGCGCACTATGAGAGTGTCTTCAGTACCGCCACTCAGTACATTTCCAACACGCTGCTATACGCCGGATTGGCCGCCACCATCGACGTCGTTTTCGCCACGGCCATTGCATACGTGGTTTGGCGGACGAAACTGGTTGGCCGACAGTGGCTGGATTTCATAGCAATGGGTGCAGTGGCCATCCCCGGTGTCGTGCTCGGCATCGGCTATTTGAGGACATTCGTCGAGTTCAACGTGCCAATTGTCGACAAGCCCCTGGCATCTTGGTGGGTGATTATTGTCATTGCGCTCGCCATTCGCCGCCTCCCTTACGCGCTGCGCGCATGTGTAGCGGCACTACAGCAGGTCAGTGTCGCGTTGGAGGAAGCTGCCGAGAACCTCGGCGCCACGAAACGGCGTACGGTGTTGCGCATCGTCGTGCCGTTGATGTCGGGGGGCATCGTTGCCGGCTTCGTCACCAGCTTCGCCACCGCCGCGGTTGAATTGTCGGCCACGATCATGTTGGTGTCGGCGCAATCCGATGCCCCGTTGGCCTATGGCATTTATGAGTTCATGCAGGCGGCGGCCGGCCGTGGGCCGGGAGCGGCGCTCGGCATCGTCGCCGTTCTGATCGTCGGTATCGCGACCTACGTGTCGCATCGCATCATCGAGCGCAAGGAAATCGAGCGAACGCCCGAAGTGGCGTTGTCCACAGGAGCGTAAGCATGGCAATGGACCAAACCCCCGCCGACGTTGGCGTCGGCGTCAGTATCCGGAACCTGAGCCTGTCGTTCGGCGAGAACGAGGTGTTGAAAGGGGTCAACCTGGAGATAGAGCCGGGCGAGCTGTTTACCTTCCTCGGCCCGTCGGGATCCGGCAAATCGACGTTGTTGCGGGCGATCGCCGGGTTCGGGCCCGAGCCCAAGGGTCATATCCTGATCGGCAATGACGAGGTTGCGAACCTACCGCCCTGGCAGCGCAGCGTCGGTATGGTATTTCAGTCCTACGCGTTGTGGCCGCATATGACGGTGCGCAAGAATGTTGCCTTCGGACTGGAGGAGCGCAAAGTGCCGGCGGCGGAAATCCGCCGGCGTGTCGATTCGGCGCTGGAGTTGGTTGGATTGTCGGATTTCACGGAACGCCGTCCATCGCAGCTTTCGGGCGGCCAGCAGCAGCGCGTCGCCCTCGCGCGCACGATCGTCGTCGAGCCGCGGGTGTTGCTCTTGGACGAGCCGCTCTCCAATCTGGACGCAAACTTGCGCGTCCAAATGCGGCGTGAAATCGTCGAATTGCAGCGCAAGCTCCAACTGACCACCATCTTCGTCACGCATGATCAGGAAGAGGCCAACACGATCTCCGATCGGATTGCCGTGTTGAATGACGGCATCATCCAGCAGGTCGGTTCGCCGATGGAACTATACGACGAGCCAGCGAACCGCTTTGTCGCGCACTTTCTCGGAACCGCAAACCTGATCGCCGGTGCCGTCCGTCAAGCCAACGGCAAATCGCTATTCGAAGCGACGGACGGCACCGTCCTTTCCCTCGATGGCGCCAAGATTGCCTCCGGCGAGAAATGCACCGCCATGTTTCGGCCGCAGAGCCTCCGTATTTCAACTGAACGCGGCCAGCCGGAGGAAGGCTGGGTGGAAATTCCCGGCGCGATCGAACATCGGGAATTTTTAGGCGGCCTGATTCGCTACTCTGTTTCGGCCGGATCGCACACGCTTCTGGTGGATGACACCCACCAAAAAGGCCGGCCCACATATGAAGTCGGGGACAGCGTGGTGCTCGGCCTCGAAACATCGCATGTGCGCATCCTCGGCGGTTGAGGTCGATTGCCGGCACGGAACCGCGATCACGAAGGTATGGTGGTCTTGCGATGGCGCCGAACGGCACGTATTTCTAGCGGTCTGTTCAGCAATCGTTCTCCGGTAATTCCGTGAATAAGCAAATCGGTCCGCAAGAAGCCGCAGATCTCGTCGCCGAGGGCGCTACCCTGGCGGTCGATGGCTTCGTGGGCTCGGCGACGCCGGAGGAACTGCTGATCGCCCTCGAACAACGGTTCGCGGCGAGCGGGCAACCGCGCGGCCTGACGGTGCTGGCGTCGACCGGCCAAGGCGACACCCGGGGCCGCGGGCTCGATCGTCTGGCGGGCGATGGTTTGGTGCGGCGGCTGGTGACGTCCTACCTCAATCTGAACCGCACGCTGCAGCGCGCAGTGATCGACGAAAAGATGGAAGGATATTTGCTGCCGCTCGGCGTGATCGTGCAGCTATACAGGGAAATCGCCGCCGGGCGGCCCGGATTGATCACCCATGTCGGGCTCGGCACCTTCGTCGATCCGCGCCAGGAGGGTGGCCGCGTCAACGCGCGCACCACCGAAGACATCGTCGAAGTGGTGCAGGTCGCCGGACGCGAATGGCTGTTCTATCCGAGCATGAAGCTCGATGTCGGTTTCCTGCGCGGCACCGAGGCGGATGAGGACGGCAACATCACCATGGAACGGGAAATCGGCTCCTTTCAGGGACCGTCCTTCGCGCAGGCGGTGCACAATTCCGGCGGGACGGTGATCGCCCAGGTCGAGCGCATTGTGCCGCGCGGCGCGCTGCATCCCCGGCGGGTCGAGATCCCCGGCCACCTGATCGATCATGTGGTTGTCGCGCGCCCGGAGAATCACCATCAGACCTTCGCCACCGAATTCAATCCGCATTTCAGCGGCGCCCGGGCGGAGGTTGCCGACATGCCGCCGGCGCCGCTGGACACACGCAAACTGATCGGCCGCCGTGCGGCCCTGGAACTGCGCCGCGGCGATGTGGTCAATCTCGGTGTCGGCATCGCCGGTTACGTCGCCACGGTGGCGCGCGAGGAGGCCTGCGGCGACGATTTCACCTTGACCGTGGAGTCCGGCGCGACCGGCGGCTACCCGGCCTACAATCTGGATTTCGGCGCGGCGATCAATGCGGGTTCGGTGATCGACCACACCTATCAGTTCGATTTTTACGACGGCGGCGGGCTCGACATCACCATCGTCGGCATGGCTCAGATGGATGCGGCGGGTAACGTCAACGTCTCCAAACTGGCCCACCGCATTCCCGGCGTCGGGGGCTTCTTCAATGTGACCCAGCGAGCGGACCGCGTCGTCTTCTGCGGGTTGTTTACCGCGGGCGATCAAGACATCGACGTGCGGTCCGAAGGGCTTATCATTCGCCGCGACGGGGCGGTCACCAAGTTCGTGGAGGCGGTCGAGCAGATCAGCTTCAATGCGCATCACGCGCTCGCCAAGGGGCAAACCGTCACCGCGATCACCGAACGCGGCGTCTTTGCGATCACCGAGTATGGACCGTTGCTGACCGAGGTGGCGCCCGGTGTCGATATCGAACGCGACATTTTTGCGCACATGGCGTTTCAGCCCAGGGTGAGCGCCGACCTGAAGCCGATGGCGGATTTCTTGTTCCGTCCGGAACCCTTCGATCTTGCCGCTGCGTTGCGGCGTTGATCCCCCATTAATGCAGGACTCTGACCGACGCATGACCGAAGATAAAAACCGCTTTCCCAAGATCACCGAATCCGCGCTCGACGATCTGCGCAAACGGATCGGCGTGAAGATCGAGAACACATTGGAGCCGTGGTGTCACGAATCGACGCGCGACAATATCCGCCACTACGCGCACGGCATCGGTGACGATAATCCCCTGTGGTGCGACCCGTCCTACGCGGCGGCGACGCGCCATGGCGACGTCATCGCGCCGCCGTCGTTCCTGTACGCTTGCAGCCGGATCATTTCGGGATATGTCGGCGGGCTGCCCGGCGTGCACGCGATGTGGGCCGGCGCGGATTGGACGTGGCATCGTGAAATCCGGCGCAACGAAAACATCACCACCGAAGCCTGGCTGAAGGATCTGGTCGAGCACGACACCCGCTTTTCCGGCCGGTCGGTTCAACAGATCTACCACGTGAATTTCTTCGGCGACGACGGCGACCCGATCGCCGAGGCGGATAGCTGGTGCTTCCGCACCGACCGGGATATCGCGCGCGAAGAGGGGACGAAATACGATGACTTGAAAGCGCGCGCACCGACCGAATATTCCGATGACGATTTGGTGGAACTCTACCGCCACTACGCGAACGAGCAGGTGCGCGGCGGTGAGCCGCGGTATTTCGAGGATGTGGAAGTCGGCGAGAAACTGCCGCGCATGGTCAAGGGTCCGATGACGGTGACCGGCTTTATCGCCTATGCCCAGGGCTGGGGCGGGCTGTATATACGGGCGAACAAACTCGCCTGGAAGCAGGTGCATGCGCATCCCGGTCTTGGCATCAAGAATCGGTTCGGCATTCCCGATTGTCCCGAACGGGTCCACTGGGAAGATGAATTCGCGACCGTCGTCGGCGCGCCGGCGGCCTATGATTACGGACCGGAACGGTGTTCCTGGATGACCCATCATCTGACCAACTGGATGGGCGACGACGGGTTCCTGCGCGACTCCTATGTCGAGATCCGCCGGCACAATCCGGTCGGCGACGCCCTATATATCGATGGCGAAGTCACACGGAAATTCGAATCCGAGGGCCGGTCCTGCGTCGAGATCACCCAGCGTGCGGTTCAACAGGATGGCGAGCTGTCCGCGCGCGGCCACGGCGTCGTGGCATTACCGTGCCGGAGTTGAATTAAACATCCCTTTTACAAATTTTATTGACCAGACTCGGAATATTCAGCATTTTGGCAACTATTGGCCAAGGGCAGTATAAGGAATACCGGGAAATGTTGCCGCGTTTGATTGTCGGATTTCTGGCGGGGATTGCTTTTTTATTTTCGGTTTGTTCGCACAGTTTTGCGCAAGGGCATGGGTTTTACATTGCGGGCTATGGCGGATTGAACCTGGCGGAGGAAATACCCCTGGGGACGGCGGACGGGGAATTGTCCATCGGCTTTATCGGCAATGGCGGTCTCGGCTATGAATTCGGCAACGGGCTTCGCGCCGAGGGGCTGTTCGGATACAGCGCGCACGATATCGATAAAATCGGCAGCAACTCGGCGGCCAGTGGCGGTGTCGACATCTACACCTTCATGGCCAATGTCTTGTATGAATTCCGCCCCGACGGCTGGTTCATCATCCGTACTTGGGCGCCGGTGTCGGCGCGCTGCGGCTGCAGGCGGACAATGTCGCCCCGGTCGCGGGATCGTCCGTCGATGAGGCGGATCTGTCGATCGCGATCCAGGCGATTGTCGGCGCCTCCGTCGATATTACCGACCGGCTATCGTTCAGCATCGATTACCGTCATCTTCGGGCACCGGATTTGACATTCAATACGGCCGCTGGCGGCCAGGTCTTCTCGGACTATGCTTCCCATCAGATCATGGCCGGTCTCCGGTTCCGATTTTTCTCGCCGGGGCCGCGTCGGCAATCGCGCTCGACGGATCCGGAACCGCGCAAGCCCGTGATGCGCGAACCGTCCGCGGCGCCGGAACCGCTGGTCGCCGAGAAGCCGCCGGAGCCGCTGCCTGTTGCGCCGCCGCCGGTGGTCGAGGTACAGCCGCGCACTTTCACTGTTTACTTCGGTTCGAATTCGTCGCTGCTCACGCCGAAAGCGCGTGGCGTAATTCGGGAAGCGGCCGCAGCCGCGCGGCAATCGGGCAACGGCCGGCTCGTTCTTGTCGGCCATACGGATTCGTCGGGGTCGTCCAAATACAACAACTGGCTGGCGGATCGCCGCGTCAAACAGGTCCGGGGCGCGCTGTCGCGTCTTGGTATTGCGCGCGAGATGCTGGAAACCGCGAGCGTTGGAGAGTCGGATCCGATGGTCAGCACCGGCGATGGCGTATCGGAAGGCCGTAACCGCCGCGTCGAAATCCAATTGCAATAGGCGGATCGCGGAAATTGCGGCTGGAGCAAATCCCGAGCGAACCGAAACGGTTCGCGACGACGTATTTGCGTAAGAATAAGAAAAGAGCGACCATTTCAATTGGGTCAATTTAAACAATAAATGGTCTACACGGCTTGTTCCTTGGTCTTGAGGAACCGCAGATCGGGCCAGTCTTCCACCGCCTTGTCCAGGTGCCATGCGTTGCGGGCGAGAAAGACCGACATGCCGGTGTGATCCTCGGCGATGCTGCTTTCGTTCGAATCGCGGAATGATTTCAGCATCCGGGCGTCTTCCGTATCGACCCAGCGTGCGGTGAAGAGCGACGTGTTTTCGAAACGCACCGGGATGTCGTATTCGCTGCGGATGCGGTCGGCGAGCACCTCGAACTGAAGCGGGCCGACGACACCGACGATCCAATCCGAGTCCAAACGCGGCTTGAACACCCGGGCGGCGCCTTCCTCGGCGATCTGTTGCAACGCCCGGCCGAGATGCTTTGCCCGCATCGGGTCTTCCGGCCGAACCTTCTGCAGCAACTCCGGCGCGAAGCTCGGGATGCCGTTGAATTGCAGCGCCTCGCCTTCGGTCAGCGTGTCGCCGATGCGAAGGTTGCCGTGGTTGGGAATGCCGATGATGTCGCCGGGCCAGGCTTCCTCGGCGAGTTCGCGTTCCTGTGCCAGGAACAACACCGGATTGTGCAGCGTCAGGGTCTTGCCGGTGCGCACATGCGCCAGTTTCATGCCGCGTTTGAAATGGCCGGAACAGAGGCGGAAAAAGGCGATCCGGTCGCGATGCTTCGGATCCATGTTGGCTTGTATCTTGAACACGAAGCCGCTGACTTTTTTTTCCGCCGGATCGACCATCCGTTCCACGGTGGGCAGCGGCAGCGGCGGCGGCGCAATCTTGGTCAAGCCGTTGAGCAATTCGCGGACGCCGAAATTGTTGACCGCGCTGCCGAAATAGACCGGGGTCAAATTGCCGTCCCGATAGGTCTGCAAATCGAATTCTGGACACAGCCCGCGTGCCATATCGACTTCCTCGCGCAGCGTCGCCGCGGCGTCCTCGGGCAGTAATTCGTCGAGTTTCCTGTCATTGAGGCCTTCGCAGATCGCACCTTCGTCGGGCGTGTCGGCGCTGCCGCGTTCCACCAGGATGAGCCGGTCCTGAAACAGGTCGTAACAGCCGCGGAACTGGCGGCCCATGCCGATCGGCCAGCTGGCGGGCGTGACGTCGATCGCCAGGGTTTGCTCGATTTCATCCATCAGGTCGAACGGGTCCTGCGATTCCCGGTCGAGCTTGTTGATGAAAGTGACGATGGGGACGTCGCGCAGGCGGCAGACCTCGAACAATTTCCGGGTTTGTGTTTCGATGCCGCGGGCCGCGTCGAGCACCATGACCGCGGAATCGACGGCGGAGAGCGTCCGATAGGTATCCTCGCTGAAATCCTCATGCCCGGGCGTATCAAGCAGATTGAAGGTGCAGCCGGCGTAGTCGAAGGTCATGACCGAGGATGCCACCGAAATACCCCGCTCGCGCTCCACCTTCATCCAGTCGGAATGGGCGCGCCGCTGTTCGCCGCGGGCCTTGACCGCGCCGGCAAGCTGAATGGCGCCGCCGAACAGCAGCAGCTTTTCCGTCAATGTGGTCTTGCCTGCATCGGGGTGCGAAATGATGGCGAAGGTGCGCCGCCGCGCCACGGGTTCGGGTGGATTGGTCATAGGTTTCAATCTGGCTTCGGAGTGCACGATATGGCGATTAATCGGGCTGCTTGCAAGGCGCGATGTCCGGACCGCTTGGCGCGATTATGGACCGCGTTTCTTGCGTAATCCTTTACGGCGGCGGCGCTTCCGCCAGACCAGCCCGATTTCCGCCGATTTGCGTCCCGAAACGGTCTATTCCGCTGACATGGCGAGCATCTTCTGCACCATCTCCTCGGTGACATTGCCGCCGGTCAGTGCGGCGACCGTCTTGCGCGATCGATCGGTCCGGCCGCTGAGAAAGCCGGCCGGCGCCACCACGCCGGCGGGTTCGCCCAGCATTTTTGTGCGGAACAGGATGGTCCGAAAGGCGTCGGCGATATCCTGCTCGCTGATCAGGACGATCTCGTCGAGATATTCCTGCAGGTGGCGGAACGGGTGCTCGCCGGGACGCCGGGCGGACAGGCCGTCCGCCATGCTGTCCCAATAGTCGATCGCCGTCGCTTCGCCCGCCTGCATCGAGACATAGGCCGCGTTGGCGTGTTCCGGCTGAACGCCGATGACGCGGATGTCCGGATTGGACAGCTTCACCGCGGTGGCGACACCGGCGGCAAATCCGCCGCTGCTCACCGGGACCAGCACGGTTTCCACGTCGGGACAATCCTCGACGATTTCCATGCCGATACTAGCGTGGCCGGCGACGATCGGCGGGAACTCCCAATTGTCGATCGCGGTCATGCCGCGTTCCCCGGCGATCCGGTCGACCGCCGGCTGGCGGGCCAGCGCGTCGGTGCCGCAGAAGATCACTTCGGCCCCATAGCCCTGGGTCTGCGCGACCTTGTAGGGGCTGGTGTTGTCCAGCATGACGACGGCAACCGGCGTGCCCAACTGCGCGCCCGCCAGGGCGTAGGCTTGCGCAAAGTTGCCGGAGGACGTGACGACCACGCCGCGGTCGCGCTGGGCGTCGCTGAGCGCCATCAGCGCGGTGAAGGCGGCCCGCACCTTGTAGGCGCCGGTGACCTGCAGGTTTTCGCATTTCAGGAACAGTTTTTCCTTGCCGACTTCGGCGGTGTCGCGGGCCAGGGGCACGATCGGCGTGTGGCGGATCGCAGCGGGCAGCGCGGCGCGCGCCTGTTCGATGTCGTCGAGCGTGGTCAAGCGGGTCACGGTGCATCTCCGAGTTTTGCGGATCGGGGATCACTATGGCCGAGGGATCGATTTGGCTCAACCACGGGACCGCTATGCTTGGTGTCCAACGGCGGTTTTCCCGTGGTCGCGGGCTGCGTTATAAAGGCCATCAACCAGGGAGCGCCGCAATGAAACTCACGGAACACGAAGAGGCCATGCTGGCCGGCGAGATGGGCGTGCCGCGCCAGCGGGCGCTCGAGCATCAGATCAAGGTCGGACGGTTCTTCGACGCCGCCGATATGGTCGAAATCGCCCATGTGCACATCATGGCGGATACGGAATCACTGGGCGAGGCGGGGGTCGCCTTTCTCGAAGACATCGCGGCCTATCCCGAAGCGGACCGCCGCACCCTGGTGCCGACGGTGACGGACCCGCGCGGCGCGGATTTCAACGCTTATAAGCGGCTCAAGCAGCAGGAGGACTGGATCGGCTTGGAACGTCGCACCATCGACGCTTTTCAAGCGCTCGACGTGCTGATGACCGATACCTGCATCAACTACCAGATCGTCATCCCGCCAGTGCTCGGCGAGCATGTGGCGTTCGGCGATACCGGGTCGAGCATCTACACCAACAGCGTGCTCGGCGCGCGGACGAATTTCGAGGGCGGACCGTCGGCGCTGGCCGCCGCCTTGACCGGCCGCACGCCACGCTACGGCTTTCATCTCGACGCCTGCCGTCGCGGCACCGCGCATTTCGTGCTGGAGGATCGTCCGCGCGACTGGGCCGATTGGGGCGCCGCCGGCGGCATCATCGGGCGTGAGATGAGTTCCTATTGGCACGTGCCGGTGATCGACGGCGTCGATGGTGCGCCGACATCGGACGAGCTGAAACATTTCGGCGCGGCGCTGGCCAGTTTCGGCTCGACGCCGCTGTTCCACATGATCGGCGTCACCCCGGAGGCGCCGACGCTGCAATCCGTGTTCGACGGCGCGGTGCCGGAACCGAGGCGTATCACGCGGGCCGACATCGACGCGTTCTACGAGTCATACCGGCCCGCCGACGACACGCTCGACGTTGTGGTCTTCGCGGCGCCCCAGCTGTCGCTGTTCGAATTGCAGAGGCTGGGTCATTTGCTGGACGGCCGCAAGGTTCACGAAAAGACGACACTGCTGGCGGCGACCGCGCCGGAGATCAAGAAATCGGCCGACCGCATGGGCATCACCAAGAAAATCGAGGCGTCCGGTGGGGTGCTGCTGGAAGGCGTTTGTTTTTATAATATGCACGCGCGCGA
This sequence comes from Alphaproteobacteria bacterium, assembly GCA_029861675.1. Next base: position 31,598 of record JAOTYV010000013.1, read on the forward strand.
AATCGGCGAGGCCAATGGCTGGCGCCGTCTGATGAGCAATTCGGCGAAGATCGTCAACATCCTCGGCGGCTACGGGTATGAGCCGATGCTGGCGCCGATGGAACGATGCGTCGACTCCGCGGTCGCCGGGAGGATCGTCTGATGGCCGATACGATCATCAAGGGGCATGTGGGCATCGGTCCGACCGTTAGCGGCCCCGCCCTTGTCGCGCATGACAACTTCAGCGCCCGTTACGACCTCGACCGGATCGCCGGCGTCTTCTCGCGGCCCGGCCACAAGCTGTTCGGCGAAAGCTATCTCGGCAAGGTGCTGGTGCTCAACATCGCCAAGGGCGGGGTTGCGACCGCGTGGATGCTGCATGAAATGGCGGATAGAGACAGGGCGCCGCTGGCGCTGCTGCTGAACTATGCGAATCCGATCATGGCGCAGGGTGCGGCGCATGCGGATTTTCCGCTGATCGACCGTTTCGACACCGACATTACGGCAAAAATCAAGAATGGCGACAGGGTGACGGTCGACCCGGCGGCCGGCACGGTCACAATTCACGATGCGGGATGACCGCCGGATTTCGCGAAACGTCGGATTTGGCGCAGCGCCGCGTCGATCTTGAGCTGGAGCAGCTTGCGGCCGCGCGCCGCCGAGGCCCGGGTGGGGTCGCCGATCACGCCGCTCTCTTCCATGCCGGGGGTGTTGCTCGGGCGCATTCTTTCGCGGCGGATACCGTCGGGAAAAACCGCTAGCAGTTCGGACGAATCGCGAATGCCCGCGTGGGTCCCGATATCGGTCTCGCTTTCACCTTCGCCGCGCAACCAATCGACCTGGCCATTGGCGCTGTAATAATAGTCGGCGACGTGCAGGACGCGCGCGCCGCTGTCCGACCATTCGTCGTTGAGTTTTTTCGCAACCGCCGCGAGTGCCGCCTGGTTCCAGCCGCTGTCGCCGATCAGGCAAATCGTCGTAAAGCCGTGCCGCCGCAGGCTCCGGGCCGCCGATTCGACGGTAGCGGCAAACACTGTTTCAGGGACGCTGATCGTGCCGTGATAGGCCATATGGCCGCTCGGCGGGTCGATACGGCCCTCCGGCACATAGGTGACGACCGGCGCGACCAGGGCGTTGCCGAGCGCTGCGGCAATGCGCGCCGCCGTATGGCGCATAATGTAGTTGTGCTTCCCAAGCACCATGTGGGGACCATTCTGCTCCGTTCCGCCGGTCGGTATGATCGCCAGTGTCTTGCCGTGCGCGATCAGCGCCCGCACCTCGGTCCAGGTTAGCGCATCGAGCTCCAGCGGTAGGGTATCCGTAACGATGGGTGCCTGGTCCGCAAAATTAGGCGGCGGCACGGTGGGCGGCGTGCTCAGGGATGCCAGAATCGCCGTCCCGGCGATCGCCAGAACCAGAAGACCGGTGAGCCAGCGGGTCACGGCGTTTCTTTCTCCGGCGGGCGAATTCGTCGCCAGAGTACCCGGAAGGGGCGGGCATAAAGCTGCCACACGGTATCGAAGGCGAGATGTTCGTCGTCGGAGAGGCCGAGGTCGAGGGTCTCCCGATGTTTCGGTACATAGAGCGTTCCGGCAATCCAATCCCAGAAGGCGAAGATAAAGCCGAGGTTTCTGTCGTAATGGGCCGGATCGCTGCTGTGGTGAATTTGATGCTGCGCCGGGCTGATTAGAAAATGGCTGACGGCGCGCGGGTAGGCGACCCAGATATGCGAGTGACGCAAATTGTATCCCGCCAGATAAAAGAGAAAGACGAAGATGTTCAAGTTGTACAGCATCACCGTTGTCGGCGTCGTCTCGTAGAAGCAGCGAAACAGAC
>JAOTYV010000470.1 GCA_029861675.1 Alphaproteobacteria bacterium
ACCGTACAGGGAACCGATATTCGGCGCATCTGGCGCGCCACAGCCTGAACGTGGAAGTGTACACGACGGAGACCGGCGATATGCCAATCGGGGAAGCCTTGCTGAACCGTGCAAGCGATAGCGACATGGACCTCATCGTCATGGGTGGCTATGGCCATTCGCGGTTCCGGGAATCAGTTTTCGGCGGCGTGACTCGTCATATTATGGAACACATGACGATTCCCGTATTGATGTCGCATTGACCGGGCCTGCACGGTGCAGGCCCTGCGCTGGCTGCTGCCCCCCAAGCCGCCTTCACGATGCAGGGGAATCCGGTTAGCGGATTTCAAACCGTTCCCGACGAATGTCGCGGCCAATAGCGCCGATGATTGGTCCCGTGATCGCCGCAATGATGCGCGCCCGGTCCGGTGTCTTGAGCGGCAACGCCAAATCCGCGGTCCAGAGGATCGTTCCGGACGCACGGCCCCGGAGTTCGACGCTGATGTCGAGCCGGTCCTGATCCGTGTTGGTTATCGTCGGCGTTACCCTCGGCGGCAGCCGCCGCGCGTCGCCGAGCAAATGGCTCGCCGGTGCGCTGCCGACATCCCGGCGGCGTTCATCCGGAAAGGTGGCTTCTTCCATGTCGACCGGATACCGCTGCAATTGCAGGCGCTCCAACTCGCGTTGACGGCTGATCTGCCAGGTTATGCTCGTTGCAAAGGTAAATTGCAGATCGGCGGGGTGCGACGTGCGATAGCCCGCCTCCCGCAGCGCCCGCAGAAAATGTGCACGAAAGGCGATGTTTTGCGCGGTGTCATCGTATATCAAGACATCGACCGTAGAGTTGGATGGTATCGGATGAATCACGGAGGTCGAAATCTCGCCCGCCCAATCGCCGAGCGAGGCCGCCCGTATGCCGTCCGTACCGAAGGCCAGCGCGAGGAGGATCACCCCGACAACGATCTTGAACTTGACTGTCGCGTTTTCTTGACGAGACATGCCGTCACCGAGTTTGCAAGAGTTGTGCCCTGTTGAACGTCCAAACACATAGGTAGCAAGGTGGCGGAGAAGTCGGCGAAGGATCCCCCCCGCGTCACGCTGGTTGCTTGGCTCACGGAGACGCTGCTCGGGCTCGGACGGGAATTCCGCTGGGCGTATCTGCCTCCCTTGATGGTCTATTTGGCGGCGGGCATATCGGGGCTGACGGCAATCGTCGGCACTTTCTTTATCAAGGAACATCTTGGACTCTCCGCGGCTTTCCTCGCCGGACTCGCGTTCTGGGCGGGTATCCCGTGGACGCTGAAGATGCCGCTTGGTCATCTCGTCGACATCATATGGCGGTGGAAATCCTTGCTGGTTTATGTCGGGGCGTCGCTCATCGCATGCGGCATCGGCATCATGTATGGCCTAATCGTGCACGCGCCGGCGATGACGCAGATCATGACCGCCGAGGCCTGGTATGTGTTAAGCGCTTTGCTGGCGCCGACCGGCTACGTCGTGCAAGACGTCGTAGCCGACGCAATGACTGTCGAGGCCGTCCCGCTTTTCGACGGGCATGGCGACCCGTATCCGGAAGACCGGGTCAAGCTGATGCACACAACGATGCAGACGCTCGGCCGGGTCGCGATCGTGACCGGATTGATCGTCGTCGCGGCACTGAATATTAGCATGTTCTCCGGTGTCGAGGACATGTCGGCCGCCGAAAAGACCGCGATCTACGCCAATATCTACCTGTTTGCGCTGGCCATCCCCGCGATCTCGGTCCTCGGCGCGGCGCTCGGCGATGTTTCGGTCCGGATCCGGGCGCGACGGCTGCGCGCCAAGGGCGTCGGCACCGCGGCCATCGAAACGGCAGCCGGCGGAGACCCCGGCAAAACCTCGCCCAACTGGTGGATCTTCGGCGGCAGTCTCGCCTTCGTCGCCGTTACCTTGGCCGTCGGCTTGAGTGCAATCCCGCTGGCGCAGGAAATCGTCTTTGCCGGATCCCTCGGGATCGTCCTGTTCCTCATGAACCGCCTGCTTCTGGAGCTCGGCCCCGCGGAGCGGCGGGCCCTCCTGGGCACGGCGCTGATCATTTTCGTCTTTCGCGCGACGCCGTTGCCGGGTCCCGGCGCGACGTGGTGGGAAATCGACATCTTGGCGTTCGATCAGCAATTTCTATCCATACTCAGCCTGATTACCTCGGGCCTCGCACTCGCGGGCATGATCCTGTTCCGTCTGTTTCTGGCAAAAAAATCAATTGCCCACATTGTCCTGTTGCTGACGATCGCCGCGGGAATTCTATCGCTCCCCAATATCGGACTCTTTTATGGGGTGCACGAATGGACCGCGCGCTGGACGAACGGGGTCGTCGACGCCCGGTTCATCGCCCTGCTCGACACAGCCCTGGAGTCGCCCCTGGCGCAAATCTCGATGATTCCCATGCTGGCTTGGATTGCCAAGAACGCCCCGGCGCATCTCAAGGCGACCTTCTTTGCGGTCATGGCGTCATT
>JAOTYV010000471.1 GCA_029861675.1 Alphaproteobacteria bacterium
TCCGCCCCGCCGAACAGCCCGGCCAGAATGGCTGCGGGGCCCAACGCGGCCGGCCCGATGGCGAGCGATAGGGAGAAAGCGGCGAGAACCGCGAGTCCGAGCAGCGGTTGCGTCCAGCCGAGGCGCTCCGGCGTGTGGAAGGTTGGGATCGCTGTCATTGCCGGTGTCCTCCACCGGTCAAACGGCGATGGAAGGCGGCGAGTTTCTCGACCGCCCGGGCGGTTTCCGGCAGGCCGCAGACCCAAAGCCGGCCCGGCAAGGTGATCCGCGGGGTGTTGCCCAAAACCCGCAGCAGCGCAGGATGCGTGAGCGATTCGGCGGCGCGGGAGATCACGTCCGGCGTCGGGCGGCCCATGATCATGGCGTCGGGAGGATCCATCAACAGGATCTCGAGCGAGAGGCGGCCGATGCCCTCGGCGGATCGATGGTTGCGGAAACCGGCACGGGTCATCACCGCCTGCGCCAAGGTCCGTTTTCCCTGCACATGACCGCCCGATCTGTAGACCAGCGCCGACGGGGTGGCGCCGTTTTTCGGCCGCGCCGCGCCGAGCCGCGCATCCATGCGGGCGATCAGCGCCTCGCCGCGCGCCGTCGCGTCGACGGCCGTTGCCAGGCGCCGGATATTTTGGCGGATGCCGGCGAAATCATGCGCCAATGACAGCTCCACGAGCGGAATGCCGCCGCGCCGCAGCAGCGCTTTCGTGGCCGGTGTGGTGAACGCGCCGGCAATGACCAGATCGGGTTCAAGCGCGAGAATTTCCTCGCCGCCGCCCCGGTTGCGGGGGATGCCGCGCGCGATCCCCGGCACGGTCGAGAGGTCGGACCGGTCGACCAGGCGACTGAGCGACAGAATCCGGTTCTGGTCCACAATGTCCGGCAGCAGCTGGTCGGCGCAGAGATAGATCGAGACGATGCGCTGGGGCGCCGCCGACCCGGTCGCCGCTGGAAACAACAACAGCAGCGCGGCGGCCCCCAGCAAGGGCCGCCGGATGCGCGCGCCGAGGAGTAGCCGCGGGATCATCCCTTGCCTTTCAAGAGTGTCAGCGGTTCGAAGCGAATCCGGACGCCTCCAAAGGCGGAGATCCCGGGGGTTCCGAAAGTGTAAACTTCCTCGTAGCTTTGATTGAGCAGGTTCTCGGCCCGCACGAACACTTCGACCTGATCGCTGAGGCGATAGGACGCGGCGGCGTTCAGCAGCACATAGCCGCCGAGCCTTTCTTGGCGGAACGGGCCGAACGCATTGTCCTGCTGCGGGCCGTTAAAGTTCAGATCGATGCTGATATTGGCTCGTTTCTTCTCCAGAAACCGGTAGTTGAGGTTGACGCTTGCCGCGTGCCGCGGCCGTCGCACCAATTGTGTGCCGGTGGCATCCTTCGTGGTCATCCAGGTATAGCTGCCGCCAACTTCCAGCCCGTCCGTCAGCTGGGCGCGGGCCGACATTTCGACGCCGGTGATCCGGGTCGGGCCGGGCAGGTTCGTTGCCGTGGTGCCGAAGCCCTGAATCAAATTATCGATGCGGTTCTGAAAGAAAGTCACGTCGCCGACAAGCCGTCCGCCGAACAATTCTTGCTCGATGCCGGCGTCGAAACCCCGGGCGGTCTCCGATTGCAAATTCGGATTGCCGGTGAAGGTCGACGTGAAGCCGAACAGCTCGAACAGTGTCGGATTCTTGACGGCGGTCCCGATGCTCGCATGCAGCTTGCTGTTGGTTTCGGGAATCTGGACCGCGCCGGTGACCCGGTACGTGGCGGTGTTCTTGAACAGATCGTTATCATCGAACCGGCCGCCGCCGGTCACGAAGAACCGGTCGAATAGTCCGATTTGATACTGGCCGAAATAGGATTGTGACTCGACCGACCGGTCGACGTCGGAAAAGGCGGACTGGGCGCGCACGCGGTTGCGTTCGTTCTCCACGCCGAAAGTCGCGGTGTGCTTCGAGTCGACGGTCTCGCGGGTCTCGAAGATGAAATCCGTCTGGTATTGCCATTTTCGCCGGTTGCCGGTGGTGTTGCTCGGCCCGAAGGCGCCGCCGCCATTGTCCAGTTCATTCTCGAACAGGGATCCCGAAAGCCTGTTTTCCCACATCCCGTCGAGCAGCGTCAGTTTGATCTCGCCGCGGCCGGACCGTTCGCGACTCTCGGTAAAGGACTCGTCATCGACCGCGACGAAGGTGAAGGCGTCGGTTTCCTGCCGGCCGCGCCGCCACCGTCCCGCGAGGCTGACCTGCAAAATGTCCCACGGCCGGACCGCCACGCTGCCATTGACCGCCCGGTTTCGGTATGGATCGTTTTCGCTGTTGCCGCGATCTTCCGAGGCGGCCGAGATACCGCCGGTCCGGTAATAGGTGCCGCCAAGAGAGACGTTGTAGCGCTTGCCTCCGGCACGCACGCCGCCCTTTGTTTCCACCGTATTGGAGGAACCGTAGCCCGCGCTGGCGGTGACCACCGGCGTGCCGGCGCCCCGCTTGGTG
>JAOTYV010000193.1 GCA_029861675.1 Alphaproteobacteria bacterium
TGACAAATCGATCCGTGTTCATGCAAACTCCCCTCAAAAGGAAGCTTGAATCACATTTCAGAGTCTGTGTGAATCCATTAAATGTCCACAGACCCTAAAACACGCGCTCGGCGTGGTCGCCGGGAGCCGCACGTAGGATGACTCTGTGAGTCTCACAGGCGACTTATTGGTGCGATGCCGAATGCGATGATGCCCGTTAGCCATTGCCGAATCTGGCAAGATGGCGGCGGAATCTGCCAGTCAAATATTCACTCTCATTTGGGCCGCTGATCACGGCACGCCTTTGTCCGGATGCATCGAACAGCAATAGCGTGACATGCCCGACGCCGTGGGCCGCCGCAAGTTTGCTGCCTTCGGCGCTACGAATATTGGCAACGAGGAACTGCAGTTTGGTTTCATCGAAATTGCACAGAGCGTCCCGCGCCTCACGTTGCAGCGCCACGCACCGGGGGCACTGCGGATCATGAATTTGCACGACTGCCGGAATCCCGTTGCCGATACGCGAAAGGTCTCCTTCCCGTATGGTCGCTCTGACGGTGTCGATCAGGTACCAGCTCACGCCACCGCCGACTAATGTGGCGACCGCGCCGGTTCGAATTCTTTTGAGGAAAGCTCGTCTCGTTGGTCTGTTATCCGAAACGTCGACGCCCGTAGGCTGGTCGCGATTTTTCTTGTTTGGGCGCATGCTTTTGCGTTTTTGGCGTTTCATAGTTCGCGATTCCTCCCGTGGACAGCCGGCAGCCGCTGTTCGTTTAGCCGCTTATGAGTGATATCGACTGCAGTATTGGCCATCGGGGCTCGGTGTGTCTTTTCGCATCTTCTCAATTTGTCGTGACCTTCCGAAGAACCGCAGGGTCCCGACGACCGATGCCCCTGGCGATGTGGCTCGGACCAATCTTAATGGGTTGGCCGCTTTCCCCATGACTGAGCGGTGGCTTGCCGAGACGCTTGCGGAGGTCCTGTGGACCCTTAAGATAGAGTGGCCAACGGTAGCCGCTTGCCGTAGCGCTGGTAGGTTGGAAACGTGGGCCGCCCGGATGCCGGTCTTGCAGGAGCATATCGAATGAGTGACGTCAGGACCGCGGTTGACGCGGACTCCGCCGCCGGGAGCGGCCGGAACGAACCCGATTGGGCGGCATTGCGGGCGGATTTCCCGGCGACCGGCCGTTTTGCCTATCTCGCCCTGGCCAACAAGGCGCTGTTGCCGCGCCGCGTTGCCGACGCGATGGCGGAATGGCTGGGCGACGTCGATACCAACGCCGGCCAGACGGCGTTCTCGATGGATCCTATCGAGGAATGCCGCGCCACCGTCGCCCGCGTCTTCGGCGCGCCGGCGTCGTCGCTCGCCCTGATCAAGAACACGTCCGAAGGCATCAATATCGTCGCCAAGGGGTTCGATCTGAAGCCGGGCGAAAATGTGGTGATCAGCGCGGCCGAGCACGAAAACAACACCTTCCCCTGGCGCTACCTGGAAAACGAGGGCATCGAGGTGCGCATGGCAGAGCCGGCCGAGGACGGCGTGTTGTCGCTCGACCATTACCGGCCGCTGGTCGACGATCGCACCCGTGTGGTTTCCGCGTCCTGGGTGTCGTACGGGACAGGCTTCCGTCAGGACGTGCCCGCGCTGGCCGACTTCTGCCACGCCGCCGGCGCGCGCCTGGTGATCGACGGCATCCAGGGGGTCGGGATCCTGGCGACGCCGCTCAAGGATCTGGGCGCCGACGTGGTGATCGCCGGCGGTCACAAGGCGCAATTCAGCCTGACCGGCGCCGGGTTCATGGTTGTGCGGGACGACGTAATCCCCGAAATTTCACCGCCTTACGCGGCGAAGTTCAGCTTCACATCGAACGACCGGTTTCAGGAAAGCCCGGAGCTTGCGGGCGACGCGCATCGCTTCGAATACGGCAATCCCAACTTTCTCGGCATCTGGGTGCAGCGGCGCTCGGCGGAATTTATCGAGGAGATCGGCCTGGAAAATATCGAGGCGCGCGTCAAGGACCTCACGACATACCTGATCGAGCAGGCGGACGCGCGGGGCATCCGGGTGCGCACGCCACGGCCGTGGCATCAGCGGGCCGGCGTCGTCAGCCTCGACTTCGGCGTCGACCATGAGGCGCTTGTAGCCGACTTGCAGCGCAAAGACGTGCTGGTCAGTTTCAAGGATGGCTTCCTCCGCGCGTCGATCCATTTCTACAACAACACCGAGGATATCGACCGCTTCTTCGACGCGACCGGCCGCTGATCCCGGCGCAACGGGGCCGGCTCGCCGCCGTGTCACCGATCGGCCATAGTGGGATTTCCGATACCCAGAACAAGGATGCCCCGATGGCCGAGGAGAAGTTCGACCGCAACGCAATGTTCGAGAAGGGCGTGGCGCTTCGCAAGGAAGTGCTGGGCGACGCCCATGTGGAACGCTCGCTTGCGAAAGGCGAGGAAGACCCTTTCATGCTGACGATCCAACAGCTCACCACGGAGGTGGGTTGGGGCCAGGTGTGGGCGCGGCCCGGGCTGGAACGCAAGATGCGCAGCATGCTCAGCGTGGCCTTGCTCGCCGCGCTCGGCAAGCGGGATGAATTGCAAAACCACATTCAGGGCGCGCTCAACAACGGCGCGACGAAGGAGGAAATCAAGGAGGTGCTGCTGCACACCACCGTTTATGCGGGCTTCCCGGTGGGGCTGGAGGCTTTCAGGGTCGCCAAGGATTTCTTCGACACCCGCGAGTAGGGCCGCTAGCGCGCGGTACGGCGATGTGAGAGGCTTATGGTCCACGAAGTCGCCGTCATTCCGGACGGCGCAAAGCGCCGATCCGGAATCCACGGCACAGCATAAGATATGGATTCCCGCTTTCGCGGGAATGACCGAGTAGAGTTAGGTGCGGAAACCGGGCAACTGGTTTTCAGGCTGGGAGGACAACGACATGACGAACAAGACATTGGGTTTCATCGGGCTCGGCATGATGGGCGGGCCGATGGCGATCAATCTGTTGAAGGCGGGCTACACGCTGCACGTTCTGGATACGGACGCGGCGGCGCTGGCGCGCGTGGTGGAAGCGGGCGGCATCGCGGCCAAGAGCCCGGCGGAGATCGCGTCGACGGTCGAGACGGTATTCGTCAGCCTGCCGACACCCGATGTCGTGGAACTGGTCGCGCTCGGTGCGAACGGACTGAGCGACGGCAAGACCATCAAGAACCTCGTCGATCTGTCGACCACCGGCCCGGTGATGGCGAAGGACATCGGCGCGCGGCTCAAAGACAAGGGCATCGCCATGCTCGATGCGCCGGTCAGCGGCGGCAAGCGCGGCGCCACGGAAGGGACGCTCGCCGTCATGGCGTCCGGCCCGAAGGACCTCTATGAAGCCGTCCATCCGGCGCTCGAGACAATTGGCAAGAAGCTGTTCTATATCGGCGCCGAACCGGGCATGGCGAACATCGTCAAGGTCGGCAACAACTACATGTCGGCAGCGAGTTCGTTGTCCGCGTCGGAAGCGCTGGTGATGGGGGTCAAATCCGGGCTCGACGCCAAGGTGATGCTCGACGTCATCAACGTCAGCAGCGGCCGCAACAATTCGACCGAAACGAAATTTCCGGTCTACGTTTTGCCGCGGGATTTCGTCTCCATGCGGGCGCGGCTCCTCGTCAAGGATCTGACGCTGTGCACCCAGACAGGCGAGGCGCTGGGCGTGCCCATGTGGGTCGCCAACGCGGTGCGCAACTTCCTGACCCTTGCGGTCAGCCAGGGGCATGGGGACGAGCCGTCGATCGGCCTGATCCGGCTGATCGAGGAATGGGCCGGGGTCGAGGTCAAGGAGTCGGGCAAGGCGTTGCCCAAGATCAACCCCTCGACCGGAGATGTCGGCAAGATCGGCTTCGTCGGTGTCGGCGACATGGGCGGCCCGATGTGCCACCGCATTGTCGATGCGGGCTTCGACGTCACCGTCTACGATGTGCGCGAAGAAGCGATGGCGCCGTTTGTCGCCAAGGGCGCGACGGCGGCGAAGAGCCCGAAGGACGTCGCCGACCAGGCGCCCTCGGTCTATGTCTGTCTGCCGATGCCGGACGTGGTCGAGGCGGTGGCGCTGGGGCCCGACGGGCTGATCCATGGCGGCGCCATCAAGACCTATGTGGACCTTTCGACCACCGGCTCGGTGATGGCGCGCAAAGTGGCCAAAGCGCTCGACGCCGCGGGCATCACGCCCTTCGACAGCCCGGTCAGCGGCGGCGTTACCGGGGCCGAGGCGGGCACGCTCGCGCTGATGATGTCCGGTAAGAAGGAAGTGGCCGAACGGCTCGCCCCGGTGTTCGGCGCGATCGGCAAGAACCCGTTCTACCTCGGCGATACGGCCGGGCTCGGCCAGACGATGAAGATCGCCAACAACTACCTGTCGGCGACCGCGAACATCGCGGCTGCGGAGGCGCTGGTGATGGGCGTCAAGGCGGGGGTCGACCCGAAGGTCATGCTCGACGTGATCAACGCCAGCAGCGGCCGCAGCAGCGCCACTGAGGAACGCTATCCGGTGTCCGTCCTGACGCGCGATTTCTCCAAGGGCTTCAAGCAGCGGTTGTTGCACAAGGACGTCAGGCTGTGTATGGAGGAAGCCGCCGCCCAAGGCGTCCCCATGTGGCTCGGCAGCATGGTCCTGCAGTTCTTGAATTATGCAGTCAGCCAGGGCACCGGGGACGAAATCTCGATCGCGCTGATCAAGCATGTCGAGAAGTGGGCCGGCGTTCAGGTTGGCGGGTAACCGCCGGAATTGTTCGGAGGCGGGTCATGGCAAAGCACGTACGCATCTACAAGCCGGCCAAGACGGCCATGCAGTCGGGCCGGGCGAAGACCCGGGAATGGCTGATGGTGTTCGTGGCGCAGGACCGGTCGACGCCCGATCCGGTGATCGGCTGGAACGGCTCCGCGGACACGCAGAAACAGGTCACGCTGCGCTTCGAAAGCCAGGACGCCGCGGTCGCCCATGCGCGCAATAAGGGCTATACCTATACCATCAGCGCGCCGAAGGAACGCCGCATCAAGCCCAAAGCCTATGCGGACAACTTTGCCTTCCACCGGCTGCAGCCTTGGACGCATTAGGCGCGCGCGGGCGCCCGTAGCTCAATCGGATAGAGCGGCGGACTTCTAATCCGCAGGTTGCAGGTTCGAGTCCTGCCGGGCGCGCCATTCCTTCCGGAATGGTCGCCCTCTATAGTCGAAAGCGGTTCGAACTTTGTTCGAACAGGCGCGCCATTCCTTCCGGAATGGTCGCCCTCTATAGTCGAAAGCGGTTCGAACTTTGTTCGAACAGGCGCGCCATTCCTTCCGGAATGGTCGCCCTCTATAGTCGAAAGCGGTTCGAACTTTGTTCGAACAGGCGCGCCATTCCTTCCGGAATGGTCGCCCTCTATAGTCAAGAGTGGTTCGAACTTTGTTCGAACAGGTGCGCCACAGACAACGGATGAGGGATGAAATGACGGCAACAATCAGTCAGGTCGAGGTATTCAGCATCGGCATGCCCTTGGTCGGCACGTTTACGAGCGGCGGTGTGTCCAAGAACATGACCAAGTGCGTTGTCTTGCGGATTACGGATTCGGACGGCGCGGTCGGTATCAGCAGCATCGACCCCTCCACCAGGGCCCTGTCGCCGAATACCGCGCCGGAACTGGCCGTCGCCCTTCGGGACGTCGTCGGCCCGGCCTTGATTGGGGAAGACCCGGGCAACATAAACCGGATCGTCGAACGCACGACCAGGCTGACGCCGGCGCAACCCGGCACCGCGGCCGGCGTGGAACTCGCGTGTATCGAGCTTGTCTGCCGGCGGCAGGGTATCGCCCTCTACGACTATGTCGGCGGGGCGGTCCTCGACGAAGTGTTGTTCAACGGCTGGGTCGGCGAGTTGCCGGCCGACGAGGCGGCGGCCGAAGCGAAGCAGTGGCAGGACGCCGGTTTCAAGTCGCTGAAAATCAAGGTCGGCAACGAGGTCGCCAAAGACAGCGAGCGGGTAATGGCGGTGCGGGAAGCCGTCGGCGCCGATATGAAACTGCGCATGGACGCCAACCAGCAATGCGATGTGGCGCAGGCGCTGGCGTTGTGCCACGCGGTTCAATCCTGCGACATGCAATTGTTCGAGCAGCCGACGCCAAAGGACGACCTTGAAGGTCTGGCGCGGGTCCGGCGCGAAGGCGGGGTTCCCATCATGGCGGATGAATCCATCAGCGATCACGCAAGCCTGATTCGGGTTATCAAGGCCGAATGCGCCGACTTCGTGAAGTTTGGCATCAAGCAGGCCGGCGGTCTGTTGCCGTCCGCGCGCATGTTGGCAACCGCGGAGGCAGCGGGGCTCCCGGTCGTTCTGGGACACGGGTTCGGGCTCGACCTCAGCACGATGGCGGAGATCATGCTCGGCGCCACGTCGCACAATATCGTGCCTGGATTGGAATGCGTGGGGCCGCTCAAGGTGGTCGATACGGTGGCCACGACCCGGCTCGATATTGGCAGTGGAAGTCTTGCCCTGCCATCGGGGCCCGGACTGGGAATCGATCTCGACGACGAGAAACTTGCGCAGTACGGCCTGACCGAGTAGAGCGCGAGCCGCGCTCAGGCCGGTCAACACGTTGCCAAAAACGCGGACCGGCGCCCGTTGGGCAATCCTCAATCCGTCTCATCGGAAGGCCGAAAGCGCCCCGCGCCGTGCCCCAGGCTGTGCCGGTCGAAGGCGACCGCCTTGACCAGCGCATGCACCGGCTTGCCCGGCGCGATCGCCAGCTTGTCGAGCGCGTGGCGGGTGATGCGGGCCCAGAGCGGGCAGCCGATGTCGATCAGCACGTCCACCTGCGGACCGGGCTCGCCGCCGATTTCGCGCACCGTGCCGGGAAAGACGTTCAGGATGCTGATGTCCGTGGGCTCGGTGAGCGCGAGCGAGACGTCGCGGGCGCGCACCCGGACGCGGAATTCCTTGCCGAGAGGCAGGTCGGTGTAGGGCACCCGCATGGTGCCGCCGGCAAAGTCGAGCAGGGTCAGCCCGCCCGCTTCGTCGTGCGACCGGACGGTCGCGGCGATCACCGCGCCGGCTTCGTAGCGGCCGGTCAGCGGGCGCAGGTCGAGCCGGCTCATCAGGTCTTCCACGCCGCCGACCGCAACGACCTTGCCGTCGGACAGCAGGACCAGCGTGTCGGCGAGGCGGATCACCTCGTCCAGCGCGTGACTGACATAGACGATGGGGATGCCGGTCTCGTCGCGCAGTTGTTCGATGAAGGGCAGGATCTCGTTCTTGCGGGCGGCATCGAGCGAGGCGAGCGGCTCGTCCATCAGCAGCAGCCGGGGATTGGCCAGCAGCGCGCGGCCGATCGCGACCCGCTGCTTCTCGCCGCCCGAAAGCGTCGCCGGGCGCCGGTCGAGCAGGGCGCCGAGGTCGAGCAGGTCGATTGCGGTCTCCAGGGTGACCGGCCCGCCGCCCGCGGTCCGTTTCATGCCGTAGGTCAGATTGCGCAGCACGGAAAGGTGTGGGAACAGCCGGCCGTCCTGGAAGACATAGCCGAGCCGCCGCTGTTCCGGCGGCAGGTCCACGCCCGTTTCCGAATCGAACAGCACCGCGCCGCCAATGACGATGCGCCCGGAATCGGGCCGGTCCAGACCGGCCAGCAGGTTGACCAGGCTGGTTTTTCCCGCGCCCGAGCGGCCGAACAGCACGGTGACGCCGCCCCGGTCCCCGGTATCCATCGCGTTTGCGGCGAATTGGGCGTCCAGCGTGAAGGCGCCGTGGCGGCGGCGGACATCGACCTCGATCATGATCCTGCCTTCGCGCCGCGCGTGGCCTTGACCCTGCGTGCGAGCCATTCGGATCCGATCAAGGCGGCGAAGGCGAGCAGGGCCGCGAGGATGGCGAGCCGCGCCGCCGACGCTTCGCCGCCCGGCGTCTGGGTCAGCGTATAGAGCGCGATCGGCAGGGTCCGGGTCTCGCCCGGGATGTTGGAGACGAAGGTGATGGTCGCACCGAACTCGCCCAGCGCGCGGGCGAAGGCAAGCACGCCGCCGGCCAGGATGCCGGGCGCCATCAGCGGCAGGGTGACGGTGAGGAAGACCCGCCGTCGAGTCGCGCCCAGCGTGCGGGCAGCCGCTTCCAGCCCCGGATCGACCGCTTCCAGCGACAATCGCATGGCGCGCACCATCAGCGGAAAGGCCATCACCGCCGCGGCGACCGCCGCACCTTTCCAGGTGAAGGCGAAGCTGATGCCGAAGCTGTCATACAGCCAGCCGCCGATCACCCCGTTGCGGCCCAAGGCGATCAACAGCAGATAGCCCACCGCTACCGGCGGCAGCACCAGCGGCAGGTGAACCAGCGCGTCGAGCAGGGATTTGCCGGGAAAGCGCGCCCGCACCAGCAACCAGGCGACCAGCAGGCCCGTGGGCAGGGCGAACACCACGCTGACCAAGGCCACGCGCAGGCTGAGCGCCACGGCTTCGGTCTCCAGCGGCGTCAGGAAGGGCATGGGGTGTCCACCGCGATAAATCCGGCGCGCCGGTACGCTGTCCGCGCGTCATCGGATTGCAGGTAGGTGAGCAGTCGTTGCGCCGCCGGCCGGTTCGGACCGTTGACCGGGGCGAGGAAATAGACGATCGGCGCGGTTTCGGGCAGCGCGGCGGCGATCCGCAGGGTTGGGCTCCTGGTCGCGCCGGAGCGGTAGACGATTGCCGGCGCTTCGCCGCGCGCGGCCAGGACCAGCACCGCCCGGGCGTTCGGCTGATACGCCAGCCGGGTTTGCAGGGGTTCCCAGAGGCCGAGGCGTTGCAGTGCCGCTTTCGAATAGGCGCCGAGCGGCGCCAGCGCCGGGTCCGCAACCAGCAGGCGGCCGTCGCCAAGCGCGTCGGGAAGGTCCTGGTTCAGGGTGAGGGGTTGCGGCGCATCGCGCCGCTGCACCAGCACGAGGCAGTTTCGCATCAGTTCGACCACATGGCCGCGGTCGATATGGCCAGACTGCGCCAGCGTCTCGATCCAGCGCGTGTCGGCGGAAAGGAAGAGGCCGGCGGGGGCGCCGTTGGCGATCTGCCGGGCGAGCGTGCCGCTGGCGGCGAACACCGCCTGGGCGTCGGCCTTGCCGCCTTCCGCATCGGAGAGTTTTTCCGCGAGCG
>JAOTYV010000472.1 GCA_029861675.1 Alphaproteobacteria bacterium
ATCATTTCCTGGGTGCGCCGAAAGAGCATCGCAAGCTATTGGAGCCGCTGTTGAATTTGACGCCGGCGTGAAGGTTGATCAGGCGCCGTATTTGCGCAGCATGTGGTCGAAAGACAGCTTGATCAGCTCTTCGAGCACCGCCAGATCAATGTCCTCTAACTTATTGATATAGAGTCAAGAACTGCCGGTTTTGTGCTTGCCGAGTTTGCCCATCAAGTCGTTATACGCCCCGAATCCCGGCATGATGTAAACGGTCAGCGCCTGCTTCCTCGGCGAGAACCCGGTGATGAACCAGTCGCCCTCGCGGCCGCTGTCATATTTATAGTGATATGCGCCGAAGCCGACGATGCTTGCCCCCCACATTGTCGGTTCGAGTCTGGTGATCCGACGCATCATGTCGAGCACAACAAGACTGTCGCGCCGCCGCCGCTCATGGGTGACGGCGTTTAGAAACTCATCGACGCTGGCGTCGGTCGGTTGGGTTTTTAAGGTTGCCATGGCGATTTGGCCCCGTCGGATGACCCGATTTGGTCATATCCGCGCACCGTTTGCGGGATTGCGGCGAAGTATAGGTCGAAGTGGATATGTGCGCGAGACTGATGCCAATGCGGATACGTCCCGCGTATGTATGCTCAGGTTGGCTGGCCGGCAACGTCCGCGGGTAGCGTCCGGGCAATTGCACAGCCGAGTGCGCGGTAGGCTTCGAATTGCGGCGCTTCGAAATACTGATCGCTGGTGGGTTCCTGTGGGAAACGATGATGATGCTCCGCATAGGCATCGATGATTGGTGCCTGATCGCCGAGCAATGCGGCATGTTTGGAAAGTTTCAGGTAATAGATCTTGCCTCGGTGGTTGTCGTCGAATGTCGTAGTCCCTTCATGGATCGGGGTGTCGGCCTTGAATTCGGCGCTCTTGTCGAGGATACCGTCCAGGCCGGGCACCTCGATTTTGATTCCAAGCTCTCGTTTCGCTGCCTGCTTCAGCGTTCGGTATGCTCCGAACTGATAAGACGGGTCATGCTCCGCATCCACGACAATGATCGTGCTGCACCGGCGCCGGAGAAGGGCAAACGCGCCAAGGTTTTCCGAGTGACCGCCGTCGCTCAAGCGAACGGCGCGGTAGTTATCGGCAGGGCTCGGCACGACATATTCCAAACCCAAGTTAAAGAGCTGTAACAGCCACCGGATTCTCGTTCCTTCGATGTTTGTGCCGCTCAAGGCAGCGCCCGAAACGGCGGGCGCGACATTGACATTGCGAATGGTTGCGAAGGGCGAAACCGCGCTGGTCGGTCGTTCGCGGTTTGCTGCCCGGCGGAACGCGCGGAACATCCAGCCGGGTTCGACCGGCGCGCTCGGTTCCCAGCCAAGGCCTTCGGTGTTATCCCACGCAAGGTATCCGCAGGAGTTCGAACCCAGCCCCATCGGGCCGATTTCAAATATCCGTTGGCCAAGCGGTATTCGGGAATCCGGCCGCGGCGGGCGCACGGTTGTGTTGAACACGAAGCTTGGTAGTTTGGCGCGCTGCGCAAATTCGGTCAGGGCAGGAAAGGATACCGGCGGTACATCGGCCCTGGTCAGGGCGAGATGTTCGCTGGCCGCGAAGCTCTTTTCCCAAAATCCGAGCTTCTCGACGGGTGCCTTGTTTTTGAGGTCCGGGAATACGTGATAGGAACGCTGAATTCCATCACGGTAGCTCTTGCGCGACATGCTTTGAGCATTAAGAAGATTCGTAAAATTTGCGGCGCGACTTCCTCCAGCCAATGGCAGCGAGAATATGCGGAGCGCGTTGAATAGCACGAAATCGAAAGGCAGCGTGACGGCCATTTGCAGAAGCAGGGATATCCAGTTCGTTGCCCCGAGGGGTTTTGCATTATCGACCAGATAGCGCTGGAATGGGCCGTCGAGGTCGAACATTTCATCCTGGATTTCGCGCAATTTGGTCGGCGAGATTTCATTGTTCGCGCGATGGTAAATCGGCTGCAACAGGAACCATGACAATGCATAGGTTCCACCCGAGACCGCCGAAATCACATCAATCTTACCGAGCAAATCGCGTTCGTGAAGAGCGCGCATGACCCCGATTGCGAAGGCGGCGGATCGATTGCCGCCGCCGGAGAAGCACATGCCAATCCTGGGCGGCGCGTTGGTGTCCTGCTTATTGAAGATCCGTTCGCGCTCGTAGAGGCTTTCGGGGGAGCTGATCATCGTAAGGTCGGTCCGTGGCCATGAAGGAACGTTCCGCAATTCGCATTCTAGCGGCCAATTACCAATACCGCCTAGTCGGTTTGTTCCACGGATCTCGGCTGGTTTAGCCTCGCTGAACCGGCGCGGCGCGCGGTTGTTTGGTGGCGTTCAATCCAACCAATAACAGTCCGGTCGCCGCGACGCCGTAGAGCGCCAGCAGGCCGCAGATGGTCTCGACCGAGATGCCGGCGTCCATCAGCA
>JAOTYV010000194.1 GCA_029861675.1 Alphaproteobacteria bacterium
TGTTTGTCGCGCAGCGCCGTCAGCTTGGCGGCTATTTCGTCGAGCGCCTGATCCCAGGAAATCGGCACCAGCGCGCCGTCGCCGCGTTTGCCGGTCCGCTTCAGCGGCTGCGTCAGCCGGCGCTCGTTGTTGTAAAGCTGCAGCGTCATCTGCGACTTTGGACAGATGCGGCCCTGAAAATTGGGGTCTTCGTCGTTGCCGGCGATGCCGACCACCTTGCCGTCCTTGAGGTGGAATTTCAGCGGGCAGCCGTTGAAGCAGATGTTGCAGCCGCCGGGCACCACGCGGTCGGCGGTGCGGTCCGCGCGCGCGGCACGGTAGGGGCCTTCCATGGTCGCCGATTTGAGCGGATCGCGGCTCGAGGCATCGGCGACCAGGGCGAGCAGGCTGGGCACGGCGGGTTCCACTGCGACAGGTTCCGCGGCCGCATTCGTGGTGTCGTCGGACTGCAGATAGACCGTGGCGGGTCCCATCAGATAATGGTCGTGATCGAGCGGCTCTTGCGCCGCTTCGGCTGCCGTCGCCAGCAGGTCGTCGCGCTCGCCGAAGTGGATGGCGTGGCCGGGACAGACGCTGGCGCAGGCGGGGATGCCGCCCTTGGCGCGGCGGTCGGCGCAGAGGTCGCACTTCACCGCATGTTGGTCGACCGGGTCGAATCCCATTGCGCCGTAAGGGCAGGCGATCACGCATTCGCCGCAACCGGTGCAGCGGCTCTCGTCGATCGAGACCACGCCGGTTGCAGGATCCTTCAGGATCGCCGGCGGATTGACCGGGCACGCGCGCAGGCAGGCGGGCCGCTCGCATTGCTGGCAGGTCACGGTGAGAAAATCGGTCTTCGGCTTGCCCGGCGTCTCCAGCCACAGCACCTTGTTGCGGTATTCGTGCGGACCCAGCCCGTGTTCCTGCTTGCAGGCGGCCTCGCAGCTCTTGCAGCCGATGCAGCGTTCCAGATCGATCATCAGGGCGAGGCGGCTCATGGCAATGGACTTCCCTGTTTCATCGATCCGGCCCGCCCCAATCGGCGAGGTGCCACCAGTGGATCGGGCCGCCATCGGCCACATAGCCTGCAAAGAAGGTGACGGTGACGACATGGATCACCAGCCCGAGCAGGAAGAGCGCGGCAACGGCCATGTGCAGCGCCCGCCAATAGGCTTGCGCCGCGGGTACGGCGCGGCGCTGGCCGATCAAGCCCAACTCCGCCCGCGCTAGGCGATGGTACCGCCAACTCCGGATCGGGTGCGTCCGCCAATGCGCCAAGGTGGGCCGGAACGTCGCTTCGGATTTATCCGCGTCCAGTGTGGCCAGGAGCGTGCGTTTGGCGTCGATGATCCGCGCGAGGTGTGCCTTATCCGGCGGATCGGGTGACAGGAAGGCGCGGTATTTGCCGCCGAAGGTACCGGCGATCCGGTGCGCCAGATAAATTCGCGCCCAAGCACCCTGGACGACCAGGAAGAGCCCGCCGGCGAGCAGCAGGGCCGGCGGTCGCCGCAGATATAATCCCGAATGAACGACCAGCAGGCCGACGCCAATACAGCCCGCGACCGCGTGCGCGATGAACCAGGCGGGCGGGTTCTCGCTATGCCCCGACCGTTTGGCGAGGAAATAGGCGAGGGGCGTCATTGCGAGTGCGGCCCCGACCACGCCAGTAAGATAGAGCTCCGGGCTGCCGGGCGACGACCACGCGGCGGGCAGGAAGCGCCGCAGCGCGAAAAACAGAATGACCGCCGCGGCCGTGCTCAGCACAACCGTCAGCAGGGCGCGCGTACCGAATGTCGGGCGCGGCGCGCTTGTGCCGGTTGTTGCGCTCACCGGGGCGTTCACCGGGGACGGTCGCCGGCCAGGGTGGTGCGGTGCAGGTGACGCGGTTCCGCCATGTCGTAGTCGTCGAGCGCGAGATGAATGGTGCTGCGGTTGTCCCACATCACCAGGTCGCCGACCGCCCAGCGATGGCGGTAAATGAAGCGCGGCTGGGTCGCATGGCCGAACAGGAAATCCAGCAGGGCGCGGCTCTCCGCCTCGTGCATGCCGGTGATGCGGCGCGTGAAGCCCGGGTTGACGTAGAGCGCCTTGCGCCCGGTCTCGGGATGGGTGCGCACCACCGGATGCTCGACCGGCGGCACCGCCTCCTTCTCCGCGTCGCTCAGCGGCGGCCGCTCCGCGTGCCGCGAGAAGAAGGTCTCATAGGCGTTGGTGTAATCGTGTACCGCGACGAGGCCGTCCAGCATGCCCTTCATGATATCCGACAACGCGTCGTAGGCGGCGGCCATTCCGGCGAACAGGGTATCGCCGCCGTAACCCGGAATTTCCTTCGCGTGCAGCAGCGAGGCCATCGTCGGATGCGCCGTATAGGAGCAGTCGGAATGCCAATACTGGCCCGCGCGAATCGCGCCGGTGGGCTTGCCGCCTTCCGTCTTGTTGGAAATCTGGAAGACGTCCGGGTTCTCGGGCAGGGCGAATTGACCGAGCAGATGCTGCTCCAGCGGCCCGACGCGCTCGCTAAAGCGCACCAGCGCGTCGGGGTCGAGCGACTGGTTGCGGAAGACCAGCACGGAATACTCGTGGAAGGCGCCGAGGATGTCGGAGAAATCCTCGTTGCCGAGATCCCGGGAGAGGTCGACCCCCGCTATCTCGGCGCCGGTCGCGCCGCCGAGCCGGTGTATTGCGACTGCCATCTTTTTTGTTGCTCCATATTCGGACGTTGCCTGGCAAATTTCACGGGCGTCGGGTTATTCGGTGGGGCAGGGCGGCCGCCGCGTCATGCCGCCAGCAGCGTCTTTGCGCGATCCAGCGCGTCGTCCGCGCCGGCGGCGTCGCCGACGCCTTCTAGGGCGCGGGCATAGGTCTTCCAGACATGCGGGTTGCCGGGCTTGAGCGCGGACCGCTCTGCCAGCAGCGCGCGCGCCAAGGCGTGCTGTCCGCCCTTCAGCGCGGATTCGATCAACATTTCGGCGTAGATATCGCGCTGCGCGTGGCTGCCGCCGATACGCTGAAGCCCGTAGCGGATCGGCATCATCAAATCGACCGCGCGTTCGTAGTCCCGGTCGCAATAGGCGAGCACCGATTTGGCGAGCGGAATGCTGACCTCGCGCATCACCGGGACGCTGGTCGCGTTCCAGGTCGCGACGTATTCCTGCATGGAGTCGATCATCCGCTCGGCGGCGTCGCGCCGGCCGCCGCAGGCGACCGCCAGCAGGAAATGCGTGTCATGGAACGGCAGCAGGTGCTCGTTGATCCGCGGCGCGCATTTTTCCGCCAGTTCGGTCCAGCGGTCGCCGACATCGACATCGCGGAATTCGAGCCGCATCAGCAGGGCGACGGCGTTGGCGATGTCGCGGATCTGGTCGTTCTTGTCGGCCCTGATCCGCGTGTCGTAGAGCCGGAGTACTTCGTCAAACTCGCCGCGGTCGAGATGGTAGAGCGAACAGTGCCACCACAGGTGATAGCGGTAGTTGTTGCAATCGGCCCAATGGGGCTCCGTGCCCTCGATCCAGTCGATGCCTTCCCGGGGGCGGTCCTGCATTTCCATCACGTGGGCGACCGCGTGCACGGCGTAGGGGTCGTTTGGCTTGATCTCGATCGCCCGCTTCCCCGCGGCTTCCGCCGCCGGATAGTCGCCCGACTCCTCGAGGCCGAACGCGCGCATACCGAGCACGTTGCTGTAATGCGGCACGCCCTCATCCCAGGCCGGCATCACCCGGGCGATGCAATCGCGGATATTAGCGACGTCGCCGAGATACAAGTGCCCGAACTGGGCCAGCTTCAGGGCAAATACGTCGCGCGGATGGTCGATCAGGATCGACTCCCAACGCGCGAGCGCGCCACTGAAATCGCGGCGGCACCACGCGCCGAGCGCGGCGACATGGGTGCGTTCGCGCTCCGTCGCGCCTTCGGCCCGCGCTTCCGCCTCGGCCAAGACCGCCTCGGCCCGGTCCAGCACGTCGGCATTCCCCATCAATTGCAGGAAATAGCCCTGGATGCAGTGGCCCATCACCAGGCCGGGGTCGATGTCGAGCGCATCTTGCAGGGCCGCACCCGTCTGCGGGCTGTATTCGAAAAATTGATCGACCATCCGGTCGAACGCGTCGACCGCTTCCTGGCTCGTCGCGGTCATGGAGAGACCGTGGACATCCTTATAGGTCGCCATATCGTATCACTCCCGCCAGTCTAAACCGGCCGGTCGCCGACGACCGTGACCCGGTGCATTTCGCGCCGCTGGCCGTGATAGTCGTTCAACGCATAGTGCTGAACGCAGCGGTTGTCCCAGAAGGCGATGGAACCCTTGCGCCAGCGGAACCGGCAGGTGAACTCCGGCCGCACCGCATGCGCATATAGAAACTTCAGCAGCGGCTGGCTCTCTTCTTCCGTCCAGCCCTTGAAGCGGCGGGTGAAGACATGATTGACGAAGAGCGATTTGCGGCCGGTTTCCGGATGGGTGCGCACGACCGGGTGCTCGACTTCCGCGTCGGCCTCGTCGTCGTCGCCGACCCGCACGGTCATCGATTTCTGCTTTGTGGTGTCAAAGCGTTTGTCCGTGCGGCCGTTCCGGCCGTAGGCGTTGGCGGCGTTATGCATCGCAGTCAGGCCGTCGAGCGTCGCTTTGAGCCCGTCGGACAGCGCCTCATAGGCGAGATACTGATTGGAAAACTGCGTGTCGCCGCCATGCGTCGGCACGTCGAGCGCGTAGAGGATGGAGCCGAGAGCAGGCTTCTCATAGAAGGTCACGTCGGAATGCCAAGTGCCGCCGAAATTGACGTCGGTCGTGTCGCCGGCTTCCTTGATCACCGGCAAGACCTCGGGAAATTCGTCGAGGCCCGCGGCATAGGGATGGATGTCCAGGTCGCCGAAGCGCCGGCCGAAGGACAAATGCTGTTCGGGCGTGATTTTCTGGTCGCGGAAGAAGATCACCTGATGGTCGAGAAAGGCCTGGTGGACAGCGTCGAATTCCGTGTTGCTGAGCGGGCCGCCGAGGTCGATACCGTGGATTTCAGCGCCCAGCGCGCCGGAAATTTTCTGTACCTCGATGCCGTTCGCCGCCATGCCGTTTCCTCCTCTTGCAATGCCCGCGGACAATATCATCGGTGCGGCGCAGGTGCCACCGGCCGTGCCTCAAATGACGTCATATTCCTTTCAAAACGGCCGGTCGCCGTCGATCGTGATCCGGTGCATGCGGCGGCGCTGACCCGCGTAGTCGTTGACCGCCTGATGCAGGGTGCAGCGATTGTCCCACACCACCAGCGTGCCCGGCGCCCAACGGACCCGGCAGGTGAATTCGGGCCGGATGGCATGGCCGCAGAGGAAGCGCAGCAGGGGCGCGCTTTCTTCCTCGGTCCAGCCGGCGAAGCGCACGGTGTGCGAGCGGTTGAGGTAGAGCGACTGGCGGCCGGTCTCCGGATGCGTGAGCACCACCGGATGTTCGGCTTCGAGTTCTTCAGCTTCTTCCCGAAAGCCGTCTTTCATGCCGTTGATGGCGATCATCTTTCGCGCCCGGCCGCCGCGGTCCTTCTGGGCGGAACTGTTGACCGCGCGCAGCGTCGTCAACAAGTCCTTCATGCCATCCGACAGGGAGCCGAAGGCGAGATACAGATTGGCGAATTGCGTATCGCCGCCGGCAGCCGGCACCTCATGGGCATAGAGCACGGTGCCGAGCGCGGGCTTCTCCATGTAGGTCGTGTCGGAATGCCAGTAGCCGCCGAAATTGATTTGATCCGTCTCGGTCTTGAGGATCTCGGTGACCTCGGGCGCTTCGGGCAATCCGGCGATGAAAGGATAGACTCCGGGCGTGCCGAAACGCCGCGCGAATGCCAGTTGCTGCTGCGGTGTGATGATCTGGTCGCGAAAGACGATCACCTGATGGTCGAGGAACGCAAGGTGAATTTCGGCGAAGACCGCATCGTCCAGCGGCTGCGACAGATCGGCGCCCGTGATTTCCGCGCCGAGCGCGCCGGAGAGGGGTCGGATGTCGAGGGTTGGATCAGGCATGGGCTATTCGCCAGGTTATCGTGTCCGCACCGATATGTGCAAACGCCGGCCCAGGCTATGGCCACGACTATTCAACTTCAATTCTTGGCCGATCAAGATGCGCAGCGGCGTCGTCCCGGTTGATGCCTACGATTTGCCGATGCCGCCGTGCTGGTGCGACCATGCCGGCGCGTCGGCGGCAAAGCTCTCGATTTCCTGGAATTCGCGCGGGCCCAGATAGCCCTCGGTTCGCGCCTTGCGGATGATGTCGTCGAGCCGCGCCAGCGAGAGCATCCCATGGTCGGCCGGGAAGACATTGAAATCGATCAGGACGAACGTCTCCGGAACGTCGGCGTCGGCGCGTTGAAGCGTGTCCCGGAAGGTCGACTCGCTTGCGCCGTCCGTTGCGAGGTCATCGACCAGCAATGCCCGCTCGCCCGGCTCGAAACTGCCTTCGAACTGGGCCAGCCGTCCAAATCCCTTGCTTTGCTTGCAGACCAGGACGAGTGGCTTGTTCAAGCGGTCGGCAATCAGGGCCGCGAATGGTACGCCCGTCAGTTCGCATCCGGCTACCACATCCAGGGAGTCTATTTCGGTGCCTGCCGCGATGCATTCGACGGCCATTGCCACGAGCAGGTCGCGGGCTTGCGGCGAGGAAATGAGCTTTTTGCAGTCGATGAAAACCGGACTGGCCCATCCCGATGAAAAATAGAACGGGTCGCCATCGGTTCGTGTATAGAGCGAGCGGCTTTCGATGATGATCCGGGCGGTCTCGGTCGCCCATTTTTCTGGCTCCGTCATTTACCGGTACTCCGTTTTTCCGCTGGCGGAAGCGAGCATGGCGCCGCCCAACACTTCCGCGGCTAGAAAGAAATCCGATAGCTCCATCGCTTCGTTCGGGTTGTGGCTACCCTTGTCGTTTCTGACGAAGACCATGCCCGACGGGACGCCCGCATTCGCGAAAACCGAAGAATCATGCCCGGCTCCTGACGCCAAAACCTCGTAGTCGATCCGTTGGTGTTCACAAATCATTTCCAGCATCGCGGCCAATTCGGAATTCATCGTCGCCGGATGGGTGAGGACCGGTGTGCCCAATTCGAACCGGACGCCGCGGTTGGCGGTGACCTGTTCACATTCCGACTGAATGAGCGCCTCGAAGGATTTGAGGGTTTTGAGGTCCTGGCTCCGATATTCCAAGGCGAAAGAGACCTCGCCGGGTACCCGGG
The DNA here is from genome assembly GCA_029861675.1 of Alphaproteobacteria bacterium. Next base: position 7,185 of record JAOTYV010000194.1, read on the forward strand.
AGACCGCGTGTTCCTTGGCGTTTGTTTCAACGATGCCCGAGGTCACGACCAAATCTTCGCCCCATTCAAGCAGCACCCTCCAGTGCTCGTCGATCCGCACCATCAAATCGGCCATGGCGAGAACGGCGTCTTTGCGCATCCACCGCGGCACCGCGCCGGAATGCGCCGCTTCGCCGTAACAAATGACCTTGCGGTGCCGGTGATTGCCGCGAATGCCGGTTACGATCCCGATGGGCTTGTCACGAGCAATCAGGACAGGGCCTTGCTCGATATGCAGTTCCAGCCAACACATCATTTCCGACGGATCACGTAACGGTTTGCCGGATCTTAGTCGCGCGACGTCCGCCCCCGCGGACCGCATACAGTCTTCCAGTGTTCTCGCGCCGTCACGGTGGACGGTTTGGAAGTCATCATCCGAAAGTTCGCCGAACAGCGCGCGCGAGCCGAAGTAGCACGGACCGCCAAACCATGCGCTCTCCTCGCCACGAAGAGCATAAACTTCCATCGTGCGACTTAACGGTTTTTCTTGCTTGGCGGCGATCAGCACGGCCAGGCCGGCGATAACGCCCGCGGCGCCGTCGAAATTTCCGCCCTCCGGAACGCTGTCGAGATGGGAGCCGGTCGCGACGCAAGGCAATTCCGGATCTTGTCCCGGCAGCCGGATGATGAGATTGCGGGCGGCATCCCATTCGGTGGAAAGTCCCTCCGTGCGGGCATAGGATTCGACGAGTTCGCACGCGGCGGTCTCGCTGGCGCCATAGGTTTCACGGGACACGCCAACGCCATCGAAGGACATTTCGCGAAGCTTTGTCAGCGCGTCGGCCGAGATCTGACGCACCGTATCTGTCAGGGAAAAGTCAGGGAGGACATCGCGCCCCGCGGGGGATAGCGTATGAACCATAGACCGCCTCCAAATAAAAAAGGCGGCACCACAAATATTGGCACCAGCTCTATTTTGGAAGTGACTATATTTAACCCAAATCGCTCGACAGCACAAATGCAGGGTGCTCGCTGGGTTGTACCGGGACGCTAGGTTGCCATCGGCCGTATCGGAAAATCGAGACCGGTGACATCAAATGAAAACAGGTATTTAAGAAGGCAGGCTGCCATGTCGGTTCAGGTGAATTTCGTTGGTTCGGGCGATGCGTTCGGCAGCGGCGGTCGGTTCAATACCTGTATCCTGGTCGACGCGCCGGGCATCCGCTTCACCATCGACTTCGGCGCGTCGTCGCTGATCGCGCTCAATGCGCAAGGCATCGCGCACAACTCGATCGACGCCGTCCTGCTGACCCATATTCATGGCGATCATTCGGCCGGCATTCCGTTCCTGTTGCTGGACGCGATGCTCGGCGCCAGGCGCGACCGGCCGCTGACCATCGCGGGACCGAAGAACCTCAAGGCACGGCTCGCGGAGGCGGCCGAGGTCCTGTTCCCGGGCATGGACGCGATGACGCCGAAATTCCCGATCGATTTTGTCGAGCTGCCGGTCGGCGAAACCAGCGAATTCCTGGGTCTGAAGGCGACGCCCTTTCCCGCCAAGCACACCTGGCAGACCGATCCGACGGCGCTGCGGGTCGAAGTGGGTGGCAAGGTCGTGACCTATTCCGGCGACGGCGACTTTACGCCGGAACTGGCCGAGGCGAGCCGGGGCGCCGATCTGTTCATTGCCGAATGCTATTTCCACACGAAGCCCATCAAGTGGCATCTGAACTATGCCGCGATTCAGGAACATCGGGAGGAATTCGGCGCAAAACGCATGATCCTGACCCATATGAGCCCCGAAATGCTGGCGGTGGCCGATACCGTGCCGGAAGAGTGCGCGTATGACGGGCTGGTCGTCGAATTGTAACAAATCGGTGCTATACCGGGCGCCGTTGCGGCGCGCCGCAAACGGGACCCAAACGGG
>JAOTYV010000473.1 GCA_029861675.1 Alphaproteobacteria bacterium
CGCGATACGCGACCCCGATCCGGTGATTTTTCTCGAACCCAAACGACTCTATCGCGCGCCGAAGGAAGAGGTTGCCGATGACGGGGCGGCAATACCACTGGATAGCTGTTTCCGGCTTCGCGACGGCGACGATATCACTTTGGTGACATGGGGGGCGCCCGTCACGGAAGTACTTTCGGTCGCCGATCGTCTGGAGGGGGAAGGCGTGTCGGCGGAGGTGATCGACGTGGCGACCCTGAAACCCCTCGACATGCCGACGATCCTGCAATCGGTCGAGAGGACGGGACGGTGCGTCATCGTCCACGAGGCCGCGATGACCGGCGGATTCGGAGCCGAGATCGCCGCGCGCTTGGCCGATGAAGGATTGATGCATTTGCTGGCGCCGGTGAACCGGGTGACCGGCTTCGATACGGTAATTCCGCTGCCGAAGCTCGAACATTTGTATTTTCCGGACGGAAAAAGAATCGAAACTGCCGTGAGAAAGGCGCTGGCATACGCATGACACAGTTCAATCTGCCGGATTTGGGAGAAGGTCTTCAGGAAGCCGAGATCGTCGCCTGGCATGTCGGCGTCGGCGATCACGTGGTGGCCGACCAGCCCTTGGTCTCGGTCGAAACAGAGAAAGCCGTCGTCGAAGTGCCGTCGCCGCAATCCGGCCGGATCGCCAAGCTGTTCTCGGCGGTGGGTGACATCCTGAAGATCGGCGCGCCCCTGGTCGATTTCGAGGACGCCGGCGGCGCCGATTCCGGCACCGTGGTCGGCAGAATTCCCCAGGAAACGAAGGAGACACCGGCCAAGCCAGGAATGCAGGAAGACCTTCCCGACAGGACACCGGGCGCTAAAGCCGTACCCGCCGTCCGGGCGCTCGCCGACCGGCTCGGTGTCGACCTGACGGCGGTCGCGCCCACCGGGCCGGACGGCAGCATTACGCGGGCGGACGTGGAACGCACCGCGGCCGGCATGCAAGAGGGCGGCGGTGTCGAACCGTTGCGCGGCGTGCGCCGGGCGATGGCGAAGAACATGGAGCGCGCCCATGCCGAGGTGGTGCCGGCGACGGTGACCGAGTGCGCCGATACCGGCGACTGGCCGGTGGATGCGGATGTCACGATCCGGCTGGCCCGGGCGATCGTTGCGGGGTGTCGCGCCGAACCCGCGCTGAACGCCTGGTATTTCGGACGGGAGGCGGGCCGCCGCTTGCACGAGAACGTAGATCTGGGCATCGCCATGGATACCGAGGACGGCCTGTTCGTGCCCACCTTGCGCGATGTCGGCAACCGCGACGCCGCTGATCTGCGCCGCGGTCTCGACGCAATGCGCCGCGACGTCGCCGCGCGGACGGTGCCGCTGGAAGAGTTGCGCGGCCAGACGATCACCCTGTCTAATTTCGGGATGTTCGGCGGGCTGCACGCGGCACTCGTCGTGCTGCCGCCGCAGGTCGCGATTGTCGGGGCGGGACGTATCGGCGAGTCGGTTGTCGCGCGCGACGGCAAGCCGGTGGTTCGGCCGGTGCTGCCGTTGTCATTGACCTTCGACCACCGCGGGGTGATGGGCGGCGAGGCCTCCCGATTCCTGGCGGCGGTGAAGGCCGACCTTGAAAAGCCGGCATAAGCCGCCCGGTGATTGGGGTGAATCGAATAAAGGAGTCGACAATGAAGGAAGATGTGTTCCGGCTGACGGATGATCTGGGTCCAGTAAAAATCGTCCATCTCCACCAGCCGAATGCGAACCTCAAGGCAATCGTCGTTGTCGACAATGTCGCATGCGGTCCGTCGATCGGCGGCACCCGCATGGCGCCGGATGTCAGTTTGGAAGAATGCTTCCGCCTTGCCCGCGCGATGACCCTTAAGAACGCCGCCGCCGGCCTGCCGCATGGCGGCGGCAAGTCGGTTATCTATGCCGACCCAAAGATGCCGTTGCAGGATAAGGAGGGGTTGATCCGGGCCTTCGCGGCGGCGATCGGGCAGATCGAAGACTACATCGCGGGCCCGGACATGGGTACCGACGAGCGTTGCATGGCGTGGATCCAGGATGAGATCGGCCGCTCGGTCGGCCTGCCGCCCGAGATCGGCGGCATCCCGCTCGATGAGATCGGAGCGACCGGTTTCGGCCTCGCGGCGAGCATCGATGTGGCGCGGGAATTCTGCGATCTCCATCTCGAAGGCGCCCGTGTCGCGGTGCAGGGCTTCGGGTCAGTCGGGCGCCATGCGGCGCGCTTCCTCGGCGAAAAGGGGGCGGTCCTGGTTGCTGCCGCCGATTCCGGCGGCACGCTTGCCGACCCAAACGGGATCGATATCGGCGCGCTGAGCGCTATCAAAGCACAGGGCGGCAGCGTGACCGACCACACTATGGGGCGCACCCTGGAGGGAGAGGCGATCGTCGACGTGGCATGCGACATCTGGATTCCGGCGGCGCGCCCGGACGCCTTGCGAGCCGATAACGT
>JAOTYV010000474.1 GCA_029861675.1 Alphaproteobacteria bacterium
TCCGAGGTGTCGTATGACGACCTGTTGAATGTCCTGTGGGACGTGCACGATCCGACCACGATGAACCGGCAGGGGCCGGATGTGGGCACGCAATACCGCTCGGCGATTTATTTCAAGGACGCGGCGCAGGAAGAAACCGCAAAGGCGTCCAAGGCGGCGCTCGAGGCGTCCGGCCGGTACCGAAATCCGGTGGTGACCGAAATCACGGCGGCGTCCGATTTCTGGATGGCCGAGGATTATCATCAGCAGTATTTCGAGAAACAGCGGGTGGGCGGCCACCGCTTCTGACACCGCGCCAAAGGCGATGGCGGGAGGGCGCATGGATGAATCCCTGACCACCGGCAGGTTCGCCGAACCGGTCGACCCCGATGCGGTTCGCGCCGACTGGGCCGCACGCGGCTACTCCTGCCATGCCTTCACCGATCCGCCGGGCCAGGCATGGCGCGATTTCGTGCACGACACCAACGAGTTGGTGACGGTGGTCGAGGGACGTCTCGACCTCGAGATCGCCGGCCGGCGGGTGACCGCCGGCCCCGGCGACGAGGTATTCATCCCCCGCGGCGCGCGGCATTCCGTCTTCAACGTTTATGACCGCACCACGCAGTGGCTGTTCGGTTACGACTGACTGGGTACGGCGTTATTGTCGCTGGCCCACCACTGACATCTTGAATTCAACTAATGACTTGTCTCGTTGCCCGGCGCCGCCGAATGCGGATGTCCCGATTTGGACGAGCGCGCCGAAAACAAGAATAACAATTGGCAACACTCGCATAACGTGTACAATAAATTATTACCGTTGCAAAGGGAGGGTATTGGCATGACGGCACTCTTGCGACTGATCGACGAGACGCCCGGCGCAACGCCGGTAGAAGTCGGCACGCTGCGGCTCGCCAGCGAGCGCGTGACGGTGCGCGAGGTGATCCGACGGCGGCTAGAGGATGAGGAAGAGCGGCTCAAGGCGAAAAGAACGTCGCTTCCTTTTCGGGGGATGCAGAAGTTGCGCGCTAGGGAATCGGTGCTTAATGAGGGCCGGTCGGCGGGTGGAAATATTGATGAAGAGCTGCAAAATATTTGCCGGGCGATCGAACGGCAAAACTTGATCGTCCTATTCAACGGTCAACAGCTATCCGACCCGGATGCCGAAATTTCCGTGACCGGCGAAGAGGCAATGATTTTTGTCCAACTCGTCCCGCTGCGAGGCGGATGATCGGGGGGCATCAGCATGTGGCTTCGGGCTCTCTTCGGCTCGCGGAAGCGCAGCCCCTATTTGAAGTACAATCCCGAACATGGATTCGCGCGTTCGGATAACCTGATCTGGCTGTACGTTTGCCAGGTCACGGAACGGCACGGCGAATGGTATTTCAAGCGCGGTCCCGGTCCGCAGGAATTTCCCGCTACCGAGGCGATTCTGGCGTTGCCGCTGGACAAGCAGGTCGCTCTCCTGCCCGATGCCTTCTGGGCGGTGACGAACAAACGCATTGTCGACCTGAGCGAATACTACACCAAATGTCCCCGCCGAATAATGCTCTGGCGCTTGATCGCATTGATCACGCGGCGAAAACTGCCGTTCACCGACCAGTACCTTCAGAAGATATTCAGTATTTTGGGCAGGGCGGAATTCGACCATGTTGCGCGATTGGGCGGGCTGTGGAAGGGCCTGGAGCGGTACGCCGCGGAACACGAACTCAGCGACCCGTTGCGGGAAATACTGCGGGAATACCGCGACCGCATCTTGCAGGGGACGTACCGGGAGCGTCTCGATGCTGTCCTGGGCGAGAACCAGCCACCCCCGCGTCCGTCGCGACCGATGCCCGATCTGGTCGATACCGCGTGGGGCAGCGCGATTCGCAGGTGGATTGCAGGCCTGGAGCCGCAAATCCGGGCGGTGTGGATCGAGCTCTTCGAGCTTGCCTTCGCCGGCCATAAGGTATCGCGGCCGGGCAAGCGGTGGCGGGCCCGGGCGGAGGAACTGGTTTCCGCGATCGGCCCGGCAAAATACGCGGGTCATTTGACATGGATGATGCGGCGGTTCGATACAAAGCTGTACGTGAATTCCTACGGAAACAGCCTCGATAAAATCCCCTATGAGGGCGTCGATCCCAATCAGGAGACACTCAAGGGTTTGATTTGGGCCGCGCAGTTTTGCGGTGCAAGGGCGCCGACCGAGGACCTTCGCCAATTCGCCATTCGCTGCTATCGGAAGCGCGGCAGCTATTGGGACGCCGAGCGGCTCGGCAATGCCGTTTTCGTTGCCTTCGAATCGATGCCGGATGACGTCGGGCTGCCCTATCTATTCATGAGCCATGGCGACATGCAGCACGAAGGCGCCCGATTGATAATAAAGCGTGCGGTTGAGCGTCGCGCGACGTCGCGCGGCGTTACAGTCGAAGAACTGGGCGATTACGGTATGCCTACATTCGGCATGGATCAGTCG
>JAOTYV010000195.1 GCA_029861675.1 Alphaproteobacteria bacterium
GCTTGTCCCATCAGCAACAAGCCGCTTAACATCAACAAAAGATGAGCCAGATCCTCCGGTACGAGACATATTCAGACGGCCCAAACGTTTCGATGACGGACAAATTTTGCATTAACTATTTGAAATAATTGGCGCGCCCGGGAGGACTCGAACCCCCAACCTCCTGATCCGTAGTCAGGCACACTCAACTCAAATCCGCCATAACGATTCGAACGATCGAAATCGCCCTTCTATTCGGATCAGCTTGGACAAGGCCACCTATATTTGCCTGTAGCGACCTTCCTATAACCTTCCTAAAAATGAAAAAGGCTCAGCCATTTCTGACTAAGCCTTTGAAAAAATGGTGGGCGCTACAGGGCTCGAACCTGTGACCCGCTGATTAAGAGTAAGCGGGGCGGTTTTGGGGGTACAGGTCGTGAATTTAGTGGCGAGTTGAAATTACCCGAGCGGTTACCCGAGCCCGCTATTGTTGAAATACAATTGATTCTAACTCTTTGATTTAACTGGTGCCGCCGGCAAGAATCGAACTTGCGACCCCACCCTTACCAAGGGTGTGCTCTACCCCTGAGCTACGGCGGCGCCGGAACCGGGTTCGGGCCTTATGCCATAGGCCCCGAAACGGCGCAAGCGCGCTGCTGCATTGGACTGTGGCATCGCCTGCGGGCGGCAGGCGGCATGGCGCTGGACATTTCCGCGCTCCCGAATCACCATCCGCATATGACGGAAAAATCCATCCCGCCGGGTCCCCGCGTCAAGCAGAAGGCGCGCGCCGCGCAAGAGGCCCGGCGTGCGCGCAAGGCCGCGCTGCTGCGGGAGAACCTTCTGAAACGCAAGGCGCAGAGCCGCGAACGGGCGGACGAGGGCGATCCGCCGCCGCCGGACGGAGACAAAGCCCCGGACTAGTCGCAACACCGCCTTGTGATCGCCATGTTGATCGGTTAGTGATGCGACGGTGACGTGAGGGGGGTCTTTCGTGCGAATCACGGCAACGACGCGCCGGTTTGGCCCGGTATGGCGTTCTCATTCCCAACGACGATGCAAACGCCGGTGGTAACGTCCGCCGGTAGTGAGGAAAACCTATGACTCCCCTGGATACGCAGACCGATTTGAGTCAGGACACTGGCAGGCCGGCCGACGCGCCGGCGAGGAGGGGCGGCATGGACCAGATCAGGATCAGGGGCGGTGCGCCGTTAAAGGGGAAAATTCCGGTCAGCGGGGCCAAGAACGCGACCCTGCCGCTCATCGCCGCGGCGCTGGTTTCCGATGAAACGCTGTCGCTCTCCAACGTGCCCTATCTCGCGGACATTACCAGCATGGCGAGCCTGCTGTTGCAGCTTGGCGTCGAGGTCAATATCGACGGTGACGGCGGTTCGGCCGACGGACGCATCATGCAATTGACGGCGCGGAATATCGCCGACACCACCGCGCCCTACGATCTGGTGCGAAAGATGCGCGCGAGCATCCTGGTGCTAGGGCCGCTGTTGGCGCGGTGCGGCAAGGCGGACGTCTCGTTGCCGGGCGGATGCGCCATCGGCACGCGGCCGGTCGACCTTCACCTCAAAGGGTTGGAACAGCTCGGCGCCGAGATCGAATTGGAAGGCGGATATATCCATGCGCGCGCGCCGCGCGGCCTGATCGGCGGACAGGTGGTGTTTCCCTTCGTGTCGGTGGGCGCGACGGAGAACCTTTTGATCGCCGCGTGCCTGGCCAAGGGCGAGAGCCAATTGGTCAATGCCGCGCGCGAGCCGGAAATCACCGATTTGGCCAACTGCCTGATCGCCATGGGGGCGTCGATCGATGGCGTCGGCAGCGATACCTTGACGGTCCAGGGGGTGGACCGCTTGGGCGGCGCGTCGCATCGCGTCATCGCCGATCGTATCGAGACGGGCACCTACGCCATTGCGGCGGCAATTACCGGCGGCGATGTCGAATTGATCGGGACGGAATTGAGCCTGATCGAATCGGTGGCCGAAACCTTGGAGGCGGCCGGCGTGACGATGCAGGCGACGCCGGATGGTTTCCGGGTATTCTGCGGCAATGGGCAGGTTACGGGGGTCGATATCATGACCGAGCCCTATCCTGGCTTCCCGACCGATTTGCAGGCCCAGATCATGGCGCTGATGACGGTGTCGGATGGTGCGTCGATGATTACCGAATCGATCTTCGAAAACCGTTTCATGCATGTCCCGGAACTGGCTCGGATGGGGGCGAATATCAATGTACATGGTGCGTCGGCGATGGTTCGGGGCGTGAAGCAGCTTACCGGCGCGCCGGTGATGGCTACGGATCTGCGGGCATCGGTGTCGCTGGTGCTGGCGGGGCTGGCCGCCAAGGGAGAGACGTTGGTCAATCGCGTGTACCATTTGGATCGGGGCTATGAGCGGCTTGAACAGAAGCTCAGCGCTTGCGGCGCCGATATCCAGCGGGTGAAAGGCGGCTGATGTCTCAGGAGCCCGGCCGGCTTCGGCTGCGCGCCGAGGCCCTGGACGACTTGTCGGTCATTTCCGCCTTGGTGCAGGACGCGCTCGTTCCCCTGGGGGACATGGCCTACCTGCCGGAAGAGAAGTCCTTCATGATGGCGCTGAACCGATTTCGCTGGGAATCGGGCGACGATGCCGAAACGCGCGAACGGATCCATGCGGGGTTGCGTTTCGACAGGGTCACCCGGGTGCGCTACCGGGGCATCGATCGGCGGCAGCGGGGCAATATCCTCTCGCTGCTTGCGATCGCGTACGACCAGGGCGTTTCGACTCTGCATTTCTCCGGCGCCGGCGTGATACAGCTGGAGGCCGATGAGCTCCGGTGCGGGCTGGAGGATTTCGGCGAACCATGGCCGACGCGATCGGTACCGCATCACGATCCCGGCGACACCTAGGCGATTCCGCAGCGCGCCTCGATGCGCGCATTTGATGCGGGTCCCCGTGGCCGCGTATGATCGCTTGCATCAACATGGCCGTACGGCATGCGGGCGCGCGTCCGCGGGGAGAACACGATGTCAATGACTGCCGATCTGGTCGGTATCCTGCGCGATAGCACGAGCGATACGATGCCGCAGGAAGCGCTCGATGTCGCGCGCCAGGTGTTTCTCGACGGTATTGGTGTGATGGTTGCCGGCGCCGGCGAGCCGCTCGGGCTCGGCCGTATCACATTCGACTATACGCGCGCGCTGGGCGGCGCCGAGGAGTCTACCGTCATCGCCGCGGGGTTCAAGACGTCGGCGCTCAACGCTGCCTATGCGAACGGATGCCTCGGCCATGCGCTTGATTTCGACAATACCTGGTGGCCGCTCAATCATCCCACGTCGCCCACCCTGCCTGCGATTATGGCGATTGCCGAACGGGATGACCTGGCGGGCGCCGAGGTTCTGCGAGCCATCGTCCTCGCCTTCGAGGTGCAGGGCCGATTGCGCGTTGCATCGTCGCGGGTCGATGCGGGACGCGGATTCCACAAGCCCGGCGTGTCGGGGTTGATGGGGGCGGTGACAGGGGCCGGCATTCTGTTGGGCTTGGACCACCGCCAATTCCTTATGGCCTATGGAATCGGGGGATCGCGCGCGGGCTCGGTGTCGGCGAATACGGGAACCATGACCAAATCGAGCCATAGCGGGCACGCCGCCCGCATGGGTGTCGAATGCGCGACCCTCGCGTCGCTCGGCTGGACCGCCACCGACGATATCTTCGGCAAGGGTCAATTCTTCAACCTGTTCTATGGCGAAGAGAATTGCGATCTCGAGCTGTTCTTGAAAGGCTTCGGCGATCCCTACCGGATGATCGATCCGGGGGTCGGATTCAAGAAACACCCGGCAAACTACTTCACCCACCGGCCGATCGACGCGGCGATCGAACTGGCCGTCGAACACGACCTTGCCGGCGCGGAAATCCAGCACGTTACCGTCGATTTCCCGCGCTTCGAATACGTCAATCGGCCACAGCCCGAGAGCGGCCTGGATGGCAAGTTCAGCGTGCAATACGCCACCACCGTGGCATTGCTGGACCGCAAGGTAAAAGTCGCCAGTTTTTCCGACGAGCGGCGGTTTGCGGCCGACGTGGAGGCGTTGCTGCCGAACGTCACGCTCAACATGCGCGACGATATTCCGCGCAATTTTCAGGATTGCTTCGCCATTGTCCGGGTCGGGACGCGCGATGGGCGGATGTTGGAGAAGCGGTGCGACCGGCCGCGGGGCATGTGGGGCGTACCGCTGACCCGGGACGAACGGCTCACCAAGTTTCGTGATTGCTGCGAGGGCGCACTGACCGACAACGGCGTCGAGCGCCTAATCGGCCTGGTCGAAGGGTTGGGCGGGGACGAGTCCGTTGCACCGATCATGGACGTTCTCCGCGGTGCGACGCCTGCAATGCCAAGTGTTTGAGTTCCGGTGCGGCGCCTGTCGGACCCTGCCGGCGTTCTGAAACGCCTACCAGCGGAACACTATGGCCGGCCGACCTTAGGCCGGAGACTTGCCGCCATTCGCCGCGGCGGTTGAATTATCACAGGAGCACCGTGTGCGCGGCGAAACGATAGAAGATCTCTTTGCGCGGTATGGCCCGTCCTATCGGTTGTTTGTGACCGTCGGGGCGATGCTCGCGTCGTTCATCATGGTCTTGAGCGGGACCATCGTTAACGTTGCGGTTCCCGAGGTGATGGGCGCGTTCGGCGTCGGCCAGGACAAGGCGCAGCTCATGGCGACCGGGTTCATCGCGACGATGACAGCCAGTCAGCTGGTGAATGCGTGGCTCGTTACCGCCTTCGGGCCCCGGATCACGTTTATTTTCGTGTTGTTGGTGTTCGTCGCGGGATCTTTGCTCGGCGGCCTGAGTTCGAATTTGGATATAATCATCGTCGGCCGGATCATGCAGGGGTTTTCGGCCGGCGTTATCCAACCGCTGGCCATGGTAACCGTGGTCCAGGTGTTCCCCGCCAACCGGCGCGGCGTGGCGGTGGGCATCTTCGGCATGGGATTGATGCTGGCCGTGGGGGCGGGGCCGTTGATCGGCGGCATCGCGATCGATGCGTTTTCCTGGCGGGCGATATTTTGGGTGCCGTTGCCCCTCGTGGGGCTCGCCCTGGTCCTTGGTGCGATTTTTATGCCGTCGGCCCGAAAAGTGGATGCGGACCGGAGCTTCGATTGGACCAGCTATTCCCTGCTGTGCTTGGCGCTGTATTGCATCATCGCGGGTATTTCCAACGGTCAGCGCGAAGGGTGGACGTCGGACGGGATCCTGCTGCGTTTGTTCATCGGCATCGCGGCAGTCACGGTCTTCGTCCGGCTACAGCTCCGCGACGGACCGCGGCTGCTCGATTTTACCTTGTTCAAGAACGCGCGCTTCACTTCCGCGGTCGTGGTGGGCTTCGTCTTCGGCATGGGCAATTTCGCGATGACCTATGCGATTCCGGTATTCAGCCAGCTCGTGCAAGGCTATACGCCATCCCAGGCCGGACTGCTGTTGCTGCCTGCGGCCTTGGTTCTCGTGGTGTTATTTCCGATCTCCGGCCGGCTGTCCGATCATGTTCCCGCGCAATTTCCGATAATGGGTGGCTTGTTGCTGTTTGCGCTGGGCGTCATGTTGCTGGCGGACGCGGACGTCAATACGACTTTTTGGACGATGGCCTGGTTCGCCATCATTGCCCGTGTCGGGATGGGTTTCATCAATCCGCCCTTGATGGCGGCAGCCTTGAATGCGCTGCCGCCCGACCAGCTCAATCAGAGTTCAGGCACGATCAATTTTTTCCGCCAGCTCGGCGGGGCCTGCGGCGTTAATTTTCTCGTCGTCTTTCTTGAAATTCGGACGCAATTTCATAGCGAAAGCCTGGCCGTGACCCAGACCGCGGCGAATTCATCGACGCGGGAACTGTTGGACCAAGTGGAGCGTCTTCTTGCGGCGGACGGGATTCCCGAAGCCATGCGACCGGCGCTCGCCCTCAATCATTTGGGCAAGATGGTCGAGGCACAGGCCAATACAATGGGATTTCAGGATGGCTTTTTGTTGATCGCGGCGGTGTTTATCTGCGCCTTGCTGCCCGCCTGGATCCTGGGGCGCGCGCAGCGGTCCAATAGCGGGCGTGGTGCGGCATCGGCCCCCCAGACCAACCGGTAGGCGCTGTAACTAATGGTCTACTGGAGGGATCAGGAAGGCTCGTTCTTTTGCGTATGTTCGGAAATGCTGTGGAGCAACGCCCGAAAACGGCGTTGCACGTCCGGCGGGCAACTGCCGATGTTGCGTACGAGTTCGAGGGTTTCCCGTTTCGTGCGGAATTCCTCGAGCCGATCCGCATCATCGTCGATTCCCATAAAGAACCACGCGATCGGAACATCGAGAATTTGGGAAATTTGCCACAAACGACTGGCAGAGACCCGATTCGCCCCGCTTTCGTACTTTTGCAGCTGCTGGAAGGTCAACCCAAGTTGATCAGCGAGCGCTGTTTGGCTCAAGCCGCATAATACGCGGCGGATTCTAACCCGGCGGCCAACATGAACATCGACAGGGTTCGGTCCCTTCTTACTGACGGGCTTCTGGTTTTCCTGATCTTGCGCCACGATTTTCGCTTCCTTTAATATTTGATCGTATTACTAATCTATAAATTATCGTTTAGCGTGTTCAGTTCAGTATTCCCGCTGAACAGTATGGAAAATGTATACTATACAATTTATAATAAATGCCATATTAAATGTATTCATATGATGAATTCTATGGTACTAACCCGTCGGAATTGTCATAATGGGGTTGTTTTACAATATTGACGCGAATATTTACGTTGAAGTAACTACGGAGATTCATGAAATTAACTGCAGTTATCAATGAATTGCAGTAGGCATAGCGGAGAGAAAATGGGTTATCCGGTCGAAACATCGTTCGATACGTCGGGAGAGAACATTCAGCGGCGTGAACTTTACCCGATGAACGAGTTCGCCGAGGCGGAGCCGCCGGGCGGCACAATTTGGACGCTGTTTAAGACCTGGAAGGCCCTGAGCCTGGGCGGCCGAATTCCATTGGCTCAAGACGTGCTGACGGACAATACGAACACGATAGCGCTGGATGGTCAGACAACACTGGTTGATGTCGGCGATCCAAATCCAGCAAATTTCGTGTTTATGTCGCATTGGCAGTCGTCGTATCCCCGGCTTGGAAGTGAACTCGCCAATACCCGGGTCGGCCAATATCCATGCCGCATGCACGCCAAGGCCCTGATGTCGGAATACCTTATGACGCGTGAAAACGCCGAGCCGGTTTATCACGAAATCGAGCAGTTGATTTTCGGGATTTCAAGACACTATCGGCGTCTGATCCTGCCGTTGACCGACGCCGAAAACCGGGTCACGAAGTTGATCGTGGGCGTGCGGCCAATTCGTCCGGCCGTCCAGATCGCGGCATCGCAGGAAAATTCCCTAATGAACTGAGGGCGGGCCGTCACCGGTCTTCGACGACGCCTTGTCCGCCTCGGCATTCTCCTCGCGCAGCTGCTCGAGGATCTCCTCACGGTGGATATAGTTCATTTGCATGTCCAGATCCGTATCGTAGGGCGGATAGTAGCCCTTGGTCACCGAGATTGAGTTCGGAAATCCATAGGCCTGGTTGAACATTGCGGTCCGGTTCGACGTGTCGCGGGCAAAATTCATTGACCAGTCGATGTCAAAATGCCGGATTGAAAGCAGACGGACCAGCCGCGAGAGGGTCCCGCTGATCGCGGCGCCGCGGTATTTCGGATGTATCCAGAAGCCCCCCGTAAACCCGACCTTGCCTGAAATGACCGGGGCGTTTTCCGTCGCGACGATGGTGACCGGCCTGTAGTCCAGCCGCGGCACCTTATCGGAGTAAATGCGCTGGGTTCTGATTTCTTCGAATATATTCTCGGTTTCTATCACCCGATGCGCCGCGCAGCCGGCAACGAGGCGTTCGCGGCGGGTCAATTTTGCCCACAAGGGCCGGGTTTTTTCCCGTATGGCCACCCAGAACGAATTGCCGGGATGCACGTTGCTGGCGCGTGGGTCATGCGTGATCGGCGATTGGAGCCCTTTGTGGTCTTTCGTCGCGCGGGCCGCGTAATTCACCCAATTCGAAAGATCCGTATCGACCTCGATCACAAGGTGCCGCTCGTCGAACTGCGCCTTCGCGCGGTCGACGAATTTTTGCACTTCGAGAATTTCATCGTCCGTCAGCCGTGACATTATTTTTATGCTCCCGCAATGCCGGGTTGAACGGTCTGTTTCATGTGCCAACTCGACGTCACGGTAACCACAGAGTTTGTTAACCGCAACAATTTACTATAAAAGTCATCGTGGTAGCGCAATATACTTATATGCGCCTGTTCGATTGGTGGGCGCTATTCCGGCTGAATTAACCTCGAATCTCCAGCGAGACCGAATTTGAAGTTGAAATAACATTTGAGGGTGTTCGGGAGGGAAATTACGTGTGGTTGATTGTCGATTAGATCGCGCCGCGTCACCGGAGTGCCGCCCCGGGCGATCGATGTCCGCCCTATCCATTTGTACCAGTATCTATCCTAAAGGACTAATGCTGTGGTCTAGCGATTCAACGCGCCCGATCGGATGGGATGCCGAAATTAGCCAATTAAAATATGAGGATAATTTAAAATTGAATGTCGCTTGGGTCAAATCGCGTTCATTCTCTTTGCCGGAAGAATCTCGGCGGCTGGCCGTGGCGCGGAAGCGTCGGCCTTGCGTCGCAATCTGACAAGCGGGGCCGGCCGGCGTATTATCGTGCAATTGAATGAGACCGCTGGCCCGACCAACAAGGAATGATGTTCGAAATGATTGCGGGGAAGGAGCAGACCGCGCCGATGGAGGACCGGTTCTCCGCGCCAATTGCCGAAAAGATCGCGTGGACGGCGGAGTCGCTGGACGCCGAGACGGGTCTGCTGCGGTTGAACGATGCCTGTCTTGCGGAATTGGAGGCGGTCGCGGCGGAATTGCGCAACAAACCTTTGCCGATTGTCGCTCTGCGGCCGGCGGATTTCGCCATGCCGCAGTGTCACTTGGCGATGGAGCAGGCGAGTGCCATATTGCGCGACGGTGTCGGCTTCGTATTGCTGGATAAGCTGCCGATA
>JAOTYV010000196.1 GCA_029861675.1 Alphaproteobacteria bacterium
AGCGTTCAGGATTGTCGTATTGCGAGATCTGGCCGCAAACGGCGATGCGCGCCCCCGGGTTAAGGCGGTCCAGCACTCGAAATGTGTCCAGTCTAGAAGATCCCGGCATCGAGACCGGCGGCCATTGCGGCGCCGAGTTCATGGCATTGATCGACGAACGTCTCTTGCCACGCGCCGCGGCAAATCAGCGGCTCCTGCACCGCCCGCCAACGGAGGCCGGTCACGATCGTCTCCACGCCGCGCCGGGTCCCTGTGCCGTCGTGACCTGCACGCACATAGAGACAGTATGGGAGCCCTTGCGTCTCCTCCAGGCATGGGTAGTAGGTCCTGTCGAAAAAGTCCTTCAGCGCCCCACTCATATACCCAAGGTTCTCGGTCGTCCCAAGGATAACCGCGCTGGCGGCGAGAACGTCCTCGGGGCCGGCGTCGAAAGGCGTCATCGCCATGGCGTCGACGGTCAGGGTCTTGTCGGACCGCGCGCCGTCGACGACGGCGTCGAGCAGCCGTGCCGTGTTGTCGGACGGCGCGTGGGCGACGATGAGGAGCCGTTTGTTCGGCATCGTGATTTCGCCTTTGTCCGGAAAGCGGAAAACGAAAGGGCGGCGCGGAAGCCCCGAGTTCGAAACTCGTTACTCGCCAGCACGGCGCATTATGGTGTTGGATCCGAATCGCTCATATCGTTCATATAAATATTTCCCTCGCTATGTTTGAACCACACAAATCTGGAGAGTCCAATGATTGCAAAATGGGTACGGGTCAAGATCAAGCCGGAAATGCGCCAGCGCTTCCTCGATGCTATCGAAGTCGATGCCCTCGGCTCCGAGCAAGATGAACCCGGCTGCGTCCGGTTTAATGTGCTGCAGGATGTCACCGATGAAAACGTCTACTACTTCTACGAGGTGTATGTCGACGAGGCGGCCGTGGACGCCCACCGTGCCGCACCGCACTACGCCGTTTGGCAAGATGCCGCGGATACACTGGCTGAACCGACCGAACGGATCGAATGCCGAAGCGTGTTTCCGGCCGATCCGAAATATTGGATGGGGAAGTAACGCGAGAGACGGGGGTGGCTCATCGCCAATGGCTGCCATCCCGGTCCGCCGGATCGATTTCCGCTCTTCCTGCGATAGCGGACATTCGGCAGGCGATGTCTGCATACCCGGCGCTTACTTCCGGTCATGGTCCATGAGCGGACCCCGTTTCACCGGTGATTTACGTCCGAGTCTGACACTGAGCGGAGATTTGCGGCCCTATGGACATGTCGGTTGATCAATGGCGGACCTCCCTGCCGTCTGCTGTTGAAATCAGCGCGTTTCGATGACTTCATTAGTAAGTCAGGTTCCCCTGATCAGTGTTCCAGTTGCTGTAAGAGGGCCCGGACGCGCATCAAGGGGCTAAGCGAATTTATCGATAACAAAGGTCCGTAGACGCAGGAAGGCAGCGGCAGCGGGCTGGAGGTTACGCCGAAGTTGCCACATGTCATCTAGTCACCAAGATCTTCAGCGGCTTGCACAGCGCTACCTTCTCGCGTGCATCTTATCCGGCATCGCCTCTTTCGCCCTGTTCATTCCCGCCTTCGGCATGCACGGCGAAGGCCCGTATGGCCTTGGCGCTCTCGTCCTCGCTGGGTGTTGCGTCTATTTCAATTATCGCCGCCGACAAATCGAACAGAAGATAGGGCAGCAGCACTAATCCTCGGGTTGCCGCCGTATCTTCTGTACTGCGTTCTGCGGCTTTTCGGGCGCACAGTGGAATGTCGCCTATTGGCTGAGGGTGTTGAAGAAGTCCGAAGGTCCAAAGAATTTGAAACAATGATTCAAAACACGGCACGCCATTGAATCTTTACGTCCAAAAATGAGGCGGGCTTGAGCGAATGTTGCTTGATTTTCGATAGCTCTGAGTTCTTCAACACCCTCGGCTAAATTCGGACGTCTCGGGTCCGGAAATCGAGGTCCGCTCTGCCCCCGATAACGGACGTTGGGGAGATGATGTCGGCGTTCACGTCTCGTCCGCATTGCCCGCGGGAGCGGCCGTGGTTGCCGCCAAACCGTGACAGCGATCCCGTTGCGCGGATTCGCCGTGCTGCGATCTTCGCGCTATCGTGCCCTGGGATCCACAAACCCGGGAGGGCAAGGCGATGACACGGACATACGAAACCGTCGATGCCGACGGTCATATTCTCGAACCACTTAGCTTGTGGGATGATTACCTTGATCCCGCGTTCCGCGAACGCCAGCCGCAGCTCGTCATCGACGACAACGGCAAGGAGCGGATTTCGGTCGAGGGCAAGCTGTTGGGCAATCCCCGGGGCATCGGCAGCCTCGGCTCCATCGGTGTTCGACAGGGCATCGTCGAGGTCGGCAGCCTGAAATATGCCGAAGGATACAAGGGCGGGTTCGATCCGCACGCCCGAATCGTCGATATGGATGCGGACGGCATCGACGCCGCGTTCCTCTATCCGAGCATCGGTCTGTTTACCGGCGCCGTCGAAGCGCCCGATCTGTCCGCCGCGATGTGCCGAGCCTATAACCGCTGGCTGGTCGATTACTGCAAGCCGTATCCTGACAGGCTCTTCGGCGTCGCCATGCTGCCGATGCAGTCGGTCGAGCTCGCGATGGAGGAAATGCGCTACGCGCGCGAAACGCTGGGAATGCGCGGCGGGTTTTTGCGGCCGAACCCGTATCACGGCAAGAAGATGATGAGCGACCCGATGTACGAGCCGTTTTGGCAGCAGGCCGAAGATCTCGAATTCTCCATCGGGTTCCACGAAGGATCGGCCAACGGTAGCATGCCGACCGTGGGCGTCGATCGGTTCGAAGGCGATCGCGCCGCCCGGCATATGATCTCCCACACCATGGAGATGATGCTGGCGGCGTTGAGCGTGATCTGGGGCGGCGTGGTGGACCGCCATCCGAAGCTGCGCGTCGGTTTCCTCGAATCCGGCGGTGGTTGGATCGCGCCGTGGCTCGACCGCATGGATCGGCACTTCGACGACGCGGGGTTCAAGGGGACCGGACCGAGCATGCGGCCGAGCGAGCTGTTCGAGCGAAATTGCTGGATCTCGTTCGAGCCGGTGGAGAACAGCATCGCCGTGCTGGCCGATTATATCGGTCCGCACAAGATCATGTGGGCGACCGACTATCCGCATCAGGACGGGTTTTTTCCCGGAGCGCCAAAGATGATGCGCGATCGGCTGGGCCCCTTGTCTCCCGAATCGGCATATCAGGTGATGGCCGGCGGCGCACTCGGCTTTTACGGGATGAACTGACCTGAAAGGTTCCGGCGGCGGGCCGCGCTGCTTGACGGGCATTCTCCGCCGGGACCATGGTTGCGGTTCCCGGTTCCAAACGGACTCACCGAATGAAGACCTCCGATCCCCGCGCCGCGCTCTGGACCGCGACCGCCACGCCGGCGCCGGATTGCCCGCCGCTCGGTGGCGACCGGCGCACCGGTGTCGTGGTGATCGGCGGCGGCTTCACGGGACTGTCGGCGGCGCTGCATCTGGCCGAGGCCGGGGTCGAAACGATCCTGCTGGAGGCCCAGGCGCCCGGTTTCGGCGCGTCGGGCCGCAACAACGGTCAGGTCGTGCCCGCCTACAGCCGGCACAATCCGGACGAAATCACCGCGCAGTTCGGCGCGGAGCGCGGCGAGGCGATGAACGCCTGGGTGCAGGACTCCGCCACCCTGGTCTTCGATCTGATTCGCCGGCATGGCATCGATTGCGACGCCCAGCAGAACGGCTGGTTGATGCCGGCGCACAACGAAGCGCGCCTCGCCATGGTGCGGCAAAAGCACGATCAATGGGCCGCGCGCGGCGCGCCGGTAAATTTCCTCGACGCGGCCGCGACCGCGGAAATGACGGGCAGCCGGCATTACACCGGCGCCTGGTTGCATCGGGCGGGCGGCAATATCCAACCCTTAAGCTACGCCCGCGGGCTGGCCCGCGCGGCGCAGGCCGCCGGGGCGGCGCTGCATGCGTCTTCGCCCGCATTGGCGGTCGAGCGCGCCGGCCAGGACTGGCAGGTAAAGACGCCGAGCGGAACCGTCACCGCGGACACGGTGGTCCTGGCGACCAACGCCTATACCGGCGATCTCTGGCCCGATCTCGCGCGCAGCATCGTGCCGATGCGCCTGTTTCAGGCGGCGACCGAACCGCTCGGCGACAACGTCGCGCGCACCATCCTGCCGGGCCGCCAAAGCATATCGGACGCACGCCGCGTCCTCTGGGCCTTCCGCAAGGATGCGGAGGGCCGCATCGTCACCGGCGCCTCCCCGTTGTTCACGATGCGGCCGAGCCGGCCGCTGGCCCGGATAAGTTGCGAGCAATTGATCCGCGTCTTTCCTCAGATCAACGAAGTCCGCTTTCAGCATCTGTGGGATGGGCGGATCGCGGTAACGTTGGACCGGCTGCCGCGCCTGTTCGATCTCGCCGAGGGCGTCTTTGCGGGTCTCGGCTATAGCGGACGCGGCATCGCCATGGCGACCGGCATGGGCAAATTGCTGGCCGAGCGGGTGCAGGGCCGGGCCGCCGAGGCGTGTCCGGTGTTGCCCGGGCCGGCGAAACCGCTGCCGCTGCGCAATCTGCTGATTCCGCTGGCCCGCGCCCGCGCCGCGTGGTGGCGGCTCCGCGACGCCGCCGGTTAGACCATTTCTTGTTTAAATTGACTCAAGTGAAATGGTCTCTCTCTGTTTTTACGCAAATACGTCGTCGCGAACCGTTTCGGTTCGCTCGAGATTTGCTCTATCCGATCTGCTTCTTCAAAAAGGCCACGGTCTTGTTCCAGGAATCCTGCGTCGCTTCCTCGCGGTAGGCATCCGTTAGGAAATTCTGGAACGCGTGGCCGCAGCCGTCATAGCGGTGGAATTCGTAATCCACGCCGAGCCGTTTCAATTCCGCCTCGGTCTTGTCCACATCCGCCGGCGACGGATTCTGATCATCGTTGCCGTAAAACGCCATCACCGGAACCTTGAGGTCCTTCAACAGCTCGAACGGCGCCGGCCCGGAATCGCCCCAGGGAACGAACATGTTGCCGCCGTAATAGACCACGGCGCAGCGATAGATCGGATTGGTCGACGCACAGAGATAAGAGTGCCGTCCGCCCATGCAATGGCCGAGCACCGCGACCCGGCCCATATCCGCCGTGCCGCCGGCTTCCAACCAGGCGAGCCCCGCATTCGCATCAGCCAGCAATTCATCGTCCCGCAACCGGCCGCGCCGCTCCGCCGCATCCGTCGGCACGGGCTTCTGGCGATGGAATATATCGGGCGCGGCGCTGATATAGCCTTCGGCCGCGAGTTTATCGGCCAGATCGTATTCGAACTCGTCGAGCCCGCCGCCGTGTATCGTGATCAACACCGCCGGAAACGGCCCGTCGCCTGCCGGACAGCCGGTCACCATGCCCGTCGGATCACCGTTCACATCGATTTCCACTAAGTCGGCCATGTCGTCCTCCTATCAATGGTTGATCTCGCGGCCAGGCCCGGCGCGCACCCGTTACGCATCGGCATCCGCCAGCCGCTTTGCGGTGGCGCCCGCGCCGCCGTCTTCCGCCTCCAGCGGCGTGTTGAGCTCGACGCCCGGGCAATGGATGCCTCTAGGTCGGCCCGATTCCGTGAGCCCCTGCTGTTCGACATAAGCGTCGGGGACGTCGGGTCCGTCCGGACAACCGAGCCAAAGCCGCAACAGGTGGCGTTTCTTTTCCGGTTCCTTCCAATCCTCGTATTGCGAGCGGCTGTGCAGAATCCAATGATTGCAGAGGAACTGCACGTCGCCGGGGCGGAACGTCATGTCGAGACGAAATTCCGGGTCGACGGCCAGCGCGTCCAGATAATCGAAGGCCTCTTCCTGCTCCGGCGTGATGCGCGGCACTTCATCGAACCGTTGCGCCTTGCGGATGGCGCTGCGCACGTAATGGCCCAAAACCCGGCCGCCATGAAGATGAAAAACCGGCATCGGATACCAAGGCTTGCGGTTCTCCGGGATTTCGTCGCGGCGATCCCGATAGGTGGGCTGCATCAACACCCGCGCGATATCGGGCCGCCGCTCGACGATGGCGTTGTACAGCGCGGTTGACGAGGTAATGCTCGAAACGCCGCCCGACTTGGCGGTGCGCAGCGACAACAACCCGACCGCATCGGCCGCGTCGCAGTGAAAGGGCAGCCGTTGTGACGTCTGATAGCCCCGCGCCGAAGGTTTCCAATAATCGAAACCCAAATCCCGCACATGGCCCAACACATGCCCCTTGGCGTTCTGGGAGACCGCTTCCCCGAGATGGGCGCCCAGGCTCCAGAAAGCGATGGCCGCCTGACGTAAACTATACCGCTCGGTGGGCACGCCGCGGATCAGCCGAAATCCGATACCCTCCATCAGGTCGCGACGCATCGCCGTCAATCGGTCCGCCAGGACGGGCAGCGGTGCATCGGCCGCCGTCAAATCGACAATATCGCGGCCGGTCGCGTCCAACCGCAGCACCGTTTCATCCAAATTCGCGATTTCATCCGCGGACAGCTGCCAGGTCCAACGCTCCGGCTTGTCCGCCATCTCCGGTCCGCGCCATGCGGACGGGGCGTCGTCGAAACGCGGAAGGGTATCGTCATTCATGATCATTCGCCCATGGCTGTCATGTTGGAAGGAGCAACCGTACCGCCGACGCGGAAAGCGCGTCAATCGCGACGCCGTTGCGCCAAGCCGGATATGGCGAAGGATTGGTACCACGGAAACCGCTTGCTACCTCTCATTTGAACTCACCTTCGGAACGTGCCTCCGATACACTTTGACGAAATGAAAAGATCGGGCACCGGTGAACAAATTCGCCATCGCAATTTTCGCGTTCGTTCTAGCCACAACCGGACACGCACGAGCCGGCGAACCCGGATGCGACACCGTACCGCTCAACGTGCTGTCACTGGCATGTCATCTGAGCGCTATTGAATTGGTCGCGATTCGCCTGGACGGCAGCGCAACGACACTCGGGTTGAAACGCAAACGCCTGGAAAACGATGTGAAAAGGCGCCTCAAGGTTGTCTTGCCCGCCGCGGTCCGCATCACACCTATACGCGACGCAACCACGTCCGCCGTGCCTCTTACACTGAACCAGCGGGGCCGTTTTTCCTGCACCGTATGGACGGTCGGGTTGAATTTCCCGATCGCACTCTTCGTCGAATGCAGCCTCGAATCGCTGGACGGAGAGCAAACCATCGACGCGCGCCTGTTAGGCCATACCCGGCAAGCCGAGTTGCACGATACGGTGCGGATCGCACTACAAAAGGTCGTCGACAAAATTTCCATTAAACTGCGAGACCAACGGAAAAATCTACGCACCCCGGTGACGCCGTTTAATGTCGGCACCTTCAACTGAGCGGCGATACGGAGCGACAGCGTCGACAGTCGCTGCGCCTCGGCAATTCCCTATCGCGCCTTGAACGGTCCCGCGGCGCGTTTTTCCACGAAGGCCTTGGCCGCTTCCTGAAAATCCTCGCTCAAATAGAGTTTTTCCGGCGCCGTCATCGCCATGATCTCGCGGCCGAGCTTGTTCATGTGATAGCGGCGTATGCGCACGGTCGAGCGCACGCTGAGCGGCGGGTTCTTGCAAACTTCCCGCGCCAATTCCTTCGCCATCTCCAGATATTTACCCTTCGGCGCCACGCGGTTGATCAGACCGGCGGCCAGCGCTTCCTCGGCGGTGAAGAAACGACCCGTCAGCGCCATCTCGGTGCCGAACGCGCCGCCGCCGCGAAAATCAAGCATGCCCCAGTATTTAGCGGCGCCCAGCCCGCGCGAGGTTTCGGTAATCTGGAATTTGGTGCCTTCTTCGCACACGATCAGGTCGGATTCCATAACGATGCCGACGGCGAGACCGAGCACATAGCCGTGCGCCGCCGAAATCACCGGCTTCCAATTTACCGACTTCGTCAATAGGTCCGAAGAATGCGTGCCCCGCCCTTGCGGCCCGCCCAGTTTTTCGAATTCCTCGCGCTTGCGAAGCTGCCGCTGCTGAACGTCCGCACCGCTGGAATAGGCCCGGCCGCTGCCGCAGATGATCGCGATATGGGCTTCCGGGTCGGTGTCGAAGCGATAGAGCGCATCATCGAGCGCGCCGACCAAATCGTCATTGAAGGCGTTTAATTTTTCCGGACGATTGAGCGTCAGCGTGACGATTTGCCCGTCCTGCTCGTACTCGACCAGATTACTTTCCCCATTCTTCGGCATTTCCGTCTCCTGTGTTGCTAATCGTTTCGTCGTCCGGTCAAGGGACCGTCAATTTCGTTGATCTTATCGACCACTTCCCGGAAATTGTCCGGCGGGCCGTCCTTGTACACGTCCTTCAGGCCGAGATCGGCGCACCAGCGCAGGCAGTGTTCGGTCGCGGCGGCCATCGTCGGCGCCATGCCGATTTCCTGCAATGTCAGGGCAACCTGCGCCATCTCGTCGGCGCGGCGCTTGGCATGAATCACAGTACGCGGAATGACCCGGTTGGCGTTCTGCGTCCAATTGCGCCCGGCGATGGTCTCATCGACCGAATCGAGGATTTTCTGCTCGATGCCGTAATGCTCGGCCGCGCGCATGCATTCCAGATAGAGCGCTTCCATCCCCTTCATCATGATGCTGCGCACCATCTTGGTCGCCGACGCCAGGCCGACCTCTTCCTCGACGAATTCGACATTGAAGTCGAGCGCTTCCACCATCACCATGAAGTCGCGTCCGCCGGTTCCGCCGAGCAGCATCGGCACCCGATGGCCGTTGCCGGGCACGTTCGACATCACCGACGCCTCGACGAAACGCGCGCCGCTCGGCGCGACCGCTTCGGCGACCTGCCGTTTGAGGCCGGGCGAGATCGAGTTGAAGTCGAGGTAAAGCTGTTCCGGCCGGAGATGCCGGGCCGCCTCAACCGCGACCGGCAGCGATGCCTTGCAGACGACGGTGGAATAGACGATGTCGGCGCCGGCGATGGCCATTTCTGGTGTGTCGCACGGGGTCACGCCGATCTCCTTAGCCCGGGCCCGCATGGCGCTCGCCGCGGCCGGGTCGTCGAACAGAATATCGTATGCCGCG
>JAOTYV010000197.1 GCA_029861675.1 Alphaproteobacteria bacterium
CGGGCCGGACGGGCCGGCGACCTATCGGGCGCGCGGCGGCGTTGTCCTGGCGTCGGGCGACTACAGCTCGGACCAAGAAATGAAGGCGCACTACATCAACGAAACCGTCGCATCGTTTCCCGCGGTCAATCCGACCAATACCGGCGACGGCCATCGCATGGCGACCGCGATCGGTGCGCGGGTCATCAATGGACATCTCTATCACGCGGGGATCCGATTCCCCGAGCCGCCGCCGAAATGGATCACGAACCTGCCGCCGCACCGGCCGTTTACCTGGGCGATGAACGCGGCGCTCAGGCATCTTCCGGGCCGGCTGCTGCGGCCCTTCCTGATGGCGTTTCTCACCACCGTGCTGGTGCCGTCGCCCAAGCTGTTTCAGGAAGGCGGCATCCTGGTGAACCGGCGGGGCGAGCGTTTCGCGGACGAACTAGGCGACATCGACGGGCCGCTGGCGGAACAGCCGGAGCAGCAGGGCTACATCCTGCTCGACGCGCATCACATCTCGAAATTCACCGGCTGGCCCTGGTATGTCTCGACCGTTCCGGGCTTCGCCTACGCCTCCATCGCGGATTACCGGCGCAACCGCAAGGACATGGTCTTCGAAGGGGCGACACTCAGCGAACTGGCGAATCGCATCGGCGTCCCGGCGGCGGCGCTGGAACAGACCGTCGCAGACTACAATGCGACGGATCCGGCGGGTGCGCCGCCGCGCGGCAACCGCCGCGGCCTGGGTCCCGGACCGTTCATCGCGATGGGGCCGGTCTGGACCCGCGTCAATTTCATCGATGGCGGCCTGGCGGTCGATGACGGGTTGCGCGTCCTCGGCGACGACGGCAACCCGATTCCGGGGCTGTACGCCGCCGGGCTGACCGGGCTGGGCGGCGTGCTGCTGGCGGGCCATGGCCACCATCTGGGCTGGGTCTTCACCTCGGGGCGTTTCGCCGGACGGCACGCGGCGCATGCGGTGGTCACCGAGGATCTGCCGGAAGCAACGAACGCCGTCGGGTAACTAAGGCCGCGGCAGACCGAAATGTCCGCGGCTACGCCTCATCCATATGGGAAAACATCACCCGTCCCGGCACAGGCATTTCTGCGCGCAGGATCGTGCCGCTGCGGGATTCCGTCATATAGAGGCTTTTGCCGTCCGGCCCGCCATAGGCCAGGTTGGTGATCATCGAGCCCCGGCAGGAATTGACGCGATAGATCGGCACGCCGCGCCGGTCGAACAGCCACACCACGCCCAGGCTCGGATGGGCGACGGCGAGATTGCCGTCGGCGTCGAGCGCCATGCCGTCAGGCCCGGGCGATGGCAGCTGAACGAACAGGCCGACCTTGCTGACGCCGCCATGGGGCGTGAGCGGCACCAGCCAGACCGCGTTGGCGCGCGTGACGGCGACCATCAGGACCCGCTCGGACCGGTTGAGCACCAGGCCGTTCGGGCTGGGAACGGTGTCGATCAGGCGGTCGAGCCGGCCATCGGCTGCCAGCCGGTACACGCGTCCGGTCGGATCATGCAGCCCGGTCTGTCCCTGATCGGTGAAATAGAGGTCGCCATTGCCGGCGAAGACAAGGTCGTTGAGCCCCTTGAAGCGCTCCTTCGGCGGGCCGGCGAGGATCGGCGTTGCCTTACCGCTATCCGGATCCAACCGGACCAAGCCATTTTTGTGATCGGCGATGAAAATCCTGCCGTCGCGGTGAATCTTGAGGCCGTTCGGCTCTCCGTCGTATTCGGTGACCAGGTCGAATGCGCCGTCGGGCGAGACCCGGAATATACGGCCATTCGGAATATCGACGACGTAGAGGTATCCCGCGCGATCGAAGGACGGCCCTTCCAGAAAGGAATGCGGTTTGTCGCCATCGGGTTTGCGGTACTTTTCCGGCAGCTCGGCGAAGACTTCCGTCTCGATAACCTTTGGCGGTTCGAAAAAGCTCATCCTGCCCCCATGGGTTCGGGTTTCATGTTTGTCAGCCTACGAATCGGCGCCGCGCAACAATCAGACGGTTCCCTTTTCTCGAAGCGCCTTGATGTCGTCCTCGCCATAGCCAAGGGCGCCGAGTATGTCAGCGGTATCGGCGCCAAGCTGCGGCGGCGGCGTTTTGGGCGCCGTGTCCTCGCCGGCAAGCCGATAGCCCGCGCTCGCAACCGTGGCACCCCGGCCGATCCCCGGCACGTCGTCGAACTGCTTAAGAAAACCGCGTTCCTCCAGATGTGGATGCGCGATGATGTCGGGGACCGAATAGACCCGCGCCGCCGGCACGCCCGCTTCGGTGAAAAGACGTTCCCATTCCGCCGCCGGCCGTTCCCGCAATACCGCGTCGAGCGCGAGGCGGATTTCCTCCCGGTTGCGGATCCGGTCGTCGCGGTCCGCCCAGCGCGGATCGGTCTTCCATTCCGGCTTTTCGACCACGTCGCATAACGCGTGGTACTGCTTCTGTTCATTGTTGACGATATTAAGCAGGCCGTCCTTGGTCTGAAACGTCCCGGACGGCGCCGCGGAATGGTTCTCGTTGCCCATGGGAATGGGAATTTTGCCGGCATTTGCATAGTTGGACACCACCCAGCTCGCCATCGAGGCGAGCGTGGATTCCAACAGCGACACGTCGATGAACGCGCCTTCGCCGGATTCTTTTTTGCGGCACAACGCGGCGGCAATAGCAAACGCCGCGGTCATGGCGCCCATGGCGTCGCACACCAGGTACCCCGCGCGCACCGGTCCGGACTCCGGCGTGCCCGTCACACTCATCAGGCCGCTGAACCCCTGGATGATCTGGTCGTAAGCCGGCCGCTGGGCCAAGGGGCCGTCCTGCCCGAAACCGGATACCGCGCAATACACCAGACCCGGGCTTAGGTCGCGCAAGGCCGTGTATCCCAGGCCGAGCCGGTCCATGACACCGGGCCGGAAATTCTCGAACACCACGTCGGCGTCCTTCACCAAGTCGCGAAAGATCGCGCGGCCCTGTTCCTGCTTCAGGTTGAGCGTGATGGATTTCTTGCCGGCATTGGTGGACAGGAACGACACGCCCATGTGGACCTTTCCGAGCGACACGTCCGCGCCCATCTTGCGGGAAAGATCGCCGGTTTCCGGACGCTCGACCTTGATAACTTCCGCCCCCATCATGGCGAGCTGATAGGAACAAAGCGGCCCCGCGACAATATTCGAAAGGTCGAGGACGCGGGTGCCATGCAAGGGTAGCGGCATTAGGAAAGCTCCGTTCTAAAGTCTCGTAACAGGGCCGGGCTCATGCCGCGGCCGACAATCGCTTGCGGATGGCGGACAGGCTGCCGCCCTTGCCCACGCATCCCGGCACCGGGTGGCCGACCACGGATTCCGCGAGCCTGGCCGCGTCGATCATGGCTTCCAGATCGATGCCGGTCGCGATTCCCATTTCTTCGCACAGGAAGACCAGGTCTTCGGTTGCGACATTGCCTGCGGCGCCCGCATGCTTCGCAAAGGGGCAACCGCCAAGTCCGGCAATCGATGAATCGAACCGGTCTATTCCCATTTCGAGCCCTGCATAGGCGTTGGCGATCCCGAGCCCGCGCGTATCGTGAAGATGGAGTGCAAGCCTCACATCCGGAAACTTGTCGCGGACCGCGCCGATCGTGCGCTTGACGCTTTCCGGCGTTCCCCAGGCCATGGTGTCCGCGAGAGATATGGTCTCCATCGTCAACTCATATTCCGCCGCGATGTCGAGGATGTCTCCGGCCAGGCGTACAATCGTCTCGGTCGGGATATCGCCCTGAAAATTACAGCCGAACGCGGTGCCGATGCTGGCGCGGCATACGGGCACGCCGATCGTTTTGCAGGTCTTTATCAGCGCATGGATCGTCGCGATATGCTGCTCCGGCGTGCGGTTGAGGTTGCTTTGCAGGAAGGCGTCGGAGGGTTGCAGCGTGATTTTGCCCTCGACTTCCAGGAAGCCCGCCGCCAGCGCCTGACGCAGCCCGCGCTCATTGAACCAGAGCGCGCTATACGCAACGCCGGGGACCCGCGTGATGCCGGAAACCACCGCTTCGGCGTCCGCCATGCCGGGAACGCGCTTCGGGTTTACGAATGATACGGTCTGGATGTGCTTCACGCCGGTCTGCGACAACGCATCGATGAGGGCGATTTTCCGCGCGGTGGGAATGGGGTTTTGCTCGATCTGGAACCCTTCGCGCGGCCCTTCTTCCACGATGTCGATCCGCCTCGGTAAATCGGACATGGGATATCTCCTGGTGACCCGGGATTACAAGATTTTCATCGGCGGGCAGCGCTGAAGAATTGGCTTGCAACGATAGCGAAATTCAGGCCGGAGGGAAAAGCGGCGCGCGCCCGTCATGCCGCGTTGTCCGGGATGGTCAGATCGACGAACCGGTCCACCGGCATTGCCGAGAAAGTTTCAAAGTCGTCATACAGGCTCACAAGGGCTGCCGTTTTAGCGTCGGAGAGTCGTCCGGCCAGGTTTTCCCTGAACTTGCGCGCCAGGACGGGCAGAACCTCCTGCCGCCGGACCGGGTCGCCCATCGGATAGAGCACTTCGACGCGTTCCGTGGACGTGCCGTCGGTGAAAAATACCTGCAGCGCGTTGGCATCGGTCTTGATCGTCTTATCCTGATAGCCCCGCGTGTAGTCCGGATTCTCGCGGACCAACATCCGATCGCGCAGGGCGTCGACGCGCGGGTCGGCCGCAATGGCGTCGCTATAGTGAACGTAGCGCAATGCGCCGAAGATCAGGCCAATCGCGACGATGTATTGCAGGCAATGGTCCCGGTCCGCGGGGCCGTCCAATTCGCCCGTCTTGTCCACCGTGTGGATCGTGCGTTCGTGGGTTTCGATTTCGACGCGCTCGATGTCTTCCAGCCGGTCCCTAATGAGCGGATACAGCGCGATCGCTGCCTCGAGCGCGGTTTGCGTCCGGAATTGCGCCGGGTAAACCTTGAACTGGATCGTATCCATCACGAAGCTGCCGAAGCGGTTGCTGAACTCGAAGGCTTCGCCATTGCGTTCCGCGTCGTAGAGTCCGGTGCCGGGCGTCGTCAGCACTTCCGGATAGCCGCTTTCCCCCTCCATCGTCTTCATCGCCAGCCAGACCGCGCGGGACGCGGCATCCGCCGACGCCCAGTTTTTGCGCGGCCCTGTCCGGGGCGAACGGACGATGCGGAGCGGCTGTCCGTCGACCCAGCCCTGCGACACGGCGGCGATGATGTCATCGAACCCGCCGCCGAGCATGCGGGTCAGCACCGCGGCACACGCCGCCTTGAGCGGTCCGGTAAAATCGAAACCGCCGAATTCGTTCATCTGCAAATGCAGCCCCATGATTTCATAGGCCTTGACCCCGGCGACGAGCACATCGTTCATCGTCAGGGCCCGTGCGCCGCCGGAGTTTCGCGACAGGTAGTCGCCCATTGCCAGCAGTGCGCCGAACATGTCGGAGGGATGCCCGCCGCCGCCCTTTCCGAACCAGCTGTCGTTATAGTCGAGCCATCGGCCGAGCGCGCTGAACCCGAAGGCGGCGGACGCCGGGTCGAGCTCATATCGCGTGCCCGGCACCCGCGCTCCGCCGGGGACGGTCAACCCCGGTACAAGCGGCCGGATCAGGCGCTGGCAGTCGCGCTCGTCGAGGGCCGCAAAAGCGCATCCCAGAAAATCCATGAAGGCGAGGTGGGCGACACGGACGGTCTGATCGCCGATTATGTCATCCTGGAGAACGTAGTCGGCGATTTCGGCGAGAATTTTATCCGGCTTGTCAGGCGGCATCGCTTACGTTCCGGATCGCGCTGCTCAACCGGCCCAGACCGTCGGCGTGCTCGATATTCTGGACCGCATCGATTATGTCTTCCACGGCTTTGCCATTCATTCTGGTTCCCGCGAGAAGCCGGAATTTACTTTCGACATCCGCCGTTGAAACACCGGCTTTCGCAGTTCCCTTTGGATGCAGGATCAGGCGATCATAATGCTTTCCGTCGACGAGCTCTATCGTGACACGGGCGCCAAGCGTCGCCGGATAGGCTGCGTCGACCTCGGGATCGCAGACCATTTCGATGCGATCCATTGCGGCACGAAATTCATCGTTGGCGACCGCGGCCGGGGCGTACCCCGCGGGCTCCATCGCATTGCCCACCAGCGCCAGGGCGCCGGCGAAGGGCCCGCTGTACTGAGCCGCCATCGTATCTTCGATGGTGCGGCTCCCGTTCTGGATTGACGTTCTCTGGCTGCCGCCGAGCTTGACGCGGGCGATGGCGTCCAGCGCCAAGTCGTGCTCGTCGCGCAATTCTTCGATACCCTGGCAAGCCGCGTGCAAGGCAGCGCAACAGGGGTACAGTTTGGTCCAGTTGCGATGAATCATGAAGACCTGACCGAGCCCGTCCGATAGTTTGGCGGGCTCCGCATCATCGCCACCTGCGGCGAAGATCAGGCCGAAATCGCCATCGAGGCCATCCTTTGGTCCGGAAAAACCTCGATCGGAAAGATCCGCCGCGAGGACACCGGCCTCCGCGGCCCGCCCTGCGTGCAAGCGCTTCACCATGCCGCCGGTGCCTTGGGCAAATGCCTTTATCCCGCCGCCCATCGAGGCGGCGATACCGATCGTATTGCGGAGTTGGTTCGTGTCGAAGTCTCGTATCACACCCGCGGCTACGGCGGCGCCGACGGCGCCGAGTTGACCGGTATAGTGAAGGCCCTGTTCGGCGCGCTGATGACCCATCGCGAGGCCTAGCCGCCCCATCATCTCGTAGCCGGCGAGGATGGCGCCCAGCAGCCGTTCGCCGCTCGCGTTTTCTGTTTCCGCCACCGCGAGGGCGGCCGAGATGACCGGCGCTCCCGCATGAGTGAATGACCCGACAATGAAGTCGTCGAGTTCGAAGCCATGCGCCGCTGTTCCATTGATGAGGGCCGCAGTTGCCGGCGGCAGCTTTCCGGCGTAGCCAAGAACCGTTGCGTCTCCGGCGGCCTGCGGCGTCGCCTCGACAAGAATTTGAGTCCAGGGCTTGTCTGCGCCGTAAAGACCGCATCCAAGCGTATCGAGCAGTACCCTGCGCGTGCGCCCGGACAAGTCGTCCGGTAACGGCACGTTGGTCAATTCATGCAAATATTCAACGAGCGCCGTCGCGTGTGTCATTGACCATTGTCCTGTTTATGGATCATGGGACGTGCCCCATTCCCCGATCCCATCGGCTTGGATAATCTCGGTAGCGACAGGTCCAATCATTGCCCTGACCGGACACAGTTCCATGGGCGAAAGAAAATCGGTTTCCGCAGCCAGTCTAATGCAAACCCGTCTCGCGGCAATCCCCGGGAAAACAAGGAATTGCGCGTGCCTGACAGGGCCACCAGAATGATATTATCCAATCGTTGCAATCGAGGGAGAGCATGACGTTTAAAATTCAAAGGTCCTTCGGTCGCGCGTATCATGGGGTGGGCATGCAAAGGCCGCCCGAGGCCGACGCTCGGAGAATGTCTCGGCTGTGGCGGGTATCCTTGCCATGACCGATGCAACGCACAGCTTCGTCGTCTTTGCGGAACAATGTCGCGAGAAGCCGTTCCCGCCGCGTGCCCGCGCCATGGCGGTGGATGCGATCACGGATTGTCTCGGCTGCATGATTGCGGGCGCGAACGAGCCCGTCGCGCGGAAACTCAGCCGGGTTGTCGGGCCAATGCCGGACGATGCCGGCGGCACCGCTATCCCGCTGATCGGGACCGGCAGCTTCGCGTCACCGCATGACTCGGCGCTGTATCACGGCACGCTCGCCCACGCGATCGACTACGACGACGTTACCCATCCCGCGTATGCCCATCCGGGCGCGTCGCTTGTGCCGGCAATCCTGGCGATGACCGGCCGCGCGGAAATTTCCGGCGGCGCGGCCATCACCGCCTATATCCTCGGCATTGAAATGATCAGCAAGCTGGGGCGGGCACTGAACACCGCGCATTACCGTAACGGCTGGCACGCGACCGCCACATTCGGCAGCCTGGGCGCGGCGGCGACGGCGTCTTCGTTGCTGTCGCTCGAAGCGGAACCCTTTGCGATGGCGCTGGGAATGGCGGCCTCGGGCGCCAGCGGCTTGCGCGCCAATTTCGGCACGATGACCAAGCCGCTGCATGCGGGCTATGCGTCACGGAACGGTGTACTCGCCGCCCTGATGGCGCGCGAGGGAATCACCGCCAGCGTCGATATCCTGGAGCATCGGTTCGGATTCTCGGCGGTGTTCAATCACCATCAGGACATCGCGACGGAACATTTCACCACCTGGGGCGATCCGCTGGAGATTCTCACTGAATTTGGGCTCGGGCTGAAGCCATATCCGGCTTGCGGCGCGGCGCATCCGCCCATCGAGGCGGCGGTCCGCCTGCGCGACAGGATAGCCGGCGGGCTGGAGGCGATCCGGCGAGTCCGTGTCGGCGTCACCGACATGCATTTCGAACCGATGGTATGCGACCGGGCGACAACACCGCTCGAGGGTAAGTTCTGCATGGGCTACTGCATCGCGGCTGCGCTGCTCGACGGCGACGTTACGCTGGGCACGTTCACCGATGCGGCGCTCGCGCGGATCAACGCGTCGGGTCTGCCCGAAAAAGTCACCATGGAGCTCGACGACCGCGTTGCCGGCAACACGGAATTCGGCGCCGTCGTCACGATCGAAACCCTGGACGGACAACGGCTCGAAGAATTTGTGCCGCTCGCCATGGGCAAGCCGGAGCGATGGTTTTCGAAGGAGCGCCTCGCCGCGAAGTTCCGGGATTGTTGCGATACGGTGATTGAGCGGCCGTTGGCGGAGGAGATTTTCGCCTTGGCCCAAGCACTCGACGAAGCGCGGTCGTTGTCGCCGCTGATTGATGCGTTGGGCCGGTCCCGATTGGAAACGGGCTGAGGGCCGCCGGCTGTCTCTGCCGAAGCGGCGCGTGCTAAACTCATGGCACCTTCCACCATGCCGATCCAATAACGATGCTGCAAAAGCCCGCCGACTTCGACGCGTTTTGGGATGACGTCCGCCGACAGGCCGACAACATTCCCCTGGCACCAGAAGTTGTAGCCGATCCGCTCAGGTCGACGGACGACGT